>NZ_DASWVV010000126.1:0-4091 GCF_036406155.1 Devosia sp. | reverse complement strand
TGGCTTCGCGGCAAGGCCCGGCTGCAGGCGCAGCACGGGCCTTTGTTCTATGCGCCGCCGCTTCGTCGCGCCCGGCGCGCTCCGGATGCCTCTCGAAAAGGCTCTACATTTGAGGCCATGACTACTCTGGCTGTTGACTGCATGGGGGGCGACCACGGCCCCCAGGTCACCTTGCCCGCCTGCCGGCATTTTCTCGAGCAGCACCCCGACGCGCACCTTCTGCTGGTGGGCGCGCCCGACAGCCTCGCCGCGTTCCAGCACCCGCGCGCCACCGCGCTGCATGCCTCGGAAATCGTCGCCATGGACGACTCGGTCGAGGTCGCCTTGCGGCGCAAGAAGGACTCGTCCATGCGGGTCGCGATCCAGCAGGTCAAGGATGGCCGGGCCGACGCGGCCGTGTCGGCCGGCAACACCGGCGCTCTGATGGCACTGGCGCGCTACCTGCTCAAGACCCTGGAGGGCATCGACCGGCCGGCCATCGCTTCGCCGATGCCGAATGCGAAGGGCGGCGCCACCACGGTGCTGGACCTCGGCGCCAACGTCGACTGCACCGAGCAGCACCTGCTGCAGTTCGCCGTCATGGGCTCGGCCCTGGTCTCCGCGATGAACGAGGACGAGGCTCCCTCGGTCGGACTGCTCAATATCGGCGAGGAGGTGATCAAGGGCAGCGAGGTGATCAAGCGCGCCGGCGAGCTGCTGCGCGCGGCGGCCGCCTC
Source organism: Devosia sp. (assembly GCF_036406155.1). Taxonomy (GTDB): domain Bacteria; phylum Pseudomonadota; class Alphaproteobacteria; order Rhizobiales; family Devosiaceae; genus Devosia_A. Next base: position 3,375 of record NZ_DASWVV010000126.1, on the reverse strand, counting down.
GGGGGACCTCAACTTCTTCGGCAACGTCGAGGGCAACGACATCTACAAGGGCACCGTCGACATCGTCGTGTGCGACGGCTTCGTCGGCAACGTGATGCTCAAGACGAGCGAAGGGCTGGCGACCATGGTCGGCGGCTTCCTGCGCGAGGAGTTCTCACGCCATCCGCTGACGAAGGTGGCGGCGCTGGTCGCCTATCCGGTCCTCGCCGCGTTCAAGAAGCGCGTCGACTATCGCCGCTACAACGGCGCCGCGCTGCTCGGGCTGCGCGGGCTGGTCTTCAAGAGCCACGGCTCGGCGGACGCGTTCGCCTTCGAGCACGCCCTCAACCGCGCGTATGATGCGGCCCGGCACAAGCTGCTGGAGCGCGTGCAGGCGCGCATCGCGCATGCGCGGCCGCTGCTGGTCTCCCCCGCGGACGACGCGCAGCCGCTCGAAAAGATGCTCACTTCCTCATGACCACATATTCGCGCATCGCCGGGACGGGCAGTTTCCTGCCGCCCCGCCGCGTCACCAACGCCGAACTGGCCGCCGAACTGGCGGCGCGCGGGGTCGAGACCTCGGACGACTGGATCGTGGAGCGCACCGGCATCCGGGCCCGCCACTTCGCGGAGCCGGACGTGACGTCGAGCGACCTCGGTGCGCAGGCCGCGCGGCGCGCCATGGAGGCTGCGGGCGTCGGCCCGCAGGACATCGACCTCATCATCGTGGCGACGTCGACCCCCGACATGGTCTTCCCGTCGGCGGCCTGCATCCTGCAGCACAAGCTGGGCATCGCCGGCTGCCCGGCGTTCGACGTGCAGGCGGTCTGCAGCGGCTTCGTCTACGCGCTGACCATCGCCGACGCGATGATCCGCACCGGCAGCGCGAGCAAGGCGCTGGTGATCGGCGCCGAAGTGTTCTCGCGCATCCTGGACTTCGACGACCGCACGACGTGCGTGCTGTTCGGCGACGGCGCCGGCGCCGTCGTCCTGGAAGCCTCCGATACGCCCGGCATTCTCGCCACCGACCTGCACGCCGACGGCAGGCATGTCGGCATCCTGTGCGTCCCGGGCACCGTGTCAGGCGGCAAGGTGCTCGGCGACCCGCTGCTGAAGATGGACGGCCAGGCCGTGTTCAAGCTGGCCGTGGGCGTGCTCGAGAGCGCGGCCCGGGCGGCGTTGGCCAAGGCCGGTCGCACCGAGGCCGACATCGACTGGCTCATTCCGCACCAGGCCAACATCCGCATCATGCAGGGCACGGCCCGGAAGCTGAAGCTGCCGCTGGACAAGGTGATCGTCACCGTCGACCAGCACGGCAACACCTCGGCCGCCTCGATCCCGCTCGCGCTCGATGCGGCGGTGCGCGGCGGCAAGATCGCCCGCGGCGACACGCTGATGCTCGAGGGCGTCGGCGGCGGCTTCACGTGGGGCGCGGTGCTGCTCGACTTCTGAGCGCACGCCGGTCCAGCTTTTCCCTCGCGAGAGAGCAACCATGAAATCGTTTGCATTCGTCTTTCCGGGCCAGGGCTCGCAGGCCGTCGGCATGCTCGACGCCTGGGGCGACCACCCGGCCGTCGCCGCCACCGTCAAGGAAGCGTCCGACGCCCTGGGCGAGGACGTCGGCCGCCTGATCAAGGAAGGCCCCAAGGAGACGCTGGCCCTCACCACCAACACCCAGCCGGTGATGCTGGTGGCCGGCGTCGCGGCCTGGCGCGCTTGGCTGGCCGAGGACGGCGCGCAGCCGTCCGTCGTCGCCGGCCACTCGCTGGGCGAGTACTCGGCGCTGGTCGCCTCCGGAGTGCTCACGCTGGCAGACGCGGCTCCGCTGGTGCGGTTTCGCGCGCAGGCCATGCAGGAAGCGGTGCCGGTCGGCACCGGCGCGATGGCGGCCATCCTCGGCCTCGATGCGCAGAAGGTCGTCGACGGCTGTGCCGAGGCGGCGCGCAGCTTCGGCACGAACAGCGGGGAAGTGGTGGAAGCCGTGAACTTCAACGACCCGGTGCAGACCGTGATCGCCGGCAGCAAGGCGGCCGTCGAGAAGGCCTGCGAGGTCCTCAAGGCCAACGGGGCGAAGCGGGCGCTGCCGTTGCCGGTGTCCGCCCCGTTCCATTCCAGCCTGATGAAGCCGGCCGCGGAACGGCTGCAGCGCCAGCTCGCCGCCACGGCCTTTGCCGCGCCGCGCATCCCGGTCGTGAACAACATCGAGGCCAAGGTCGAATCCGATCCCGACCGCATCCGCGCCGCGCTGTACCAGCAGGCGTTCGGGCCGGTGCGCTGGGTCGACTGCGTGCGCGCCATCGCGGCGATGGGTGCGTCCGCGATCGTCGAGTGCGGCCCTGGCAAGGTGCTGGCCGGCATGACCAAGCGCATCGCGCCGGAACTCACGTCCGCGGCGATGTACGACCCGGCCACCCTCGCCGAAGTGAAGGGAGTGCTTGCATGACCGCCAGCATGCAGGGCCAGGTGGCGCTGGTCACCGGCGCGAGCCGCGGCATCGGCGCGGCGATCGCGCTGGAACTGGCGCAGCAGGGAATGAAGGTGGTGGGCACGGCGACGTCGGAGGCTGGCGCCACGGCGATCGGGCAGGCGCTTTCGGCCTGGCCGGGCTGTTCGGGCGCCGTCCTCGACGTCAACGACGGTGCCGCCGCGCAGGCGCTGGTGGACCGGGTCGCCGCCGGGCAGGGCGGCCTGCACGTCCTCGTGAACAATGCGGGCATCACCCGGGACATGCTCGCGATGCGCCTGAAGGACGAGGACTGGGACGCCGTCGTCGACACCAATCTCAAGGCGGTGTTCCGCATGTGCCGCGCCGCCATGAAGACGATGATGAAGCAGCGCTACGGCCGGATGATCAACATCACGTCGGTCGTCGGCGCGAGCGGCAACCCGGGTCAGGCAAACTACGCCGCGGCCAAGGCCGGCGTGGCCGGCATGACGCGCGCGCTGGCGCGCGAACTGGGCAGCCGCAAGATCACCGTCAACTGCATCGCGCCCGGCTTCATCGAGACCGACATGACCGCCGGCCTGCCGCCGACGCAGCAGGAGGGGTTGTTGCAGCAGATTCCGCTGGGCCACCTCGGGCAGCCGGCGGACATCGCTTTTGCCGTCGCCTTCCTGGCGTCGCCCCGGGCCGGCTACGTGACAGGCCAGGAAATCCACGTCAACGGCGGCATGTACATGGCGTGAAGCGCGCCGGCCGCGCGGCCCGTCCGCGCGGCCGGGTCCATGCCGGCGGAGCCGCCCCGTCCGGGGCCGGCCCCGAACGGTCGTGGTGGGGCGCTAAAATCGCGGATTCATTCACAAACCCTCTGAGGGAACCCATGAGCGATATCGAAGCACGTGTCAAGAAAATCATCGCCGAGCAACTCGGCGTGGAAGAGTCGCAGGTCACCAACG
>NZ_DASWVV010000125.1:0-13682 GCF_036406155.1 Devosia sp. | reverse complement strand
CTCGATCAGCGCCTGGGCGCGAACGAGTTCCGGAAAGGCCTGTCCCATGTCGCGGGCGAGCGCGGGGACAAGCTTCCACATCAGCGGCTCGCTGGCGCCGAGAAGCTGCGCGTGGCGCATGGCGCGGCGCATGATCCGGCGCAGCACATAGCCGCGTCCCTCGTTCGAGGGCAGCACGCCGTCGGCGACGAGAAACGACGACGAACGCAGGTGGTCTGCGATCACCCGGTAGGACGCGAGGGTTTGCTCGTCCGGCGCGTGCCCGAGCGCGGAGGAGGTCACGTCGATCAGGTGACGGAACAAATCCGTTTCGAAGACGCTGTCGACGCCCTGCAGGATGCAGGCCATGCGCTCCAGCCCCATGCCGGTGTCGATCGAAGGATGCGGCAGCGGCACGCGCTCCTCCTTCGTCACCTGCTCGTATTGCATGAACACGAGATTCCAGAATTCAAGGAAGCGGTCGCCGTCCTCTTCCGGGCTGCCCGGAGGGCCGCCCCAGATGTGCTCGCCGCGGTCGATGAAGATTTCGGAGCACGGGCCACACGGGCCTGTATCTCCCATCGCCCAGAAATTGTCCGAGGTCGGGATGCGGATAATGCGGTCATCGGAGAAGCCGGCGATCTTCTTCCACAGGCCCGCCGCCTCGTCGTCGGTGTGGTAGACGGTGACGAGCAGCTTGTCCTTCTTCAGCCCGAATTCTTTGGTGATCAGATTCCAGGCCAGTTCGATCGCGCGCTCCTTGAAGTAATCGCCGAACGAGAAATTGCCGAGCATCTCGAAGAAGGTGTGGTGGCGCGCCGTATAGCCGACATTGTCGAGGTCGTTGTGCTTGCCGCCGGCGCGCACGCATTTCTGCGAGGTGACCGCCGTCGAATAGGGCCGCTTCTCGACGCCGGTGAAGACGTTCTTGAACTGCACCATGCCGGCATTGGTGAACATCAGCGTCGGGTCGTTGCGCGGCACCAGCGGGCTCGACGGCACCGGCTCGTGCCCGTTCCGCGAGAAATAGCCGAGGAAGCTGGAGCGGATGTCGTTTACGCTGGTCATGGGCGCCTTCGATGCGAGCTGGCGGCGCGCGCCGCGGCCGCGCCTGATAGATCGGGAAATGCCTTCTATCGCGCAGCTTGCGCCTCTGTCCAGCAGCGCCACGCTCACTCGATCGCGGCCGGCGCCACCCTCGCCAGCCCCTCCCCCGCTGCTCGCCCGCGCCCCCACGCCCGGCCGTGCCCCGGCGGCACGACCGCCGCGGTACGGCGGCGCCTAGTCTTCGGCGTCCGCCGCCTCGTCCCCCTCGGGACCGGCCAGCAGGGCCTCGGACAGGATGCCCGAGCTCTCACGCACGCCCTTCTCGATGGTCGCCGCGACTTCCGGGTTGTCCTTGAGGAACTGCCGGGCGTTCTCGCGCCCCTGGCCCAGCCGCTGGCTGTCGTAGGAAAACCAGGCGCCCGACTTCTCGACGATGCCGCTCTTGACCCCGAGATCGAGCAGTTCGCCGGTCTTGGAGATGCCCTCGCCATACATGATGTCGAATTCCACCTGGCGGAACGGCGGGGCGAGCTTGTTCTTGACCACCTTGACGCGCGTCTGGTTGCCGATGACCTCGTCGCGCTCCTTGATGGCGCCGATGCGGCGGATGTCGAGGCGCACCGAGGAGTAGAACTTCAGTGCGTTGCCGCCGGTCGTGGTCTCGGGCGAGCCGTACATCACCCCGATCTTCATGCGGATCTGGTTGATGAAGATGACCATCGCCTTGGACTTCGAGATCGAGGCGGTGAGCTTGCGCATGGCCTGGCTCATCAGCCGCGCCTGCAGGCCCGGCAGCGCGTCGCCCATCTCGCCCTCGAGTTCGGCCTTGGGCGTCAGCGCCGCCACCGAATCGACGACGAGCACGTCGATGGCGCCCGAGCGCACCAGCGTGTCGGCGATCTCCAGCGCCTGCTCGCCGGTATCGGGCTGCGAGATCAGCAGTTCGTCGACCTTCACGCCCAGCTTGCGCGCGTAGATCGGGTCGAGCGCGTGCTCGGCGTCGACGAAGGCGCAGATGCCGCCGTTCTTCTGCGCCTCGGCGATCACGTGCAGCGCCAGCGTCGTCTTGCCGGAGCTCTCCGGCCCGAAGATCTCGATGATGCGGCCGCGCGGCAGCCCGCCGATGCCGAGCGCGATGTCGAGCCCGAGCGAGCCGGTGGACACGGCCTCGACCTGGGCGATGGCGCCCTCGCCGAAGCGCATCACCGTGCCCTTGCCGAAACTGCGCTCGATCTGGCTCAGCGCCGCGGCGAGTGCCTTGTCCTTGTCCATCGAACCCCCGTCAACTACGCGCAGCGGCGTCACAGCAGCCATTGTCGGTCTCCCTTATTTCATGCGCGCCCACCCCTTGCAATGCGGGGACAAGTCGGCGGCTGTCCATCGTCTGTACCTATTCTGTTCTCATTTTGTTTCCAGACTGTCAATGCCAAAGTGACCCCTCGGGCGTCGCATCCGAACCGTCGATTCGGCGCGGTCGCGGTGCGCCGCCCAGGCCTGCGATGCCGATGGCGCCGGCAGCCGGGCCTCTCGCCAGGATTTGCGGACGGGTTGCCGGCGTGGCAGTGTGGCGACATTGGCTGGGAGGCCACATCATGGACGAGAACGCATCACGCCCGGTCTTCGCGCGGCGGCGCATCGGCCGCACCCCTCTCGAGATCACCACGCTCGGCCTCGGCGGCGCCACGCTGGCCGGCAATTTCACCGCCGTCCCGGCGGAGCAGGCGCGCGCCACCGTCAGCCGCGCCCTCGAAGCGGGCATCACCTATTTCGACACCGCGCCGCAATACGGCTACGGCCGCTCCGAGCATTTCGTCGGCGATGCGCTGCGCTTCCGGCGCGAGGGCACCGTGCTGTCCACCAAGGTCGGCCGCCTGCTGCGCCCGGTACGCTCCGAGTCCGAACGCACCTACCCGCATGGCTGGGTGGATCCGTTTCCCTTCGAGCAGGTCTACGATTACTCCTACGACGCCGTCATGCGGTCCGTGGAAGACAGCCTGCAGCGGCTCGGGCTGGCCGCGGTCGACATCCTCTATGTCCACGACATCGGCGCCATGACGCACGGCGTCGAGGGCAACAAGCCGCTGTGGAAGCAGCTTGAGGCCGGCGGCTACCGGGCGCTCGAGGAACTGCGGCGCCACAACGTGGTCTCCGCCATCGGGCTCGGCGTCAACGAGTGGGAAGTGCTCATGGAGGCGCTCGAACTGGGCGAGTGGGACGTGTTCCTGCTGGCGGGGCGCTACACGCTGCTCGAGCAGACCTCGCTCGACCCCTTCCTCTCCGCCTGCGTCGCGCGCGGCGCCTCGGTCGTCGTCGGCGGCCCCTTCAACGGCGGCGCGCTGATGGGCACGGGCATGTGGAACTACGCCAAAGCGCCCGAGCACGTGGTCCGGCGCGTGCACGAGCTCGAGGCGGTGTGCGCCGAGTTCGGCGTGCCCATCGGCGCGGCGGCCCTGCAGTTCCCGCTCGCCCATCCGGCCGTGTGCAACATCCTGCCGGGACCCAAATCCCCCGCCGAGCTGGACGGCATCCTCGCCTGGTGGGAGACCGCGATCCCCGAGCCGTTCTGGGACGCGCTGGCGCAACGCGGGCTGGTCGCGGCCGGCGCGCCACTGCCCAACGGCAAGGTCGCGGGGTGAGCCCTACTCGGTGCCCTTGCCGAGCACTTCCTTGACCTTGGAGTTGATCTGGTCGAGCGAATAGGGCTTGGCGAGGAACTCGACGCTCTGGTCGTCGGCGATGTCCTGGCGCACACTTTCCTCGGCATAGCCGGAAACGAAGATGACCTTGAGGTCGGGCCGCTTCTTGCGCACCTCGACGAGCAGCGCCGGGCCGTCCATCTCCGGCATGACCACGTCCGAGATCATGAGGTCGATCTCGTGGTCGATGTCCTCGAGCACCTCGAGGGCCTGCTCACCCGAATCCGCCTCGAACACCTCATAGCCGGTCGTGCGCAGGGCGCGGGCCGAGAAGGCGCGGACATTGTCCTCGTCCTCGACCAGCAGGATGCGCTCGTGGCCGGTCAGGTCCTTGACCGCGGCCACCTGCGGCTTGGCCGGCACCTCCCCCTCCACCGGCACGTGGCGGGGCAGGAAGATCTTGAAGGTCGTGCCCTTGCCGACTGTCGATTCGGGATAGATGAAGCCGCCCGTCTGCTTGATGATGCCGTAGACGGTCGACAGCCCCAGCCCGGTGCCCTTGCCCAGTTCCTTGGTCGAGAAGAACGGCTCGAAGATCTTCTCGAGGATCTCGGGGGGCATGCCGGTGCCCGTATCCTCGACCTCGATCAGCACGTAGTCCGCCGCCGGCATGCCGGTGAAGTTGAAGCCCGCCGCTTCCGCCTCGCCGACATTGCGCGTGCGCAGCACGATCTTGCCGCCGTTGGGCATGGCGTCGCGCGCGTTGACAACCAGGTTGACCACGACCTGCTCGAGCTGGACGAGGTCGGCCTTCACCGGCCAGATGCCCTGCCCGTGGTCGACCTCGAGCGCGATCTGCTCGCCGATCAGCCGCTTCAGCAGCACGGTGAGGTCGTCGATATGGGTAGGGACTTCGAGGATCTGGGGCCTCAGCGTCTGCCGGCGCGAGAACGCCAGCAACTGCCGGGTGAGCCCGGCGGCGCGGTTGGCGTTGTTCTTGATCGACATCAGGTCGGAGAAGGACGGGTCACCCGGCTTGTGCTTGAGCAGCAGCAGGTCGGCGAAGCCGATGATGGCGGTGAGCACGTTGTTGAAATCGTGCGCCACCCCGCCGGCCAGCTGGCCGACGGCCTGCATCTTCTGGCCCTGCGCGAACTGCGCCTCGAGCTTGCGCTGCTCGGTCATGTCGAGCGCATAGACGTTGACGCGCTCCGGCGAACCCTCGGTTTCCTCCGAGCCGGAGACATAGAGGCGGACGGCGTGATCGCCGCCGATGGCCAACAGGGCGTCGACAGGCTCGATCACCGAACGGTTGGCCAGCGCCGCCTCGATCGCCTGGGCGAAGCGGTCGCGGCTGGCCTCGGCGATCAGTTCGGCGATCGGCTGCTGCTCGAGGCTCTTGTCGCTGCCCGACCAGCCGAAGATGCGGCTGAACGGCGCGTTGGTGCGGATGATCCGGCCCTCGTTGTCGAGCGTGGCGATGGCGAACGGCGTGTCGTTGAAGAAACGGGCAAAGCGCACCTCCGAGGCGCGAAGCGCCTCCTCGTGGCCGGAGCCGCTGCGGCGGTCTAGCACCAGCGTGCGGGTCTCTCCCAGCTCGCCGTCGGCCAGCCGGGCGGCGCGGTGCAGCAGGCGCACCGGAAAGCTCGTGCCGTTGCGCCCGACAAGATCGATGTCGATGACCTCGGTGCGGATTTCGCCGTCGCTGCGCCCACCCATGAGCAGGCTGGCGCCGTCGCCGCGCACGACGTCCTCGAGCCGCAGGGCATCGGCTTCGAACTCGGCGAGGTCGTAGCCCAGCCAGTCGGCCAGCGTCGAGTTGAGGTACTGGATGCGGCCCCTGGCGTCGGCGGAAAAGAACCCTGCCGGGGCGTGGTCGAGATAGTCGATGGCCCGCTGCAGTTCGAGGAAGGCGTTGTCCTGCCGCTCCCGGTCGCGGGTGATGTCCTCCACCGACCACAGCACGAGCGGCTCGGCGGTGCCGTCCACCGGCGGCAGGGCCCGCACGCCGACGCGGTACCAGTAGGGCTTGCCGCCGCCCGCCGCGCCCCCCAGCCCGCCGAGCAGGCGGATGTCTTCCGTGGCCGGCCTGCCGTCCTTGGCCGCGCGGCCGAGCCGGTAGACCGCCTCGCTGGCCTCGGATTGGCCGGCAAACAGCCGCGGCACGCCGACCGGCACGCCGTCGGTGATGGCGCCATGAAAGCCGCCATAGGCGGCATTGACATAGGAGATACGCCCCTCGCGGTCGGTCACCACCGCGCCGAACGGCAGGCTGTCGACGATGGCGCGCGAGATCGTGCGCCCCTCCTCGCCCGTGGCGAAGCGGAACAGCCCGGCGGCCACGGCGAACAGGCAAAAGACGCCGATGACGGCCAGGACGCCGAGGAAGACGAGGATGAGGTCGGGCGGCATGCGGTCACCCAGCGTCGACAACACCGCGGCAAGGACGATGAAGAACGCCGCCAGCACCACGACACGCCACAGCCCGGCGGCGCTGCGCGGGCGCCGCACCAGCGGGTCGGGATAACTGCCCTCGTCGAGTGGCGTTGCAGCCATCTGGCGTCGTCGTGCTCCGGACATCAAACCGCCACGAATCTGGCGCTCCAGCCACGTCTAGCAACGCCCGCGCGGGTTGGGTAGCGGCAAGCGCCGTTTCCCCCGGCCGCCGCCGCTATCGCCGCCATTTTTGCCGGTGCTCGAGGCGCATGACGAAGCCGATGACCTGGGCCACGGCCTTGAAGTGCTCGGCGGGGATGGTCTCGTCGACCTCGACGCTGGCGAACAGGGCCCGCGCCAGCGGCGGGTTCTCCACGATCGGCACGTCGTGCTCGGTGGCGATGGCGCGGATGCGCAGGGCCACCGCATCGGCGCCCTTGGCGAGGCAGAGCGGCGCCGGCATCGAGCGGTCGTACTTGAGGGCGACGGCGAAGTGCGTGGGGTTGGTGATGACCACGGTGGCATGCGGCACCGCCGCCATCATGCGCTTGCGGCTGCGCTCGTTGCGGATGGCGCGGATGCGGCCCTTGATCTTGGGGTCGCCCTCCATCTGCTTGTACTCGTCGCGCGTCTCCTGCACCGTCATCTTCTGGCGCTGCCACCAGCGGTGGCGCTGGAACAAGTAGTCGGCGAGCGCGATGACGGCGACGACGGCGATCACCGCCCCGAAGATCTTGAGGCTGATGTCGAGAAAGACGCGGAGGATGGCTGCCGGCTCGCCGGTGATCATCGCTTCCATGCGCCCCAGTTCGGGCTGCAGCACGAACCACAGCGCGGCGCTGACGGCGGAGAGCTTGGCGAGCCCCTTGGCGAAATTGACCAGCGCCTCGACCGAGAACAGCCGCTTGAAACCCGCGATCGGCGAGATCTTCGACAGTTTCGGGGTGATCGGGTCGACCGAGAGCAGCGGCTTGTGCTGCACCAGGTTGGCCGCGATCGCAAAGGCGGCGAGGATGGCGGACGGCAGCAGCGCGACCAGCAGCAGCGAACCGGCCAGGCCATGAAAAAACGCGCCGAACCCGGCGCCGCCGACCTCGAAGCGGTCGGCATTGGCCAGCAGCACCTTGAGGCTGCCGGCCAGCCCGGTGGCGCTCGGCACCGCCATCGTCGCAAAGATCAGCGCCGCGCCCGACAGCATGAACCAGGTCGTCACCTCCTGGCTCTTGGCCACGTCGCCCTTCTTGTGGGCGTCCTCGAGCTTCTTTTGCGAGGGGTCTTCGGTTTTCGAAGACTGTTCCGGGGCCTCGTCGCTCACCGTCTAGGCGCCCCTGAGGGTCGCGAGCGTGTCCTCGAAATGCATCAGGTACCAGCCCATCATCATCGACAGCAGCAGGGCCAGCAGCACCAGCCCCACCGAGATGGTGGCCGGCATGGCGACGAAGAACACCTGCAATTGCGGCATCATGCGCGCGAGGATGCCCATGCCGAGATAGAACACGAGGCCGAAGACGATGAACGGCGCCGACATCTGCACGCCGATGACGAAGGCGCCGGCGATGGTCTGGATCGCCATCTGCGCGACGTCGCCGAACAGCAGCGGCGTCCCCGGCGCGAAGATCATGTAGCTGTCGTAGATCGCCGCCAGCGCCACGTGATGCAGGTCGGTGGCGAAGATCAGCGTGATGCCGAGAAACGACAGGAAGCTGCCGACGATGGCGCCCTGGATGCCGCCATTGGTGGGGTCGGCGGACTGCGCCACGCTGAGGCCCGCCTGGAAGGCGATGACGGCGCCGGCGACCTGGGCGCTCATCACCACCAGCCGGGTGATGGCGCCGAGGATCAGCCCGATCACCAGTTCGTGCACGAGCAGCGCGACGATGCCCGGGAAGCCCTCCGGCAGCCGTGGCAGCGACGGCGCGATCAGCGGGTAGAGCACCAGCGCGAACACCAGGGCGAAGCCGAGCCGCATGCGCGCCGGGATGATCTGCTCGCCCAGCGCCGGCATCAGCATCATGATGGTGCCGACGCGGGCGAACAGCAGCAGGTAGAGATAGGCCGTCTCCGGCAACCAGTTGAGGCTGACCACCCCTAGCCTCCGGTCACGATCATGTCGGCCAGCTTCAGCATGTAGCCGTTCATGGTGGCGCCGATGAACGGCAGCGACACCAGCAGGGCCACGAAGATGGCGAGGATCTTCGGCACGAACACCAGGGTCATTTCCTGGATCTGCGTCAGCGCCTGGAACAGGGCGATGACCACGCCCACGACCAGCCCGACGATCATCATCGGCGCCGAGACGATGATCAGTACCCAGATCCCCTCGCGCGCGACGTCGAGTGCTTCCGCCCCGGTCATCCTCCTGCCCCCTCTGCCGCCCTAGATCGGCATGCGCATGATTTCCTCGTAGGCCGAGATCACCCGGTCGCGGATGGTGACCATCGTCTCCATCGCGATCTCGGTCTGCGAGATCGCCGTGACCACGTCGACGACGTCGCCCTTGCCGTTGACGAGGTCCATCGCCATGCGGTCGGAGGCGCGGCCGCTGTCGACGACGCCCTGCACCGACTCCGCCAGGAACTTGGCGAATTCCTGCCCGGTCGGCGCGGCCTCGGCCGGCGCCTTCACCGGCTGCGCCAGCAGCCTCGCGGCATTGCCGTAGGCGGCGGCAGCGGCGTTGAATGGCGTGCTCATCTCGGTCGGTCCCTTTCCCGGTCTAGCCGCGCAGGATGTCGATGGTGCGGCCCAGCATCTGCCGGGTCACGGTCACGACGTTGAGGTTGGCCTCGTAGGTGCGCTGCGCCTCGCGCATGTCCATGGTCTCGATCAGGGCATTGACGTTGGGGTAGCGCACGTAGCCCCGCTCGTCCGCAGCCGGATGGCCCGGCTCGTAGCGGCTCTGGAAGTCCGACATGTCGTAGGCGAGCCGGCCGATCTGCACCGTGGTGCCGCCCGCCGCGTCGTCCATCACCGCGCGAAAGGTCGGGATGCGCCGCCGATACGGCTCGTCGTCCGGCGTCTTGCCGGCCGAGTCGGCGTTGGCCAGGTTCTCGGCGATGACGCGCATGCGCGCCGTCTGCGCATGCAGGCCGGTCGCGGCGATCTTGAGCGAGGACAGGAAGTCGGCCATCTCAGGTTCCCCTCATCTCAGCTCTGCCGGCCGAGCGCCGTGCGCAGCAGGCGCAGCGACTTGGTGTAGAGGCTGGTGACCGCCTGGTAGTCGATCTGGTTGGCGGTGACCTTCATCATCTCGTCCTCGAGGGTCACGCCGTTGCCTTCCGGCGTGATCTCGAAGCTGTTGAGCCGGCGCGTTCCGAAGCTTTCCGCGGCACTTGCGGCCGGGCGGATGTGGGCCCGATCGGTCCGCGCCGTTTCGACGTGTGCCGTCGACTGCCGGCGCAGATGCGCCTCGAAGCCGAAGGCCTCCAGGTCGCGTCCGCGATAGCCCGGCGTCTCGGCATTGGCGACGTTCTCGGCGAGCAGGCCCTGCCGGGCCTGGTGCCACTTCATCTTCTCGGTCAGCGCCGCGAACAGCGTAATGTCGGCAAGGCCCATCGACTCGTCGCCCCCGGGGCCGAACGGCCCACTGGGCAATTCCTGCCCACTGATGGTTAATCAGTCGTTAACCTCCGCGCGCATCGCCTCGCAATTTGCACAATTGAGGCGCTATGATGGGCAGGTCTTGCCGGCCGAGCGGGTCGGCGTGCCCGGACATGATGGAGTGGCCATGCAATTCCTGACGAGCGTGTTCGGCGGCTCCGACAACACCGTGCTCACCAGCGTGTTCGCCCTGGCGATCGTCCTCGTCCTGATTCTACTCGGACTTTGGATCCTCAAGGTCCTGTTCAACGCCTCCGCCAATCTCGGCCGCCCGCGCAGCCGGAGGGTCAATGTCGTTGACAGCGTCGCCATCGATGGGCGCCGGCGCCTGCTCATCGTGCGGCGCGACAATGTCGAGCATCTCATCCTCACCGGCGGCGGCCAGGACCTGCTGATCGAGGCCAATATCCCGGTGGAGCGGCCGGCCGCACCGATGCGCCGCCCCGTTCCAGCCGCTGCCCCCGCCGCCAAGCCCGTGCCCGCGCCACCGGCGGAGGATACCGCCCCGTCCCCGGGCCTCGCCACCGGAGGACGCACCCCGCTCGAGCGGCTGCGCGATCTCGGCCGCCCCGCCGGCGCGCGCAAGCCCGCATCGCTGCGCCATACCGGCCTCATGCGGCCGGTCAGCCGCATGGAAACGGCAATTATCCCCATGAATCAGGAGCGTGCGGACAATCCCGGCTCCGACTCAGCTACAACCGGCCCTGCGAACGACATGAACGGGCAGGCCAAGCTTGGGGCGCGCGGCTACTTCAGGGACGTCTTCAAGGCAGAAAAGAACTGAGTCGGCGCCCAGGCTGCGACGCAGCCTGGCTCTTATTGCGCTGCTCGGCATCGCGCTCGTGCCTGCCCTTGCCTTCGGGCAGGATATCTCCATCGATTTCGGCGACGACGCCACGCTGACCGAACGCGCCGTCCAGCTGGTCGGCCTCATCACCCTGTTGTCGCTGGCTCCCTCCATCCTGGTGATGGTGACCAGCTTCACGCGCATCGTCGTCGTGCTGTCGCTGCTGCGCACCGCCATCGGCCTGCAGACGGCGCCGCCCAACTCCGTCATGGTGTCGCTGGCGCTGTTTCTTACCGTGTTCATCATGGGACCGACGCTGCAGGCCTCGTATGACGCCGGCATCGCCCCGCTCCTGGCCGGGACCATCGAGGTGCAGGAGGCGTTCGAGCGCAGCGCCGCCCCGATCCAGGAGTTCATGTCCGCCAACGTCCGCGACAAGGACGTGCAGCTGTTCTACGACATGTCCGGCGCCGAGCCGCCGGCCGAGGCGGCCCCGATCCCGCTGCACATCCTGGTGCCGGCGTTCATGATCTCCGAGCTGCGGCGGGCGTTCGAGATCGGTTTCCTGCTGTTCGTGCCGTTCGTCGTCATCGACATGGTCGTGGCCTCGGTGCTCATGTCGATGGGCATGATGATGCTGCCCCCGGTCGTCATCTCGTTGCCATTCAAGCTGATCTTCTTCGTGCTCGTCGACGGCTGGCACCTCGTCGCCGGCTCGCTGGTGCGCAGCTTCGCGGGAAGCTAGACGCGGTCGAGCGGTGTCGCCTGCGTCGGCGCCACGGCATCGGATGGCGCGTACATGCTGCGATAGGCAGCGAGGAACGCGTTGAGCGAATCCAGTCCGGAAACCTCGTGCGCGACCTTGGCGAAGTCGGGGCCGGAAGGCAGCACCTCGTTGGTAACGAAATCGAACATCGGCCATTCCGCCGACTGGGCCAGTTGCTCGCCGAACTTGGAGCGCAGGCGCGACAGCCCCAGTCCGTCGCCGGCGATGACGAACCCCACGCCCGCCTTGATGATGTTCATCCGGTCGGCCTGCGTGAGCGGCGCCGATGCCACCGTCGGTGCGTAGATGACCTCGATCAGCTCGGCGGCCCGCGCATAGTTCTTCGACGCCCAGTAGCCGTCGACGCGCAGCAAGTCGGCGTCGCGCCCCGTGACGCGCGACAGCAGGTCCAGAGCCAGCTGCTGCCGCCCGGCATCGATCAGCGCCCTCGCCTCGATGATGCGGCGCTGGCGCTCGAGCGGCGGCGAAATCTCGGCCAGCCGCGTGCGATTGAGAGTGCGCAGCGCGCCCTCCGGATCGCGGTCGGCGAGGCGGATCACGGCCAGGTCGGCGGCAACCTGGGCCTGTGCCACCCCCCTGAGCCGGCTGTCGACCTGGTACTCGAGCAGGTCCCCGGCCTGCCTCAGCAGGTCGACCTTGACGAGGCGCCGCGCCAGGTTGCGTATCATCTCGTCGCCGCGCTGCCCGGCCGGGGTGAGCTGGCGGAAGTCGTAGTACAGCGTCAGCGCATCGAGGTCGCCCAGTTCGTCGGCGCGGCCATTGAGGTAGAGATCGGCGAACACTTCCTCGGCCTGGGCCAGCATGCCGTTGACGGCCGGGCTCTCGGGGTGGTGCGCGGCCAGCTGCTTCACCGTCTCGAAGCCGTTCCGGTAATCCTTGTTGCGGAAGTACAGCTCCGCCAGGAACCGCTGCATGTCCGCCTCGAGCCGGTCGCCACGCCACAGCAGGACTTCGGCCGACAGCGTCCCGATGGCCTTGGCGACGTCGAGGCGTCCGGCCTTGTCGAGAAGCTGGAGCGTGCGATAGACGGCCTCCGTCCGGGTCGGCCGCACGTCGGCGGCGATCACCTGCCCGTAGATGTCGAGAGCCTCGTCCACCCGTTGCTCGGTCTCGGCCAGCCTGCCCTGCAGGAGATGGTGGAACGACACCTGCTCGGGATCGAGCTTGGCAAATTCGACCAACCCCAGATAGCGGGCAGTCAGGTCCGGGTCGCGCGCCTCGAGCGCGGCGCGAGCAGCCGACAGCAGGAACGTCGCCTGCACCCAGGTCGGATAGCTGCCGATGGCGCTCTCCGCGGCCAGCGCATCCAGCCGGGCGCCGTCGAAGTCGCCCACGTCCGCCCTGGCGATCGCACGCCACATCACCGCGTCGACCTCGCCGGCATAGGCCTCGCCATTTAGGGTCGTCAGGGCTTCCTTCGAACGCCGGGCGAGGACATTGGCGATGGCACGGGTGAGCGCGATCCGCTTGCGCAGGTCCGGCGTCTGCAGTTCGGCTTCGAGCACGCCGAGCACGCCGATGGCTTCCGGCGCGAACTGGTTGGCGACGAGAAACTGGGCCAGGTCGAGCCGGGCGACGTCGCGCAGCCGCCCCTCATTGGCTGCCGCCCGCGCAATCAGCTCCTCGCGGCGGCGCGCAAATGCCGCGGGATTGTTCTCCCGCGCGGCGCCCAGGTCGATGAAGCTGCCACGAAACTCCGCCGGATTGCGGGTGTCGAGCCGCCGCGTATGGTCGAGGGCGGACAGGGTCAGGCCGCCGCCTGCCTCGATGCGCGCGCCCTGCCCCTCGATGCTGACGGCGAGGTCGGCGTTGAAGGGCTTGAGCACCAGCCCGTGCGCGGACTTGAGGGCGGCGAAGTCGACGAATTCGAGGGTGCGCACAAGTCCGCGCGACGGCGGGTATGCGGTCACGACCTGCAACACGTCCCCGACGACGGGATCGCGGAACTGGTGAACCCCGGCGGGATGCGCCAGGTCGGCGGTCATCCGGAACCGCCCCTGCTCGTCGCGGACGCGCGCCAGGGTCAGCGGCTCGGTGGCGCTGAGCAGCACGTCGCCGAGCGACAGCACCCAGGCCCGCCCCTCCGACCCGAGCGTGGCCAGGCGATCCACCGCGAGATCGAGCCGCACCACCTGGATGCCGCCGGCCGGGGTGACCTGGAAGCGGCGGGCGATCACGTCCAGCGCTTCGCCATTGGCCGGCGCGCTGATGGTTGCCGCGGTTTCGAACAGCATCCACACGACGTCGCCTCGGCGGAAGACGGCCGCGGCGGTGTCCCGGTCGAACGGAAAAGCGATGCGTACCGTGTGGCCGACGGTCGAGACGATGGGGGTCAGCTCGGTCTGCGGCGGCGGGGGCTGCGCCGACTCGCCCCCATCGCCGCCGGCCGGGGCCGACGCGTCGGCCACGTCCT
>NZ_DASWVV010000124.1:0-5361 GCF_036406155.1 Devosia sp. | reverse complement strand
CGCTCGACCCGCTCACCGGCCTGCCCCTCGCTCCCGAGGTGGCGGAGGACGAGGAAACCGCACCGGCGGAGCCCGCCGAGGTCGGCGCCCCCGCCGCATCGGGCGCCGAGACGGCGGACGGCGAGGGGGTCGACGGCGCGGCGGCGGCGGAGTCTCCACAGGCGAGCGGCGCGGCCGAACCCGCCCCGGCGGAGGACACGGCCCCGGCTGGCGCGGCGTCCCTCGCCACCGCAAGTGCTGATCCGGCCGGTCCGGAAGATGCGGCGGCGGCCGCCAGCGAACCCGTGGCCGAGGACCCGGAGGGCGTGGAGGCCGCCACCGGCGCACCGGCGGTTGAGGACATCGCGGACACGGTGGACACGGCCGCAGCCGATCCGGAAGCCGATCCGGAGGCCGACGCCGATGCGGCGGAGGCGGCTTCCGCGCCGGCCGACGCCGAACCCGACGCGGCGGACGGCACCACCGCAGCGGACGCCGGCACGGCGGAAACCAGCGCGGCGCTGGACAGTCTGGTGTCGGCGATGGGCAGCTTCGACGCCGCCGAAACCAGCGCGGCGGCCGGGGAGCCCGAGCCCGCCCCGGCCGCCGACCCGGCGCCCGAGCCCGCCGCGCACGACGAGGTGAAGCAGCCGGGCTGACGCCGCCCGTCCGGTCCACCCCCGCTCCCGGCGGGGGTGGACCGTCGCCCGGCGTTCCCGAAAACAAAACGGGACGTATTTTAGGAAACTGCATGAAGATCCGGGGATGCCGCGAATAATCGCCGGGCATTTGCTTGCGCCGGCCGCACTTTTCGCTCGCCGGCCACCGCGCGCCAATGTTATGGTTCGTCTGCAACCGGGGCGTGCCGGCCCACGTCTCGGCTCGCACAGAGGGGAACATTGCCATGAGCTTCAACCACCTGCACGCCGCCGCCGCCAACGCCACGGCCTCGACCCTGACCAAGGTGCAGGTCACCGGCGCGCTGATGACCAGCAGCGGCAATCCGATGAACTTCTACCGCGCCGATGGCTCGGGCGTGGTGTGGGGGGCCGACGGCCCGAACCGCTTCATCGGCTCGGACGAGCGCGAATACCTGGTGGGCACCGGCGGCGACGACACCATCGAGGGCGGCGGTGGCAACGACTCCATCGAGGGCAACACCGACAACGACCTGCTCTCCGGTGGCCTGGGCAACGACGACATCAACGGCAACGAGGGCAACGACGTCCTCTACGGCAACCAGGGCGACGATTACGTCGATGGGGGTTCTGGCGACGATGTGCTGTTCGGCGGGCAGGGCAATGATTACGTCGCTAGTGGAGCTGGCAATAACGTTCTCTACGGGAATATGGGAAATGATAATTTAAATGCCGGTAACGGCAATGGTACGCTGTACGGTGGCCAAGGAGACGATGTGCTTGGCGGCGGTGGCGAGGATGATCTTCTGTTCGGGAACCTTGGCGATGACACTCTCAGAGGGGGGGGGGGAGCGGACTATCTGATTGGCGGTGACGGGAACGACCTTCTCAATGGCGAAGATGGGGCCGACACCCTGGACGGCGGTGCTGGCAACGACAGCATGTACGGCTTCGACGGAGCCGATATCTTCATCTTCCGCTCGGGCAGCGGGGTGGACTACCTGGAGTTCTCGCCGGGGTCCCGCGACGCGGAGCGCGGCGGCGACGTCCTGCGCATCGAGCGCAACATCAACGGCACCGACATCGACACCCTGGAGGAACTGCTGGCGCACGCCCGCGCCTCTGTCTTCACGATCAACGCCCCCTTCGGCGTCGTCGAGTTCCCCGCCACCTACATCGACCTGGGCGACGGCAACGGCATCCTCTTCGAGATCAGGTTCAGCGAACTGAACCTCTCCGGCGCCGTCGAATTCTTCTGACGCCCGGTGGCCGCTCGCTCCTCGCTGACCTCGCCGGTCCGATCCGGGCAGGCGAGGCATGCGGCCTGCACTTGCTCGTTTCCCATAACCGGAACATCACATAGCGCTTCCACCGGACGAGGCTCCGGAGCGGCGTCTGGCGGTGCCCGGCCGCGCCGCGCGCGCTCGGCCGCCTTGGTCAGGCGCACGCCGGCGCCCTCGCCGTCGCTGGCGATGAAGATCATGCCGGCCGCCTCCATCGCCTGGGGCAGGGCCCGCGGGTTGGCCGGAACGGGCGCCCGCTCGCCCGTCTCGCCGTGCGCGATAAAGCGGCCGCTCCGGCGGGACGCGGAGCGCCGGCCGGTGGCGTTGCCGTGCCCGGCCGGGTCGAGTGAAAGGAGGGCGGGGGCGGGTGACGGGTGAGGAGGTCGGGAGAGAGGCTCCCGGCCGGCCCGTCGCGGAGACCCGCCATGCCCGATACCGCCCGCTCCGGCGCCCACCGGAGCAACCTCTATGCCGAGATCACCGCCCGGATCATCGCTGAGCTGGAAGCCGGCCGGCTGCCCTGGGTGCAGCCCTGGGGAACCCCGGCCGCCGCCGCCCCGCTCGGCCTGCCCCGCAACGCCGCCACCGGACGCGCCTACACCGGCGTGAACGTGCTCATCCTGTGGGGCGCCGTCATTGCCCACGGCTTCTCCGGCCAGGGCTGGCTCACCTTCCGTCAGTCTCTGGCTCTGTGCGGCCACGTCCGCAAGGGCGAGCGCGGCACCACCGTCGTCTACGCCGACCGTTTCATCCCCGACGACGAGCGCCGGCGCGCGCGGGACACCGGGGACGAACCCCAGTCAGTCCCCTTCCTGAAGCGCTTCACGGTCTTCAACCGCGACCAATGCGAGGACCTGCCCGACGGCATCGCCGTGGCGCCGCCGCCGATCCCGGAGGGGCTGATCCTGCCGCGGGCCGAGGCGCTGATCCGCGCCAGCGGTGTGGATGTCCGCATCGGCGGCACCCGGGCCTTCTACAGCCCCCGGCACGACTATGTGCAGGTGCCGCCTCCGCAGGCCTTCTTCGAGCCCGTCAACTGGCACAGAACGGCTCTCCATGAGCTGAGCCACAGCAGCGGTCACCCGGAAAGGTTGAATAGGGATCTGTCCGGGTCTTTCGGCTCCCGCAAGTACGCCTTCGAGGAACTGACTGCCGAAATTTCGGCCGCCTTTCTCTGCGCGGCGCTCGGCATCGTCCCCACCGTCCGTCACGCCGACTACCTCGGCGCGTGGTTGGACGTCCTTCGCGCGGACGATCACGCCATCGTCCGCGCCGCCAGCCAAGCCAGCAAGGCGGCCGACCACCTCCTCGGCTTCCTGCCCGAATCCGCCCCCGCGGCCGGTGACGAGCGGGAGTCCGTGTGATGGGCGCGCTCTCCTCATGGTGCCGGCCGCCCGAGCCGGGGGCGGGGACGATCCGGCTGCGCGTCCTCAGTCTCGGCGCCGGCGTCCAGTCCACCACCCTGGCCCTGATGGTGGCGCACGGCATCATCGGCCCGATGCCCGATTGCGCCGTCTTCGCCGACACCGGCTGGGAGCCGCAGGCCGCCTACCGCCACCTCGTTTGGCTGATGGCGCCGGGCGTGCTGCCCTTTCCGGTCCACGTCGTCTCGGCCGGCGACCTCCTGGCCGACCTCCTGGCCGGGGCGCGGGGGCAACGCCGGGCGTCCATCCCCGCCGACACCCGCACCGTCACCCCACCCGGGACCGTGGTCCCGCTCGTCGGCGAAGACGGCCAGGGCGGGACGGTCGTCGTCGGCACGCGCGTCCTGCCGGCCGGCCGCGTCGCCATCGCCATGATCCGCAGACAGCGCACCGGCGACTGCAAGGTGGTGCCGATCCGCCGCAAGGTGCGCGACCTGGCCGGGATCGCCGGCCGGCGCTCGCCCACGGTTGCGATGGCGGAGGAGTGGCTGGGGATTTCGCTTGAGGAGGCGGCGCGCATGAAGCCGTCGGTCGAGGGCTGGCAGGTCAATCCGGTTGCGGAGCCGAACCCGGCATAAAGGCAGAGGAGGGCGGGGGATCGGGTGACGGGTGAGGAGGTCGGGAGAGAGGCTCCCGGCCGCCCGTCGCGGAGAACCCCACCATGGCCACGTCCAGGATCGTCCTCAACGCCTCGCGCGACATTCCCTTCAACAGGCTGGTGCTGTCCCAGGCCAACGTCCGCACCGTCAAGGCCGGCGTCTCCATCGAGGAGCTCGCCGAGGACATCGCCCGGCGCACCCTGCTGCACAGCCTCGCCGTCCGCCCGGTGTTCGACGCCGAGGGCGCCGAGACCGGCGTCTTCGAGGTGCCGGTCGGCGGCCGCCGCTTCCGGGCGCTCGAGCTGCTGGTCAAGCAGAAGCGCATGAGCAGGACCCAGCCGGTGCCCTGCGTCGTGCGCACCGCCGGCAGCGCCGAGGAGGACTCGCTGGCCGAGAACGTCCAGCGGGCACCCTTGCACCCGCTCGACCAGTTCCGCGCCTTCCAGATCCTGCGCGGGGCGGGGCTGGGCGAGGAGGAGATCGCCGCCCGCTTCTTCGTCGCCCCCGCCGTGGTGAGACAGCGCCTGAAGCTGGCCGCCGTCGCCCCGGCGCTGCTCGACGCCTACGCCGAGGACCGCATGACGCTGGAGCAGCTGATGGCCTTCACCGTCAGCGGCGACCACGCCCGCCAGGAGCAGGTGTGGGAGGCGCTGTCGCGCGCCTACAGCCGCGAGCCCTACCAGATCCGCCGCCTGCTCACCGAAGGCGCGGTGCGGGCGTCGGACAAGCGGGCGCTGTTCGTCGGGCTGGATGCCTACGAGGCGGCCGGCGGGGCGGTGATGCGCGACCTGTTCCAGCACGACGACGGCGGCTGGCTGCAGGCCCCGGCGCTGCTCGACCGGCTGGTCGCCGACAAGCTGGAGGCCGAGGCCGCCACGGTGCAGGCGGAGGGCTGGAGGTGGGTGGAGGTGGCGCTGGCCTTCCCCTACGGCCACAGCCGGGGGCTGCGCCGTCTGGCCGGCGAACCGGTGCCGCTGAGCGAGGCGGAGCAGGCCACCTACGACGCCTTGCACGCCGAGTACGAGCGGCTGGAGGCGAGCGAGCCGGCCGAGGCGGAAGAGCTGGACGCGGTGGGGCGGCGTCTCGCCGGGATCGACCTGGAGCTGCGGGCGCTGGAGGAGCGGCCGCTGGTCTACGAGAGCGCCGAGGTGGCGCGGGCCGGGGTGTTCGTCAGTGTCGACGCCGAGGGCCGGCTCCAGGTCGACCGCGGCTACGTGCGGCCGGAGGACGAGGCACCGGTCGAGCCGGTGGTGCCGGCCGGCGGCGCGGAGACGCCCGCCGACCCGTGCGGCGGCGGCGGCGCGGTGGCCGGCAAACCCGCGCTCCGGCTAGGGTCGCCGCCTTCCAAAACAGACCATACTCCAACTGGGACAGCTTCCTCCATGCCGCGCCGCCGCGTCCTCACCGACGCCCAGATCACCGCCCTGTTTGCCCTGCC
>NZ_DASWVV010000123.1:0-10868 GCF_036406155.1 Devosia sp. | reverse complement strand
TTCCACTCGGAACCCGACTGGGTGCAGCAGGTCAAGGACCGTTTCGACGTGCTGTGGCGCGAAAGCGCCGAACATGGCGGCCGGGTGATGAGCCTGCCCCTGCACAGCTGGATTTCCGGCATGCCCTATCGCGTGGAGTACCTGCGTGAGGTGCTGGACTACATCCTGGCGCACGAGGGCGTCTGGGTCGCGCCGACCGGCGCGATCGCGGCCGCCTTTCGCAACCAGGGGTGAGACTTGGGCTGCGCGCGCCAGGCGCGCGCAGCCCCACACGCGAGGTGTTATCCGATGGTGCCTGTCACCAAACCTGCCGCGCGGACGATGTTCGCCAAGATCTGGGATGCGCATGAGATCCTGCGCCACCCGTCGGGGCAATCGCTGCTCTATGTCGACCGCGACCTGATCCATGAAGGCAGCTTTCATGCCTTTGCCGATATCAAGCGGCGCGGCCTGCAGCCACGGCGGCCCAAGCAGATCTTCGGCATTGCCGATCACTACGTGCCGACGCGCGGCCGGCGGCCCGAAGATGCCGCAACACCGGCGATCGAGCGCATGATCCGCACGTTCGATGCCAACATGGAATGGGGCGGCGTGCGCCATTTCGGTCTTGCGAGCCAGGAACAGGGCATCGTCCATGTCGTCGCGCCCGAACAGGGGATCACCCTGCCGGGGCTGACCATCGTCTGTTCGGACAGCCACACCTCGACGCAAGGGGCGCTGGGGGCGATGGCCTTCGGCATCGGGCAGTCGGAAAACGCCCATGTGCTGGCGACGCAGACGCTGTGGCAGGTCAGTCCCCGGACGATGCGGGTGACGGTGGACGGTGCGCTGGGTACCGGGGTGACCGCCAAGGACGTGGTGCTGGCGCTGATCGCGCGGATCGGCGCCGGCGGCGCCGGCGGCTACGCCATCGAGTATGCCGGCCGGGTGGTGCGCAACCTGTCGATCGAGGGGCGACTGACGATCTGCAACATGTCGATCGAAGCGGCGGCGCGGCTGGGAATGGTGGCGCCGGACGAGACCACGTTCCGCTACGTCCGCGGCCGCCATTTCGGCCCGACCGAGGAAGAGTGGGATCTTGCCCTGGCGCAGTGGCAGCAGCTCCCCAGCGACGAAGGCGCGGAATTCGATACCGAGATCACCCTTGACGGCAGCGCCATCGCCCCGATGGTGACCTGGGGCACCAGCCCCGACGACGCGGTGCCGATCACCGGCCGCGTGCCCGACCCGGCCAGCTTTGCCAGCAGCGAGAAGCGCAAGGCGGCGGCGAAGTCGCTCGAATACATGGACCTGACACCGGGGACACCGCTCGACGGCCTCGCCATCGACCGGGTCTTCCTCGGCTCGTGCACCAATGCGCGGATCGAGGACCTGCGCGCCGCCGCCGCAGTGCTGCAGGGGCGCAAGGCCGTGGTTCCGGCCATGGTCGTGCCGGGATCCACCCAGGTGCGCGACCAGGCGGAGGCGGAAGGCCTCGCGCAGATTTTCCGCGACGCCGGCTTCGAATGGCGTCATTCTGGTTGCTCGATGTGTGCCGCGATGAACGGCGACGTGGTGGGACGGGGGGAGCGCTGCGCCTCGACCTCGAACCGCAATTTCGTCGGGCGGCAGGGACCGGGCGCCCGCACGCATCTGCTCAGTCCGGCGATGGCTGCAGCGGCAGCGATCACCGGGCGGCTGACCGATGTGCGCCGGCTGGCGGAGGGCGGGGCATGAGAGCGTTCATTCGCGAGACCTCGAGCGTCGTCTTCGTTCCCGGCGTCAACTGCGACACCGACCAGATCATTCCGGCGCGCTTCATCAAGGCCGACCGGGAGGAGGGCTACGATCAGTTCCTGTTCCACGACATCCGTCGCGATGCCGATGGCGCGCTCGACCCCGACTTTCCGCTGAACCGCCCCGGGGCCGAGAAGGCGCGCATCCTGCTGGTCGAGGACAATTTCGGCTGCGGCTCGTCGCGCGAGGGGGCAGTATATGCGCTGGTCGATGCCGGCATCCGCGCACTCATCGCGCCCAGTTTCGGCGACATCTTCTGCAACAATGCGCTCAAGAACGGCGTGGTGCCGGTGCGCCTGCCCCTGGCCGTGTGCGAGGCCCTTGCCGACCACCTGGCGGCCAATCCGGAGGCACAGGTCACCGTGGATCTGGCGGCCGGGCTGGTTACGCTGCCGGGCGAACTGGGTAGCCATGCCATCGTCATCGCTCCCTTCGCGCGCGAGTGCATCCTGAAG
This sequence comes from Devosia sp., assembly GCF_036406155.1. Lineage (GTDB taxonomy): Bacteria > Pseudomonadota > Alphaproteobacteria > Rhizobiales > Devosiaceae > Devosia_A. Next base: position 8,637 of record NZ_DASWVV010000123.1, on the reverse strand, counting down.
GGGCTCGACGACATCGAGATGACCCTCACCTACATGGACCGCATAACCGCCTTCGAGGCGGCGCGGCTGACCGATGTTCCATGGCTGGCCCGCTAGCATGCGGGCCGGTGCGGTCACCGACTAACCCTACTGCTAACCATACTACCAGGGAGGAGAACTGACATGACCTACACCATTAACCGCCGCAGCCTGCTCAAGGCGTCGGGCGCGCTGGTGCTGACCAGCACGCTGGCCACGCCGTCGATCCTGCGCGCCCAGACCCCCACCGTGAAGATCGGCGTGCTGGAGCCCCTAACGGGCAACCTTGCCTACAACGGCAACCAGTGCGCCGCCGGCGCCAAATTCGCCGCCGAGGCGATCAATGCGGCCGGCGGCATCAAGAGCATGGGCGGCGCCCAGGTCGAACTGGTGGTCGTCGACGCCGAAAGCCGGCCCGAAGTCGCCGCCGCCGCTGTCGACACGCTGGTCGAGGCCGGGGTGTGCGCCTTCACCGGTGCCAGTGCCTCTGCCCTCGGACTGGCCTCCTCGCAGGCGGCCGCAAAGTACGACCTCGCCCAGGTCTTCTCGGTCGGTACCGCCGAGGCGATCGTCGAGCGCGGCCTGCCCAACGTCTTCCGTTTCACCCCCGGCGTGAAGAAGATCACCGCCGTGGCGCTGGAGAACCTCGGGCTGCTCAACAGTGCCGCCGGCAACCCGGTGAAGACGGCGGCCATCGTCCATGAGGACGGGCCGTTCGGCTCGCAGCTGGCGGGCATCGTCGAGGCCGAACTGCCCAAGCTGGGCATCACCATCGTCGAGAAGATTGCCCACCCCACCCCGCACCGCGACTTCAACAACATTGCCCTGCGGGTGAAGGCGTCGAAGGCCGACATCCTGATGCCGACCAACTACCTCAACGAGTACACGCTGATGACCCGGGCACTGCAGCAGCAGCGCGTGGACCTGAAGGCGATCTACTCGATCCTCGGCGGGGCCGCCTCGAACATCAAGTTCGTACGGGAAAACAACGACATCGCCCAGTACGTCATCGACTGCAACCACTGGTATGACCCCAACAAGGAAGCCTCCAAGGCGCTGACGGCCAGTGTTGCGGCGGCCGGGCTCGACATGACCTATGACGTCATGGTGGCCTATGCCGCCATCCAGGTCGTGGCCGACGCGCTGGAGCGTGGTGCCTCCGCGGACCGCAAGGCGATGATCGAGGCACTGGCTGCCTCGGACTTCGACGGGTCGATCATGCCGTATGGGCCCACCAAGTTCGTCAACGGCGACAACGTCAATTCGCGCCCGGTCAACCTGCAGGTGCGCGGCGACAAGATCGAGGTGATCTTCCCCAAGGAGTACGCCACGATCGAAGCGGTCTTCCCGCGGCCCAACCAGGGCTGAGCCCGAACGGCCCCTGCCGGTTTCCGGCAGGGGCCCCACCCGATCAGAGAGCCAGCCAGCAATGTCCAGCCTGATCCTGCCTGCAATGTTGAACGGCCTGACCATGGGAGCGGTCTACGCGCTGATCGCACTCGGCCTGACCCTGATCTACGGGGTCCTGCACATCATCAACTTCGCCCATGGCAGCCTGTTGATGCTGGGGCTCTACGCCGCCTATTTCCTCTACCATTTCTTCGGGCTCGATCCCTACCTCGCGATCATCGTGGTGGTGCCGGCCTTCTTCGTCCTCGGCTACGTGCTGCAGCGCGGGATCATTGCGCCGATGAGCGCGGGTTCAGAACAGAACGTGCTGCTGGTGACGCTGGCGCTGGCGCTGGCGATCGACAATCTGGCGCTGTATTTCTGGACCTCGAATACCCGCACGGTGGACATCGCCTATGCCTATGACACGGTCGAGGTGCTGGGTGCCTACCTGACGCTGGGCCGGGTCATCGCCTTCGGCGCCGCGCTCGCGGTCGCGGCGCTGATGTGGCTGTTCATGACGCGCACTCGCACGGGGGCGGCCATCCGCGCCGTGGCGATCGAGAAGCGGGGGGCAGAGATCGTCGGCATCGATGTCGGCCATACCTATGCCATCTGCTTCGGCATCGGCACCGCCTGTGTCGCCCTCGCCGCCTGCCTGCTGCTGCCGACCTTCTACGTCACGCCGCAGGTCGGCTACACCTTCGTGCTGGTCGCCTTCACCACGGTGGTGATGGGGGGCATGGGCAGCCTGCCGGGGGCGCTGGCCGCCGGCCTGCTGCTAGGCGTCATCGAGGCGGTGGGTGGCCTCTTTCTGGGAGAAAGCCTCGGGCAGATCGGCATCTTCCTCGCCTTCATCCTGACGCTTCTGTTCAAGCCTTCGGGCCTGCTGGGGCGAAGAGCGGTATGATCAAGCCGCAATCCCTGGGTCAGGTGGCGCTGATCGGTCTGACTACCGCCTACCTGCTGGCTGTCTATTTCCTGCCGTCGCAGGTCTGGATGGGCTTCACCATCAATGCGCTGGCCATGGCCATCGTCGCGCTGTCGTGGAACGTCACCGGCGGCTTCGGCGGCCTGTCGTCCTTCGGCCATGCCGCCATGTATGGCACCGGCGCCTATGCCTCGGCGGTCCTGCAGGTGCAATTCGGCGTCAACGCCTGGGTCAGTTTCGGCGCGGGCATCCTGGCCGGGGCGGCGATGGGGGCCTTCATCGGGGCGCTGTCGTTCCGCTATGGGCTGAAGGGATCGTATTTCGCGCTGGTCACGCTGGCCTTCGCCGAGGTGTTGCGCATCTGCGCCTCGGCGTTCGAGATCACCGGCGCCGGGCGGGGGCTGCAACTGACACTCGAGCCCGGCCTCGCGACGCTGCAGTTCAACAACGATCGCACGCTGACCTACACGCTGCTGCTGATCACCGTCGCGATCGTGATGGGGCTGACCACCTGGATGAAATACTCCCGCTTCGGCGCGCATCTGGTCGCCGTGCGCGAGAACGAGGACGCCGCCCGCGCCCTGGGGATCGACACCTACCGCGTCAAGGTGACCGCCATGGCCATCTCGGGGGCTTTTGGCGGCCTGGCCGGGGCGATCTATCTGCAATTGTGGCTGTTCATCGATTCCACCGTTGTCTACGGCGTCAGCATCTCGGTCATTGCGCTGATCGGCCCCATCATCGGAGGCGCCGGGACCGTCTGGGGGCCGCTGGTCGGCACGCTGGGCCTGCATCTCCTGGGCGAGGGCGCCAAGACGCTGCTGCACGATGCGCCGGGGCTCAACTTCGTCCTCTATGCGGTGGTGCTGATCGCGGCGCTGCGCTTCCTGCCACAAGGGCTGATGGGACTGGCCGGCCGCATCGGCACCTTCCGCCGCAAGGGGGGCGACGATGCTTGAAGTGCGCAACCTGACGAAGAGGTTCGGCGGGCTGGTGGCACTGTCGGATGCCTCGCTCGACGTGCCCGAGGGCGCGATCGTCGGCCTTCTGGGTCCCAACGGCGCCGGCAAGACGACCTGCTTCACCATCATCGCCGGCTTCACCAAGGCCGATACCGGCTCGGTGCGCCTCAACGGCCAGGACATCACCGGCCTGCCGCCGCATCGCATCTGTGCGCTCGGGATGGTGCGGACCTTCCAGATCGTGCAGCCCTTCGCCGGGCTGACGGTCGAGGAAAACATCGCCGTCGGCGCCTATCTTCGCCACCGCGACCGGCGCGAGGCGCTGGCCGAGGCGCGCCGCATCGGCAAGCAGTTGGGCATGGCGTCGCTGCTCGACCGGCCGGCCGCTGCCCTGACCATCGCCGGACGCAAGCGGCTCGAGATCGGCCGCGCGCTCGCGACCGGGGCAAAGCTGCTGCTGCTCGACGAGGTGATGGCTGGCCTGATCCCGACGGAAGTCAGCGAAATCGTCGAGATCATCCGCAAGATCCGCGAGGACGGGCACACCTTCCTCATGATCGAACACGTCATGCAGGCTGTGATGAGCCTCGCCGAAACCGCCTATGTGCTCAACTACGGCAAGATGATCGCCCAGGGCACGCCGCAACAACTGGTGCAGGACCCGGCGGTAATCGAGGCCTATCTGGGCCACGGCGCCGCCAGCCGTCTGCAGGAGACCGGCCGTGCTTGAGATCGAGGGCATCCATGCCGGCTACGGCCAGATGTCGGTGCTGCGCGGCATCGACATGACGCTCGGCGCCGGGGAAGTCGTGGCGTTGCTGGGCTCGAACGGAGTCGGCAAGACAACGCTCAACAACGTGATCTGCGGCTTCATCCGGCCGACCGCCGGAGAGGTGCGTTTCGAGGGCCAGCGCATCACCGGGTTGCCCGCGCGGGAGATCGTCGCCCGCGGCATCGCCCAGGTCCCCGAAGGGCGTCGAACCTTTCCCAATCTCACCGTGGCGGAAAACCTCGAACTGGGTGCGTTTCGCCGGGCGGGGGCCAACAGGCGGCGCAATTTCGAGCGCGTCTGCACCATCTTTCCGCGCCTTGCCGAGCGGCTGGGCCAGATCGCCGGGACGCTGTCGGGGGGCGAACAGCAGATGCTGGCCATCGGCCGCGGGATCATGTCCGAGCCGAAGCTCCTCATCCTCGACGAGCCATCGCTCGGCCTTTCCCCCATTCTGGTCGAAGAAATGTTCGCCCTCATCAGCCAAATCAATGCCCAGGGCGTCGCCGTTTTGCTGGTCGAGCAGAACGTCATGCAGTCCCTGAAGGTGGCCCGGCGCGCCTATGTGCTCGAGCAGGGGCAACTGGTCATGGAGGGAACAGCGGCCGAGATGCTGGCCAACCCCCGATTGCGGCAGGCCTATCTCGGCCTATGAGCAGACGGCCGTCCAGGCGGCCGCAGAAACGGAGAAGCACAATGTCCCTGACACGCACGCGCCGGCTGCGGCTGGCCCTGCAAGGCGACCACGCCGTGATGGCCCCCGGGGTCGTCGATGCCATGTATGCCCGCCTGGTGGCCGAAGCCGGTTTCCCCGCCATGTACATGACCGGGGCCGGCACGTCGGCCACCCGGCTGGGTTATCCGGATGTGGGCCTGCTCACGATGACCGAGATGGTGGACAACGCCACCCGCATCGCCGACGCCTCGGACGTGCCGCTGATCGCCGATGCCGACAATGGCTATGGCGGGCCGCTCAACGTGCGCCGTGCGATCCAGCTCTATGAGCGCGGCGGGGTGGCGGCCGTGCACCTGGAGGACCAGGTCCTGCCCAAGCGTTGCGGCCATCTGGCGGGCAAGCAACTCATCCCGGGCGCCGACATGGTGGCCAAGGTGAAGGCGGCGGTGGATGCGCGTCTCGATCAGGATTTCGTGGTGATCGCCCGCACCGATGCGCTGGCCGTGGAGGGGCTCAACGCGGCCTTCGACCGGGCCGCAGCTTATCGCGAGGCGGGAGCCGACGTGATCTTCATCGAAAGCCCCGGACCCGCCGATCTGCCGCTGATCGCACCGCGCTTTCCAGGCGTGCCGCTGCTCTACAACATGGCGACCTCCGGCAAGACGCCCTTCCTGACCCGCACCGAGATCGAGGCGCTCGGCTTCAAGCTGATCATCTATCCCAACTGGCTGCTGCTGTCGGCCTGCGAGGCAGCGCGCCGCACGCTCGAGGTGCTCAAGCGCGACGAGACCATTGCCGCCATCGCCCCGGAGGTGATGAGCCTCAAGCAGTTCTTCGACACCGCCCGCATGGCCGAGGTTCAGGAACTCGAGGCCCGCTACGGCACCCCCGAAGAAACCCGCACCAATTACTGAACCGCGCCGAGGAGTGAAGCATGGCCATATTGTCAGCCGCGGGAGTGGAATTCGAGATCGAGGTCCCGGTCGTCGTGATCGGCGCCGGGGCCACGGGCCTCACGGCGGCGCTTGCAGCCCATGATGCCGGAGCCGAAGTGATCGTGCTGGAGCGCGACCCGGTGCCGACCGGGTCGACCTCGCTGTCGGCGGGGCTGATCCCGGCGGCGAACAGCCGCCTGCAGCAGGCCGCCGGCATCGAAGACAGCCCCGAGCTGTTCGCCGACGACCTGGTGAACAAGACGCACGGCACCGCGCCGCGCGACATGGCGCTGGTGGTGGCGCGGGAGTCCGGCCCGCTGATCGACTGGCTGACCGAGCGCCACGGCGTGAAGCTGCAGCTCGTCACCAGTTTCCTCTACCCCGGTCATTCGGCGCTGCGCATGCACGGGCCGGCGAGCCTGACCGGCGCCGACCTGCAGCAGATGCTGCTGGCCGCAGTGGCCCACGCCGGGATCGACGTGGTGCCCGGCGCCTCCGTCGAGGACCTTTATGCCGACGCCGACGGCCGGGTGCGCGGGGCACGCTTCCGCCGTCCCGACGGCACCCTGGAATCGGTAGGTTGCAAGGCGGTGGTGCTGGCCAGTTGCGGCTTTGCCGGCGACAGCGCCATGGTCCGGCAATTCATTCCCGAGATCGCCGATGCCGAGTGTTGCGGCCACATGTCGAACACCGGCGACGCGGTCAAATGGGGTCTCGAACTGGGGGCGGCCGTTGCCGACATGGACGCCTATCAGGGCCATGGCTCCGTGGCGCATCCGCATTCGCTTCCCCTCACCTGGGCGGTCATCACGCAAGGCGGCATCCTGGTCAACAGTGACGGCCAGCGCTTCTCGAACGAAATGCTCGGCTATTCCGAGCACGCCGCCAGGGTCGCGGCGCAGCCGGGGAGCACCGCCTGGGACATCTTCGATGCGCGCGCCGAGAGCGTGGGCATGGAATTCCACGACTTCCGTGAAGTGGCCAAGCTCGGCGCCATCAAGCCGGCCGAAACGCTGGAGGAACTGGCCGCCGTCACCGGCGTACCGCTCGCCGCGCTGACAGCAGAGTTCGACGCCATCGCCGCAGCCGCGGCCAGCGGCCAGCCCGACCGCTTCGGCCGCAGTTTCACGGCGGCGCAGGTCCTGCAGTCCCCCTATCGCGCCGTGAGGGTGAACGGAGCGCTGTTTCATACCCAGGGCGGGCTGGTCATCGATCACGAGGCCCGGGTGCTGCGCCCCGACGGCACGCCGCTGCCGAATTTGATGGCGGGCGGCGGGGCGGCGCGCGGGCTGTCGGGAACGGGCAGCAGCGGCTACCTGGCCGGCAACGGCCTGCTGCCGGCAACCGCCTTCGGGCGGCTCGCCGGCACCAGCGCAGCGCGCATCGCCGCAGCCGGCCCGGCCTGAGCCGGGCGACGAAGGAGGAAACCGATGAAGAAGATCCTGGTGATCGTCCCCTTCCCGATGCAGGAGGAGGAGATCGCCCGCCGGCAGGCGCAGGCCAAGGCGGTGACGCTTGGCCCCGACGTCGAGCTGCATTACCGCGCCGTGCGGTTGGGGCCCAAGAACTACTCCAGCCAGCACGACATGGCGCTGGCGGAGATCGCCATCGTCGACGCCGGCCTCGATGCCGCGGCCGATGGGTTCGACGCCGTCTGCATCGACACGATGTCGGACAGCGGCATGGCAATGCTGCGCTCGCTGCTGCGCATCCCGGTCATTGCCCCGGGGCGGCACGCCATGCTGCTGGCGCAGATGCTGGGCGAGAAATTCTCGATCCTGATGATGTGGGACCGCTGGAAGATGCTCTACACCAAGACGCTCGCCGAGCTCGGGATGGAGCACAAATGCGCCTCGTTGCGCAGCATCGGCGTGACTCCCGACAACAAGACGCTGCTGGCCGGCAAGGAGGACGAGGTCTTCCCGCTGCTGCTCGCTGCGGCGCGCAAATGTGTCGACGAGGACGGGGCGCAGGTGCTGATCCTCGGATCGACCACGATGCACGAGGCGCATCACTGGCTCTCGGCCCGCATCGGCGTGCCGGTGATAAACCCCGGACCGCTGACCTACAAGCTGGCCTCGATCGCGCTCGACCTCGGGCTGACCCATTCCACCGCCACCTGGCCCGCGCCGCTGGTGCCCAAGCCGGAGATGATCCGCGCCATCGGCGCCGCCGGTGCCGCCTGGCTGGAGAACCGCACATGACACGGATCCTTGTCGTCGTCCCCTTCCCGCTCGATGCGGACGGGCTGCAGAACCGCGAGGCCCAGTCCGCCGCCGTTCCGCTGCCTGCCGGCTGGGAACTGGTCTACCGGCCGGTGGCGTGCGGGCCCACCTCGTTCATGTCCCCGCACGACTGGGGACTGATGGAGCTGGCAATCTTCGAGGCCGGTGCCACGGCCCAGGCTGACGGGTTCGATGCCGTCTGCATCGATACGATGTCGGATGGCGGCATGCACATGCTCCGCTCGGTGCTGGATATCCCGGTGCTCGGCGCGGGCAAGGCGTCGCTGCTCTATTCCCTCACGCTGGGCAGCCGCTTCTCGGTGCTGGCGCAATGGGACCTGGCCTTGCCGCGCTATCGCAAGGCGATCCGCGAATACGGGTTCGACCGCCAGTGCGCCTCGGTGCGCAGCATCGACACGCCGCCCGATTTCTCCGCGCTGCTGGGCGGCAAGGAGGACAAGGTCTTCCCGCATATGCGCGACGTGGCCATGCGTTGCATCGAGGAGGACGGCGCCGAGGTGATCTGCCTCGGTTCGACCACGATGCATCAGGCCGCAGGCTACCTCGCCGAACACCTGCCTGTCCCGGTGGTGAACCCTGGGCCCGTCAGCTACAAGCTGATCGAGACCTTGCTCGACCTGGGCCTCAGCCATGGCCGCGAGGCCTATCCGCCGCCGGTGGAGAACCGGGTCGCCATGCTGCAGGCGATGATGCGGGCGGGCGCAGCCGCGG
>NZ_DASWVV010000122.1:0-4268 GCF_036406155.1 Devosia sp. | reverse complement strand
CCCGCTGCGCGCCCTGTCCGAGCGCCCCACCTTCACCGCCGCCGCCCTTGCTGCCGCCCTCGATGCCGCGCTCGCCGCCATCGCCCCGGGCAGCACGGCCCCCGGCATGGAGCAGCTCGGCGCCTGGGCCCGCGACCTCGGGGCGCTGGAGGACGCCGGCCCGGCCATGGCGCCGGTGGCGCTCGACGGCGTGCTGGCGGCGCTGATGGCCGGCATCAAGGTGACCAATCCCGCTCCCGCCCGTTCCGACATCGCCATCTGGGGTCGGCTCGAAGCCCGCCTGATGGCCCCGGATCTGATGATCCTCGCCGGCTTGAACGAGGATATCTGGCCGGAAGCCGCCGACCCGGGGCCATGGCTCAGCCGCGGCATGCGGCTGGCCGTCGGGCTCGAGCCTCCCGAACGCCAGCAGGGGCAGGCGGCACACGACTTCGAAATGGCGCTCGGCAACAGCGCCGTCATCCTTGCCTTCTCGGCGCGCCGCGGTACCGCCCCGGCACTGCCCTCGCGGCTGCTGCAACGGCTCGAGGCTTTCGTCGGGGAGGCCCATGGCGCGCCGATGCGCGCGCGCGGCGCACATTGGCTCGAACTGGCCCGCCGCATCGACGCCGTCGCCGGCCCGCCGGTTCCGGCCACCCGGCCGGTGCCGAAGCCGCCGCGCGACCGGCGCCCGCACAAGCTGTCGGTGACCGAGATCGAGACGCTGTTTCGCTCCCCCTACGACATCTACGCGCGGCACGTCCTCCACCTGCGCAAGCTGGCCCCGCTCGGCGAAATCCCCGACGCGCGCGAGCGCGGCTCCATGATCCACGCGGTGTTCGACACCTTCGTCGGCGGCGGGCACGATTTTGCCGCGCCCGATGCCCACGCCCGCCTCATGGCGATGGCGGAGGCGGCGTTCGCCGGGCTCGACGCCATCGGCGAACGCCGCGACATCTGGCTCAAGCGCTTCGAGCGGGCGGCCGCCGAGTTCCTGGCCTTCGAAACCGCGCGCTCGCCCCGGGTGCGCCAGCGCCACGCCGAGATCTGGGGGCGCTGGCAGTTGCCCGGCGGCTTCGTCCTCAGCGGCAAGGCCGACCGCATCGACGAACTCCACGACGGCAGCCTCGAAATCATCGACTTCAAGACCGGCAGCATCCCCACGCCCAAGGCGATGAAGGCGTTCGATGCCCCGCAGCTGCTGCTCGAGGCCGCGATGGCGCGCGCCGGCGCCTTCCCCGCGGTGGCCGCGGCCGACGCCTCCGCCCTCACCTATGTCAAGATCGGGCTCGGCCCCGAGGCGCTCGTGGCGACGCCGTTCCGGCCGCGCGACGGCTTCGACATGCCGGAGGCGGCCGACGAGGCCGGCCGGCGCCTGCAGGCGCTCGTCGACGCCCTGCTGCTGGGCGAGTTGCCGATGGCGGCCCGCATCCGCCCCGACACCGCCCGGCGCTATGGCGGCGACTACGACCATCTGGCGCGCACCGACGAATGGACCATCGCCGCCGGAGAGGACGAATGAGCGAGCGCCCGCTGTTCGATCCGCTGCCCCGGCGCATCCTCGACCTGCAGCGCCAGGCCGCCGATCCGGCCAGCTCGATCTGGGTCGAGGCCAATGCCGGCTCGGGCAAGACGCGCGTCCTCACCGACCGTGTGCTGCGGTTGCTGCTGAGCGGCGTCGCGCCCGACCAGATCCTCTGCCTCACCTATACCCGGGCGGCCGCCGCCGAGATGCGCCAGCGCCTGTCGGGGCGGCTGGCCGGCTGGGCGCTGAGCGACGATGCCGAGCTTTCCGGTGCGCTTGCGGCGCTGCGCGACGCGCCCCCGGACGCCGCCGCCCTGGCCCGGGCCCGCACGCTGTTCGCCACCGCGCTCGAGACCCCGGGCGGGCTCAGGATCCAGACCATCCACGCCTTTTGCGAAAGCCTGCTGCATCGCTTCCCGGTCGAGGCCGGGGTGCCGGTCAATTTCCGGGTGCTCGACGATTTCGAGCGCCAGAGCATGATCCTCGCGGCCCGCGAGCAGGTGATCGCCGCGGGCATCAACGGCGATCCGGCGCTGGAGCGGCCGGTCGAGGTGCTGTTCGATGCGCTCAGCGACTTTGCCATCAGCAGCGCCATCGACCTTGCCCTCGCCGAGAATGCCAGGCTGCGGCATATCCTCGCCGACCGCGACGGCGCCAAGCTGCGGCTGCGCCGGCTGGTCAAGGCCAGGCCGGGCGACGACAGCGCCGCCATCGGCGCCGAGATCGTCGGCCGCTACCCGTTCGGCCGCGCCGAGCACGAGCAGCTATTCGCCGCCTGCCCGCCGCGGCCGGGTGGCACCCGCTTCGAGGACCGGCTGGCCGCGCTCAACCTTGAGGTCCTCGCCGCCGAAGACCTGTTCGAAGCCTACCTGACCAAGGATGGCAACATCCCGGCGAATTTCCCCAAGAAGGAGATCGCCGTGCGGTTGCCGGGGCTGGCGCCCCGCCTGTTGGCCGAGGCCGAACGGCTCGCCCGGTTGCGGGCGCGCCTGAGCCGGGCCCGGCTGGTCGAGCGCTCCGAGTCGCTGCTCGACGTGCTGGGCGCCATCTCCGACCGCTACGAGGCCGCCAAGCGGGCGCGCTCGCTGCTCGATTTCGACGACCTCGTGTCGCGACTGCGCGGCCTGCTCGCCGACCGCGCGCAGGGCGACTGGGTACGCTACAAGCTCGACGGCGGGCTCGCCCACATTCTCGTCGACGAGAGCCAGGACACCAATCCCGAGCAGTGGCAGGTCATCGACGCGCTCGTCGCCGAGTATTTCGAGCCGGGCGGCATCGAGCGTCATCGCACCCTGTTCGCCGTTGGCGACGGCAAGCAGTCGATCTATTCGTTCCAGGGGGCCGAGCCGCAGCTTTTCCTCGACTCCGGCATGCGCTACGAGCTGCAGGCCTTCGCGGCGCAGCGCCGCTTCGAGCGCGTGCGGCTCGATACCAGCTTCCGCACCCTGCCCGGGGTACTCGCCGCCGTCGACGCGGTGTTTCGCGACGAAGGGCGCCGCGCCGCGGTGCTCGAGGAAGCGACCATCGCCCACAAGCCCGCGCGCCGCGACGAAGGCGGCACGGTGACGTTGTGGCCGCCGCTGCGCGATCCCGAGGAAGTCGTCGACCCGCACAACTGGCCGACCGCGCTGCCGCCCGACAGCCGCAGCGCCGCCCGCCAGGTGGCCGAGCGCATGGCCGCCGAGATCGCCGGCTGGGTGCGGGCCGGGCGGCCCCTGGGGGCACGCGGCCGGGCGGTGCGGCCGGACGACGTGCTCATCCTGGTGCAGTCGCGCTCGAGCCTGTTCCACGAGATCATCCGCGCCCTGCACCGCGCCGGCCTGCAGACCCCCGGGGCCGACCGGCTCGACGTCGCCGGCCATATCGGGGTGCTCGACCTGCTGGCGCTGGGCGACGTGCTGCTGAACCCGGCCGACGACCTGCAGCTCGCGGCCCTGTTGCGCTCGCCGCTGTTCGGGCTGTCCGAGGACGAGCTCTATGCGCTCGCCGCACCGCGCTTACCGGGGCAGACGCTCTGGCAGGCGTTGCAGGCCAGCACCGTGCCCGCCGCGGCCGCGGCCCATGGGCGCCTGCACGCCTGGCGCGGCCGGCTTGATTTCGGCCGTCCCTACGAATTCTTCGCCAGGGTGCTCTACGCCGAGGAGGGGCTGCGTGCCTTCCACCGGCGTTTCGGCGGCGAGGTCGACGACGTCTTTGCCGAGTTCTTGGAGCTGGCGCTGGCGCACGAGCAGACGCCGCAGCCGTCGCTGCAGGGCTTCCTCGCGTCCATGCGCGCACGCGCCGTGACCATCAAGCGCGAACTCGGCGAGCAGGGGGGCGGCGTGCGGGTGATGACGGTGCACGGCGCCAAGGGGCTCGAGGCGCCGATCGTCATTCTCGCCGATGCGGCGAGCCGCCCCGAGGCGCGCCAGACTTCCCGCCCCGTCTACCTGCCGGTCGATCCGCCGGGCCCGCTGCTGCTGCACGCGCCCTCGAAATCCCTGCACGTCCCGGAATCGCTGGTGCTGCGCAATGCCGAGGCGGCCCGGCAGCAGGACGAATACTGGCGCAAGCTCTACGTCGCCATGACCCGCGCCGAGGACGAACTCTACGTCACCGGCGCACTGACCCGGCAGGCCAGGGTCGACGGCACGTGGTACGAGGCGATCGAGTCGGCGCTCGCGCCCGAGGCTGAAACGCAATGCGATGCCGGCGGCGAGCTGATCGCCATGCTCTACCCGCGGGAGCGGCCGCCCGCCGCCCCGGCGGCGGCGCCCGCCGGCGT
>NZ_DASWVV010000121.1:0-28472 GCF_036406155.1 Devosia sp. | reverse complement strand
CAGCCGCCGGCGGCCGCGCACCTGGCGCTCGCCGACACCCTGACGGCCGACCGCGACGGGGCCGCTGCCCGCTTCGCGCGCGACATGATCGTCGACTGGCTGGCGGCGGAAGCGATGCTGGCGGCGGGGCAGGGCGCCCCGGCGCGCGGCCGTCTTGCCTCGGCCAGCGAGCTGTGGGACAAGGCGCACGCCCTGTTTGCCGATGCGGACACCTATAATCTGGACGCGCGGCAGACCCTGATCGTGATCTTCGACGCGATCCGGAAGCACGTCCACGCCCACGCGCCACTCACCGAGTCGTCATGACCGACCGCACCGCCTTCTACGTCACCACCGCCATTGCCTATCCCAATGGCGAGCCGCATATCGGCCACGCCTACGAGATGATCGCCACCGACGCGATCGCGCGCTGGAAGCGGATCGAGGGGCGCGACGTGTACTTCCTCACCGGCACCGACGAGCACGGGATCAAGATGGTGCAGACGGCGCAGGCCGCCGGCATCACCGCGCGCGAGCTGGCCGACCGGAATTCGGCGCGCTTCAAGGACCTGGCGGCGGCGCTCGATATCTCCAACGACGATTTCATCCGCACCACCGAGCCCCGGCATTTCGCGTCCACCCAGGAAATCTGGCGGCGCATGCTGGCCAGCGGCGACATCTACCAGTCCACCTACGAGGGCTGGTACTCGGTGCGCGACGAGGCCTATTTCGACGAGAGCGAGCTCACCGAGGGGGAGGGCGGCAGGAAGCTCGCCCCGTCCGGCGCGCCGGTCGAATGGGTGAAGGAGCCGAGCTATTTCTTCCGGCTCTCGGCCTACCAGGATCGGCTGCTGAAGCTTTATGAGGAGCAGCCCGACTTCATCGCCCCGCGGGAGCGGCGCAACGAAGTGGTCTCCTTCGTCAAGGGCGGCCTGCAGGACCTGTCGATCTCGCGCACCACCTTCGACTGGGGCATCCCGGTGCCGGATGCGCCCGGGCACGTGATGTATGTGTGGATCGACGCGCTCACCAACTACATCACCGGCGTCGGCTTCCCCGACGAGAACGACCCGCGCTACCGGAAGTTCTGGCCCGCCGACCTGCACGTCATCGGCAAGGACATCATCCGCTTCCACACGGTCTACTGGCCCGCCTTCCTGCTCAGCGCCGGCATTCCGGTGCAGAAGCGCGTCTTCGCCCACGGCTTCCTCACCGTCGAGGGCAAGAAGATGAGCAAGTCGCTGGGCAACGTCATCGACCCCTTCGCGCTGATCGCCGAATTCGGCGTCGACCCGGTGCGCTACTACTGCCTGCGCGAGGTCAGCTTCGGCCAGGACGGCGACTGGGGCCGCGAGAAGTTCGTCAACCGCAACAATGCCGACCTCGCCAATAATTTCGGCAATCTGGCGCAGCGCTCGCTGGCCATGATCCAGAAGAATTTCGGCGGCCTCGTGCCAGCGCAGGAGACGACGGGGGCGGACCGGGAGCTTGTGGAGAAGACGGTCGCCGGCATCCGCCGGATGGCCGCCGCCATGGATGCCCAGCTCATCCACGAGGCGACCGGCGAACTCGTCGACATCCTCAACGCCGCCAATCTGTATTTCGCCGAGCAGGCCCCCTGGACGCTGAAGGCGGATCTGGCGCGCATGGGCACCATCCTGCACACCACGGCCGACGTCGTCCGCCGCGCCGCCATCGCCGCGCAGGCCTTCACGCCGCAGGCGGCGGCGAAGATGCTCGACCTGCTGGCCGTGGGCGCCGACCAGCGGTTGCTCGAGCACGCCCTGGGCAAGCCGTCGGGGCTGGCGGCCGGCACGGCCCTGCCGGCGCCCGAGCCGGTGTTCAGGAAATTCGAACAGGCCAAGTAGGCATGCTGATCGACAGCCACTGCCATCTCGATTTCGAGGCGCTCTCGGGCGACCTCGACGGCGTGCTGGCGCGCGCCGCCGCGGCCGGCGTCACCGGCATGGTGACCATCTCCACCTTCGTCGACAAGTTCGCCTCGATCAGCGCCATCGCCGAGGCGCACGACAATGTGTGGTGCTCGGTCGGCACCCACCCGCACAATGCCGACCAGGAACTGCATGTCGAAACCGCCGACCTCGTACGGCTGTCGGAGCACCCCAGATGTGTCGCCATCGGCGAGGCGGGGCTCGACTATTTCTACGACAACGCCCCGCGCGAGGCGCAGTCGACCGGCTTCCGCCGCCACATCGCGGCGGCGCGGATCACCGGGCTGCCGCTGGTGATCCATGCCCGCGCCGCCGACGACGACGTCGCCGCCATTCTCGAGCAGGAGGCGGAGCAGGGGCCCTTCCCGTTCGTCCTGCACTGCTTTACCGGCGGCGCCGAGCTGGCGCGGCGCGGCCTGGCGCTGGGCGGCTATCTGTCCTTTTCGGGCATCATCACCTTCAAGAATGCCGAGGAGATCCGCGCCATCGCCGCGTCGGTCCCGGCCGACCGCTACCTCGTCGAGACCGACGCGCCGTACCTGGCGCCGGTGCCGCATCGCGGCGAAGCCAACGAGCCGAGCTATGTGCGCCACACCGCCGAGCGGCTGGCGCAGGTGCGCGGCATCGGCATCGAGCAATTGGCGGCGGAAACGACGGGGAATTTCGGCCGCCTGTTCGCCAAGACCGGGCTCGCCTGATGCCGCCGGCCGAACGCATCGTCGCGACCATCATGGGCTGCGGCTCGTCGGGCGGCGTGCCCCGCATTGGCGGGCACTGGGGCGTGTGCGACCCGGACAACCCGAAGAACCGCCGCAGCCGCTGCTCGCTGCTGGTCGAGGGCTTCACCGGGGACCAGCCGCAGCCGACGCGCATCGTCATCGACACCGGCTGCGACTTGCGCGAGCAATTGTTGGCGGCCCGGGTCGACCGCGTCGATGCGGTCCTGTACACGCACGAGCACGCCGACCATACGCACGGCATCGATGACCTGCGGGTGCTCTCGCTCAACGCCCGCCGCCGCGTCGACGTGTATTTCAGCCAGGAAGCCGCCAACCGGATCGTGCCGAGCTTCGCCTATTGCTTCACGGCGCCACCCGGCAGCGGCTATCCGCCGATCCTCAACCAGCACATCATCGCGGCCGGGCTCGAGCTGACGATCGAGGGCCCGGGGGGCAGCATCGGCGTGCTGCCGTTCAAGCAGGACCACGGCGACATCTTCACACTCGGCTTCCGCATCGGCGGCTTTGCCTATTCGTGCGACCTCAGCGGCATTCCCGCGGAATCGCTGCAGGCGGTCGGCGGGCTCGACGTGTGGGTGCTGGACGCGCTGCGGCCGACGCCGCACCCCAGCCATCTCAGCCTGCCGGAATCGCTGGCGCTGATCGAGCGCCTGCAGCCGCGGCACGCCGTGCTCACCAACCTGCATATCGATCTCGACTACGTGCAGACCGACGTGATGACGCCGGAGAACGTGAGGCCGGCCTTCGACGGCCTGCAGATCGACGTCACCAACGGCGAGATCATCAGCCCCCGA
The DNA here is from genome assembly GCF_036406155.1 of Devosia sp. Taxonomy (GTDB): domain Bacteria; phylum Pseudomonadota; class Alphaproteobacteria; order Rhizobiales; family Devosiaceae; genus Devosia_A. The sequence goes on along the minus strand of NZ_DASWVV010000121.1, from coordinate 25,007 downwards.
TAAGGCGTTACGGCCGCAGGGGGATCCGGTACGCGAACGCCGGCCACGGCCGCGGTTACCCGCAAGAGTTCCATAATATATCTTATGCGAATCTGATGGCAGCGGAGCGGGTGCGACGGCGGCTTGTCCTGCGCAACTCAATTTGGCACTGGCGGATGTACAATGTGGTAGTGACGGCCTCACCCGAGACGCCGGGAATGCCCTAGTTCGTCGACGACGGGGCGGAGTGGCGGGCGGGCCACCACTTGTCGCCCCTCTCCCTTACGAAGCGGGCGATGACGTAGTCCCAAGGCACGACGGCGATAACGAGAACGACGACGGATAACATCACGACCATCTCGAGCATCGGCTCGTCCGTTGTCCCCGCAAGAGTGGCTGGCAGAGCGACCCGCAGCAGCCAGACGGCCTTCCACGTGATTCGAAGAACAGCACCGGCAGCATCTTGAGCGGATAGCGCAGACCCAGCGCGCTGAGGAGAACCATGGCCGTCAGCATGGAAACTACAACCGAGCGCTGCAGCTCCCAGCCATAGGACGGATCGAGCAGTTGCGGCGCGAGCCGGATCCCCTGCCCGACGACGATGAGTGCGTAACCGGCGCGTAGCAGGTTGAGGCGAAGTGCCGATGGTTCGTTCACGATGTTGCCCCATGCCGCCAGCTTACAGGCGGCCACACCACAGCCTTGCCAGTGCCACACACCATTGTGAAAACGCCGGGCAATGTCAAATCTTGGGCACGAGAGTGCCAAATTGGAATGATCGGGGCATTCAGCGTCTTTAGCCGCCGCCGGTGTCATATGCGGACGACAGCCGGCTCGTCCCCTGCACGGCTATTTTGCAGCGGAGAGCGTTGAAATCGGGTCCCGGGAATCGGTGAACGCGCCACCTGGCTTTTCGTTGGGGAGATCAAAGCCGCCAGTGTCCGGGTCCGTTGGTCGAGCCCGTTGTGCATGCCTTGCCCGCGCCGCATTGATCCATCGGCGGGCCGCCAAGCGCCTTCTCGCCCGAACCGGGCCGATCCTGCGGTGCTCGACCAGGTCCGGCACACGCCGACCTGCCTGCGACCAATGCCGCGAGGCGGCTCACGGGTGCGGACCCGCCGCCGCCTTGGCTTGTCTTGGTCATGCAGCCGCCGGTTGGGCTGACCTGTACTCGGCCAGCCGCCCGTTGCGGACCCGACGCGCGGGGTCGCCGCGACGCCTTCGCTTCCTGGCCCCCCGATCCCAAGTGACGGCCGCCCTACCTCGTGCTGGACGCATCCGCGAGCAGGGATTACGATGACGACGAATTCGCGGCCCGGGTGGGGGCAACTGGGAATTCCGCGTCATCTGGAGCCGAGCGTGGCGTGATGGCGATGTCGACCTGTTCCAATTGCGGGTTCGCCAACCCTGAAGGCGCGCGGTTCTGCAGCAATTGCGGGACGGCGCTCGAGCCGTCGCGGCCGATCGAGGGCGAACGGCGCTTCGCCAGCGTGCTGTTCGCGGACGTCGCGCGCTCCACCGCCATCGCCGAGCAACTCGATGCGGAAGACTGGGCGCTGATCATGAACGGCGCCTTCGGGTTCATGAACGCCGCGGTGTCGCGCTATGGCGGCACCGTCTCGCGGCTGATGGGCGATGCCGTGCTGGCGCTGTTCGGAGCGCCGGTCGCGCATGAGGACGACGCCGAACGCGCGGTGCGCGCCGGGCTGGAAATCCAGGAAGCCGGCATGGCCTACGCCCAGGCGGTCAAGCAGCGCTACGGCGTCGATTTCGACCTGCGCGTCGGCATCAACACCGGCACCGCCGTGCTTGCCCTGGTCGGCGACGCGGTGAAATCGGAATATACGGCGCTCGGGGATGCCGCCAACATCGCGGCGCGCCTGCAGTCGGCCGCCGAACCCGGCACGGTGCTGATCAGCGCCGACACCTACCGGCTGGTACACGCCCTGTTCGACGTCAAGCCGCGCGGCCATATCGAGATGAAGGGCAAGCTGGCCCCGGTGGACTCCTACGAGGTGACCGGCGTCAAGGCGGCGCCGGGTTCGACCCGCGGGCTCGCCGGGCTGGCCTCGCCGCTGGTCGGCCGCGACAGCGAGCGCGCGCTGCTGGCCGGCAAGCTCGCCGACCTCGACAAGGGGATCGGTGCGGTCGTGGCGGTGATCGGCGAAGCCGGGCTCGGCAAGTCGCGCCTCATCGCCGAACTGCGCCAGTTGCGGGATGCCCTGCCCGATCCCCGCCCGCCCTGGCTGGAGACGCGCGCCCTCTCCTACGGCATGGCCATCCCCTACTACCCGTGGCGGGCCCTCGGACGGCAGATGGTGGGGGCCACCGACATGGACGCCGCCCCCGCGGTGCGCCAGAAGCTGGAAGCCTTCGTGCGGCGCCTCAAGCTGAGGCCGCTGGACCTGCCGCTGTACGAAACCTTGCTCGCGGTCGACAGCGAGCAGAGCCGGCTGGCGCTGGCCGGCAAGTCGGGCGACGCAGTGGTCGGCGGCGTGGCCGAAGCCGTGGTCAACGCCATCCGCTCGGCGATGCACGAAGGCGGCAGCACGATCCCGCATGTCGTCATCATGGACGATCTGCATTGGTCCGACAGCGCCACGCTCGAGCTGATCGCCCAGGTCGCGACCCTCGCCGCTTTCGAGCCGCTGCTGCTGGTCTGCGTGCTCCGGCCCGACCGCAACGCGCCAAGCTGGCAACTGGTCGACCGGCTGCAGGCGAGCCTGGGGAGCAGCTTTTCCCGCATCGACCTCGAGCCGCTCGACCCGGCCCGGTCGGCGGAGCTGCTGGGCAACCTGCTGCATATCGAGGACCTGCCGAACAGTATCCGGGCGCAGATCCTCGAGCGCTCCGAAGGCAACCCCTTCTATCTCGAGGAGGTGCTGCGCACGCTCATCGACGGCGGCCAGGTCGTGCGCGAGGGCGAGCACTGGCGGGCGACGAGGGACATCCTCGATGCGCGCATTCCGGACACGCTGGCGGGCGTGCTCAGCGCCCGCATCGATCGCCTGCCCGAGGCCACCAAGCGCGTGGCGCAGACGGCCGCCGTCATCGGCCGGGTGTTCCAGCACCGGGTGCTGGAGACGGTGTGCCGCGAGGCGCCGCCGGCCGAGCGCATCGAGCATGTCGAGCCGCACCTGGCGACGCTCTCCTACGAGCAACTGGTGCGCGAGCGGGCCCGCGACCCCGAGCGGGAGTACATCTTCAAGCACGCCCTGACCTGCGCCGCCGCCTATGACCTGCTGCTGCGCTCGCGCCGCCGGGAACTGCACGCCCGCGCCGGGCTGGCGCTGGAGACGCTCTACGCCGAGCGCCGGGACGAGTTCGCGGCCATGCTCGCCCATCATTTCACCGAGGCCGAGGATCCGGTACGGGCGCTGGACTACTCGCGGCGGGCGGCGGAGAACGCGCGCAAGCTGTTCGCGGCGCGCGAGGAACTGGAGCATCGCGAACGCATCCTGACGATCCTCGAGCACAAGGCCGATGCGGTCGCCAGCGAGATCATCGATGCGACGCTCGACTGGGCCCTGATCCGGCACCGGCTGGCCAACTACGAGGGCGTGCTCGACCGGCTCGAAAAGGCCGTTTCGATGGCGCGCGAGACCGGTGACAAGGAGCGCCTCGCCCTGGCGCTGTCGTGGACGGCAAACACTCACATGGTGATGGGCTTTCCGTCCAAGAGCGTCCCGTACCTGCTGGAGAGCAGCGACCTCGCCACCGAACTCGGCAACGAGCAGGTGCTGCTGCTGCCGCTGTTCTTCGCCACCTGGTCGATCGCCGACCGCGATCCGCGCGACGGCGCCGACAAGCTGCGCGAGGTGATCGACATCGCGCGCAAGTACAACGTCCTCGACGTGCTCGGCCACGCCATGGCCATCCGTGCCATCACGCTGGCACGCCTGGGAAATTTCGACGAGGCGCGAGCCCAGCTCGGCGAAGCGATGGACCAGATCCCGCGCATCAATTCCCCGGTCCGGGAAGCCGACATCCGCATTTCCGCCGGCGTCGCGCTCTACGAGATGGGCGACATCGAAGCGGGGCTCGAACAGGCCCGGCTGGGAGCCGAGCTCGCCTTCAAGGTCAACGGCATGGAATGCGCCTGTGCCGGGTACTACGTCGTGGGCAAGGGCGAACTGGAGCGCCACCGGCTGGACGAAGCGGAGGCCGAGCTGAACCGCTCCCTGAAGCTGGCGGACATCGCCGGGTTCGAGGGCTACGTGAACATGATCCGCGGCAACCTCGCCATGACCCAGTTCGAGAAGGGGGCGAGCGCCGCCGTCGAGAAGCTGCGCAGTTCCTACGACAATGCCCGCACCCTCAACGACGAATACGCCGCCGCCAGCCTTGGCCAGCAACTGGCGGTCGCGCTGCTGAAGCTCAACCGCACGGACGAGGCGGAAAAAGTCCTCGGCTTCGTCACGGGCGTCTTCCGCGACAAGAGCATGCGCCCTTCCCTCGCCAACGCCCTGGAACTCGCCTCCCGCCTCTACGAACGGACCGGCCGCGAGGAGGACGCCAGGCGCGCCCGCGACGAAGCGGAGGAGCTGCGCGCCTCCGTGCTGCTGTCGCCGCCGCCGGAGGCGGAGGAAGCCGGCCGGGCAGCGGATCGGCCCTGAGCCATGCAGAAACCGGTCATCTTCGCCGTCGACGACGAGCCCTCGGTCCTCGCGGCGGTCGCCCGCGACCTGCGCCGGCACTATGGCGCCGACTACGAGGTGATGCGCGCGGCGTCCGGGGCAGAAGCGCTGGAGGCGCTGGCCGAACTGAAACTCGGCAACCGGGCGGTGGCCCTGTTCGTCGCCGACCAGCGCATGCCCGGCATGACCGGGGTCGAGTTCCTGGCCCGGGCGCTCGAACTGTTCCCCGAGGCGCGGCGCGTGCTGCTCACCGCCTATGCCGATACCGACGCGGCCATCAAGGCGATCAACGAGGTGCGCCTCGACCACTACCTGATGAAGCCGTGGCACCCGCCGGAAGAGAACCTCTATCCCGTTCTCGACGACCTGCTGGACGACTGGCGGGCCGGCTACCAGCCGGTGTTCGAGGGCGTGCGGGTCATCGGCCACCGCTGGTCCGCCGACGGTCACCGCATCCGCGATTTCCTCGCCCGCAACCTGATCCCCTATCGCTGGCTGGACATCGAGGCCGACGATGAGGCGCGCCAGTTGCGCACGCTTGCCGGCGCCGACGAGGCGCCGCTGCCGCTGGTGGTGCTCGCCGACGGCACCGCGCTGGTGCAGCCGGACATCGCCGCCCTCGCCGAGAAGGTCGGCCTGCATACGCGCGCCGTGTCGAAGACCTACGATCTCATCGTCGTCGGCACCGGCCCGGCCGGGCTGGCCTCCGCCGTCTACGGCGCGTCCGAGGGGCTGCGCACGCTCCTGATCGAGCGCGAAGCCCCGGGCGGCCAGGCCGGCACCAGCTCGCGCATCGAGAACTATCTGGGCTTTCCGGTGGGGCTCAGCGGCGCCGACCTGGCGCGGCGCGGCGTGGCCCAGGCGCGACGGTTCGGCGCCGAGATCCTCACGCCCATGGAGGCGACGAAGCTGGAGACCCGCGACGGCTATCACCTGCTGACGCTGAGCGACGGCTCGCAGGTCGCGGCGCAGGCGCTGATCGTGGCGACCGGGGTCTCCTACCGGCTGCTCGACGTGCCAGGGGCCGACCGGCTGGCCGGCGCCGGGCTGTTCTACGGCGCGGCGATCACCGAGGCGCTCGCCGTCAAGGGCGAGGACGTGTTCGTCGTCGGCGCCGGCAATTCGGCCGGCCAGGCGGCACTGTACCTGGCGCTGCATGCCCGATCGGTGACCTTGCTGGTGCGCGGCGCATCGCTCGCCGAGAGCATGTCGAAATACCTGATCGAGCGCATCGAGGAGGCACCCAACATCGCCGTCATGACCAACGTCGCCGTTGCCGAGTTGCATGGCGACGAGCGGCTCGAGGCGGTGTCGGTGCGCGATACCGCCACCGGGGAAGTGACGCGCCATCCGGCTCACGCCGTGTTCGTCTTCATCGGCGCGTCGCCGCGCACGGGGTGGCTCGACGGCCAGCTGCAGCTCGACCGGCAGGGCTTCATCCTCTCGGGCCCCAATCTCGAGCGCGAGGCCAACCGCAGGCCGAACGGCTGGAGCGTGGATCGCGAGCCGTTCTGGCTGGAAACCAGCGTGCCGGGGATCTTCGTGGCCGGCGACGTGCGCCAGCAATCGACCAAGCGTATCGCCTCGGCAGTCGGCGAGGGCGCCATGGCGGTGAGCTTCGTGCACCAGCACCTCAAGGCACCCTCCCCGATGCAGCCCCCTGCCCCGGAACCGGGAACGCCCGCCCGTGCCTGACGCCGCCGCCGCTCCCGCCGACCGCAGCGCCATGATCCGGCAGGTGCCGCTGTTCGCGGACCTCACCGACGACGAGGCGGAAGCGCTGTGGGCCGGAGCCGAGGAGATCGCCGCAGCGCCCGGCGAACAGGTGATCACCGAGGGGGCGATCGGCGATACGCTCTACATCGTGCTGTCCGGAGCGCTGGAAGTCTCCAAGCGCGACAAGGATCGGGACGTCACGCTGGCGACGCGCCGGCCGGGCGAGTTCCTCGGCGAGATGTCGCTGCTCGAACAGGCGCCGCGCTCGGCCTCGGTGCGCGCCGTCGAGCCGAGTCGGCTGCTGGCGATCGGCCCGGAGGCGTTCCGCCAGCTGCTGGCGCGGCGGCCAGAAGCGGCAACGACGCTGCTGCGCACGGTGGCCGGGCGGCTGCGCAGCACGGAGGCGTCGCTGATCCAGAGCGACAAGCTGGCGGCGCTCGGGACGCTCGCCGCCGGCCTCGCGCACGAGCTCAACAACCCGGCGGCGGCGATCCAGCGCAGCGCCGGGTACCTGAACGAGGCGTTCGAGACGTTCCGCCGCCACACCGTCGAATTGAGCAGCCTCGACCTCGGTCCCGACGAGCGCCAGGGCCTCGCCGACCTCGAGATTGCCGTCGCCACCTGCGGGCGGACGCGCCAGGAAGACGCCGCGGCGCGCAAGGAGGAGCCCAGGCTGGCCGCAGCGCTCGAAGCCCTGGGCACGGAGGAGCCGTGGGAAATGGCGCCGGCCATGGCGGCCTATGGCTGGACGGCCGCCCGCGTCGAGGCGCTCGCCCCCGCTTTCGCCGCCGCGCACCGGACGGCGGTGCTGCAATGGCTCGCGGCGGGGCTTGCCGTCCAGCAACTGCTGGACGAGATCGGGCGCGCCGCGAGCGCGATCTCCGGCATCGTCCGCGCCGTCAAGTCGTATGCCTATCTCGACCAGGCCCCGGTGCAGGACGTCGACATCGCCGCCAGCATCGACGACACGCTCATGATCCTCAACCACAAGCTCAAGCACGGCGTCGAGGTGGTGCGCGACTTCCCGGCCGACCTGCCGAAGGTCGAGGCCTATGCCGGAGAGCTCAACCAGGTGTGGACCAACATCGTCGACAACGCCGTGCAGGCCATGGGCGGCAGCGGACGGCTCGAGATCGCCGCCCGCCGGCTGGGGGACGAAGTGGAAGTGCGCATCGCCGACAGCGGGCCGGGCATTCCGGACGACGTCGCGCCGCGCATCTTCGAGCCGTTCTTCACCACCAAGGCGCAGGGCGTGGGCACGGGGCTCGGCCTGCACATCGCGCACAACATCGTCGTCAACCGGCACCGCGGGCGCATCGGCTTCGAGACCCGCCCGGGGCGGACGGAGTTCCGCATCGTGCTGCCGCTGCGGCTCGCTGCCGAACCGGCCGAGGACAAGGAGGCCGCCGATGGCCGGCAGCAGGTGTGAGCATCGCAGCCAGATCGCCGACGTCGTGCCGGACTCGCCCGACGCCTGCCCGGACTGCCTCGCCCTGGGCGACCGCTGGGTGCACCTGCGCGTCTGCCTGGTATGCGGGCATGTCGGCTGCTGCGACAACTCGCCGAACCAGCATGCCCGCCGGCACTTCCACGAAACGCAGCACGCCATCATCCAGTCCTACGAGCCCGGGGAAGCGTGGCGCTACTGCTATGTCGACAACCTGCTGCTGCCGCCGGGCCGGCCGTTCCGGCCATGACGCACGCGGCCGGGCCCGGCGGCCTGTGGACAAGCCGGTGGCCGGCCTCAAACGGGTTTTGGCGGTGCGGGCGACGCGCTAGCATCGCCCGATGACACCTTCCAAGGATATTTCCCGCCTGCTCGAGATCATGGCGGCGCTCAGGACGCCCGGCACCGGCTGCCCCTGGGACCTCGAGCAGGACTTTGCGAGCATCGCCCCCTATACGATCGAGGAGGCCTACGAGGTGGCCGACGCCATCGAGCGCGGCGATTTCGACGATTTGCGCGATGAACTGGGCGATTTGCTGCTGCAGGTCGTCTTCCACGCGCGCATGGCCGAGGAGCGCGGCAGCTTCGCCTTCGGCGAGGTGGTGGAAGCGATTACCGGCAAGCTGATCCGGCGGCACCCGCACGTGTTTGGTCCGGACGCGGCGGATGACGCCAGGGCCGTGAAGCGGCGCTGGGAGGCGATCAAGGCGGAGGAGCGGGCCGACAAGGCCGCCCGGCGCGGGGCCGGCGGGCCGCCGCCGTCGCTGCTGGACGACGTGCCGCACGCCCTGCCCGCGCTCAACCGGGCCGAGAAACTCACCCGGCGGGCGGCCGGGGTCGGCTTCGACTGGCCGGACACGGACGCCGTCATGGACAAGGTGCGCGAGGAACTCGACGAGGTGGGCACCGCCCTTACCGGGGGTGACAGGGGCGCGCTGCAGGAGGAGATCGGCGATCTCCTCTTCGCCGTCGCCAACCTCGCCCGGCACGCCGGGATCGACGCCGAGACGGCACTGCGCGACGCCAACGCGAAGTTCACGCGCCGCTTCCTCCACGTCGAGGCGCGCGCCGAGGAGGACGGCGTGAAGCTCGCCGAGGCCGGGCTCGAACGGCTGGACGGCTACTGGAACGAGATCCGGGCGCGGGACAAGGCGGCGGGCGGGGACTGAACCCCTGCCTCAGGCCGAGCCGGTGATGCGCCCGCGGAAGCGCCGGGTGAAGGCCGCCTTGTGGCGCGGATCGACCCGCACCTCGAACATTTGCGCCTGCTCGTCGACGTCTTCCTTGCCGACGACTTCGGCGTGGCCGTAGAGCCAGCCGACATCGGCGCCGTCGGCGTGGGCGATGCGCACGCGGAACGTGCGGCTGGTTGCCGCCAGCGTCGCCTCGATCGCCGCCAGCAGCTTGTCCAGACCCTCGCCGGTCCGGGCCGACACCGGCACGGTCGCGGCCACGCGGCCGGCGGGCGTGGCCGCGGCAAGCGCAGGGGACACGCCGTCGGCGCCGCGCTCCAGCAGGTCGATCTTGTTCCAGACCTCGATCACCGGCACCTTGTCGGCGGCGACCCCCAATTCCGCCAGCACCTGCAGCACGTCGGCGGCCTGCGCCGCGTGATCCGGGTTGGAAATGTCCCGGACATGCAGGATGACGTCGGCCTCGAGCACCTCCTCGAGGGTGGCGCGGAAGGCGGCGACGAGGTCGTGCGGGAGGTCGGCGACGAAGCCCACGGTATCCGACAGCATCACCTCGCGGCCATGCGGCAGCGTGAGCTTGCGCACGGTGGTATCGAGCGTGGCGAACAGCAGATTCTCGGCGAAGACCTTCGCCCCGGTCAGCGCGTTGAACAGGCTCGACTTGCCGGCATTGGTGTAGCCGACCAGCGCCACCACCTGGTAGGGGGCGGCATCCCGCCTGCCCTTCTGCTGCTCGCGCGTCTGCCGCACCTTCTCGATGCGCTCCTCGAGGAGCTTGATGCGATCCTGCAGCAGCCGCCTGTCGCTTTCGATCTGCGTCTCGCCCGGGCCGCCCAAGAAGCCGAAACCGCCGCGCTGGCGCTCCAGGTGCGTCCAGGAGCGCACGAGCCGGCTCTTCTGGTAGTTGAGATGGGCGAGTTCGACCTGCAACACGCCCTCGCGGGTAGCGGCGCGTTCGCCGAAGATCTCGAGGATCAACGCCGTCCGGTCGAGGACCTTGGCGCCGGTCTCGCGCTCGAGGTTGCGCTGCTGGATGGGCGACAGGGCCGCGTCGACCACGACCAGTTCGATGGCGCCGTCCTCGACGCGCTTCGCCAGTTCGGCGACGTGGCCGCCGCCGAGGAACGTCGCCGGCCGGACTTCCCGCACCTTCACGATTTCGGAGAAGGCGATATCGAGGCCGATGGCACCGGCCAGCCCCTCGAACTCGGCCTTGCGGGACTGGACCCCGTGGCCGGAGGCCTGGCCGCGGATTTCGGGGATCACCAGCGCGGCACGCGTCGGCGCCGCCCGCCGGTCTACGAAGGGCTGCGGACCGGGCTTGCGGCCGTCGGCGTCGTTGTCATCGCCGGTCATCGCCGCTGTCAGTCTTCGCCCGGATGTTCCGGATCGAAGAGCTGGATCGGGCCACCCGGCATGATGGTCGAGATCGCGTGCTTGTAGACGAGCTGCGACTGCGCATCGCGGCGCAGCAGCAGGCAGAAATTGTCGAACCAGGTGATCACGCCCTGCAGCTTCACCCCGTTGACCAGGAAGATGGTCACCGGGACCTTCTGCTTGCGAACATGGTTGAGGAAGGCGTCCTGAAGGTTCTGCGTCTTTTCGCCGGGCATTTGTGGCCTCTTTCGCGGGTCATTGCCGAGGACGGCCCTGGGGCCATCCGGTGTTTCCTTGTCCGGGCGGGCCGCCGCCGCTCCCTCTCCCGAGTCTCGCAATCGTACGTCCGCGCCCGGCAATTATGGCACAAAGCCGCTACCCTGCCTACCCGGCGCCGCAATGGCGCCGTCACAAGCCAAGGGATTTGATCTTGCGGTGCAAGGCACTGCGCTCCATGCCGACGAATTCCGCCGTCTTGGAGATATTGCCGCCGAAGCGCTCGATCTGCGCCAGCAGGTATTGCCGCTCGAACACTTCCCGCGCCTCGCGCAGCGGCAGGCTCATCAGGTGCGCCGAAGCGTCCGTGTCGCCGACCGTCGGCAGCACCTCCCCGATATCGGGGGGCAGCATGGCGGCGTTTATGATGCCGTCGGGCGGCGCCTGGTCCTTGACCAGGATGAGCAGGCGCTCGATGGAATTGCGCAACTGGCGGGCATTGCCCGGCCAATCCTGGGCCTGCAGCACGGCGACGGCATCCTCGCCGACGGACAGGCTGCGCAGGCTGTGCATGCGGCAGACCTGCTCGATGAAGACGCTGACGAGCGGGGGAACGTCCTCGCGCCGTTCCTTGAGCGGAGTGAGGTGCAGCGGCACGATCGACAGCCGGTGGAACAGGTCGGAACGGAACTGGCCGTCCTCGATCAACTGGGCGACGTTCTGCGAACTCGAGGAAATCACGCGCACATCGATGGGCACGGCGACCGAGCCGCCGACCCGGTTGAACTTGTTCTCGACGAGAGTGCGCAACAGGGCGCCCTGGGCCGCCATGGGCAGCGTCGCCACTTCCGAAAGATAGAGCGTGCCGCCATGCGCCCGCTCCAGCGCCCCGACCTCGACGCGGAGCGTGCCGGGCCGCTCGCGGATCTCGCGCCCGAACAGCACGACCTGTACCTCGTCGGGCGAATAGAGCGAGCAGTTGATCTCGACGAACGGCGCATCGGCGCGCGGGCTCTTCTGGTGGATCAGCCGCGCACACAGCCCCTTGCCGCTGCCCGAGGGACCGGAGATGAAGATGCGCGAATTGGTCGGCGCCGATTTCTCGATCACCCCCCTCGCCTGCTGCAGCGTCGGCGACGACCCCACCATCTCCACGATCTTGTTGGTCGACCGTTCGCGCAGATCGGCCACTTCGGTCTTGAGCCGGGCCGCCTCCATGGCGCGCTGGGTGATCAGCAGCAGCCGGTCGATCTTGAACGGCTTCTCGATGTAGTCGTAGGCGCCGCGACGGATGGCCGAGACGGCGGTTTCGACATTGCCGTGCCCCGAGATCATCACCACCGGCATGTCCGGGTGCTGCGACTGGAAGACGTCGAGCAGTTGCAGGCCGTCGAGCCGGCTGCCCTGCATCCAGATGTCGAGGAAGACGAGGCTCGGGCGGCGCCGGGCGATCTCGTTGAGGCCCGAATCGGCATCGTGCGCCTGTCGGGTCTCGTAGCCTTCATCCTCCAGAATGCCGGCGATCAGGTCGCGGATATCGTCTTCATCGTCAATGATCAGGATATCGAGAGCCATCAGAAATTCTCGACCGCAGGCAATTGCGGCTCCTCTTGCTGGTTTTCGGGTTTCGCCCCACCCGCTTGACTGTCTGGCTGTGTCTGGCCCGCTGCGGCCCCCTGCGCTGGTTCGCCCGAACTGGGTGCCGCTGCTGCGTCGGGCTCGGGCGCCTCGACCGGCAATGTGAAGGTGAAACAGGCGCCAATCCTGCCATTGGCGTCCGGCTCGGCGTCGATCAACTCAACCTTGCCACCGTGCTGCTCTATGATCTTGGCGACAATTGCAAGCCCCAGGCCGGTGCCCTTGTCGCGCGTGGTGATATAGGGCTCGAGCAGGCGGTTGCGGTTTTCCTTGGGCCAGCCCTTGCCGTTGTCGGAAACCGAGACACGAACGAAATCGCCCTCGACCCGCGCCGACGCGATGATCACCGGATCGCGGATGGCGTCCAGCCCTGCCCCCTCGATCGACTCCGCCGCGTTCTTCAGCAGGTTGGTGAGGCACTGGGAAATCAGGCGCTTGTCGAAATGCGCGGCGATCGCCTCGTCCGGCAGATCGACCTTGATCGCCACCTCCGGCATGCGCACGCTTTCGAGGAAGACCGCCTGGCGGATGGCGTCGGACAGGTCTCCCTTCTCCAGTTGCGCCGTCGGCATGCGGGCGAAGGAGGAGAATTCGTCGACCATGCGGCCGATGTCCCCCACCTGGCGCACGATGGTGTTGATGCACTTGTCGAACACCTCGAAATCGTCGCTGAGCTTGCTGGCATAGCGGCGGCGCAACCGTTCGGCCGAGAGCTGGATGGGCGTCAGCGGGTTCTTGATCTCGTGCGCGATGCGGCGCGCCACGTCGGCCCAGGCACCGGTGCGCTGCGCCGACAGCAGGTCGGTGATGTCGTCGAGGGTGACCACGAAGCCCTTGCTTTCGGTCATCGTGCCTTCACGGGTCAGCTGCACCTGGTAGGTCCGGTAGTCCGGCCCCGAGCCGATCTCGATCTGGTCGCGGATCTGGCCGCGGCGCGACGACTTGGCGCGTTCGATGATCGGCCCGAGGGCGGGAATGACCTTCTCGATGCTCTCGCCGACGAGGGAGATCTCGTCCCGTCCGACCATTTCGGCGGCACGGGCGTTCACCAGCGTGATCCCGCCGAACGGGTCGAGGCCGACGATGCCGGCCGACACGCCTTCCACCACCGCCTCGGTGAACTGGCGACGTTTCTCGTTTGTTTCGCTTGCATCAACAAGGGCTTCGCGCTGCGTCTTCAACTGCTGCGTCATGGTATTGAAGCGGTTGAGCAGGTCGCGCAGGTCGCCGCGTCCGCGCTGCACGGGAACCTGCACGTCGAGGTCTCCATCGCTGACGCGGCTCGATGCCACCATCAGGTTGCGGATGGGATTGACGAAGCGGTTGGCGAGGGCAATGCCGATCCACAGGGCGGCGAGCAGCAGCACGAGCGCCAGGCCGACATACATGATGGTGAAGGTAATCTGGAACACCAGCCGGTTCGATTCATACTCGCGGTACTCGGTGATGTTCTCGTCGGTGAGCCGCATGAACTCGAGCACCTCCGGGTCGACCGGGCGGGCCACGAACAGGTAGGTGTCGTTGTAGCCGCGCAGCTTGACCACCGCCCCCACGAGGTTGGTGCGGCCGGGCGCAATCAGCGTCGGCGCCCCCACGTCGACGCCCGAAGTGAGCCCGTCGGGCACCCTGGGGATGGTGCCCTGGGCGTTGATCTGGGCCCGCATCAGCGTATCGCCGTCGGCGGAGATCAGCGAGGTGAACGGCAGCGAGCGGGTCACGGCCAGGGCAGTCAGGATGCGCTGGTACTTCTCGCGGTCGGCCTCGAACGTGCCGCGGGCCTGCTCGAGTTCGTTGGCGACCCAGATGATGTCGTCGCGCAGCACCTGGGCGTGCTCCAGCATGTAGGAGCGGGCGACCAGGCGCGAGCTTTCCACCATCGTCCGCGTGCGTTCCGAAAACCACTGGTCGAGACCCTGGTTGAGCGAGATGGTGGCGACGACGGCGACGAGCGCCGCCGGGAGCGCGGCGACGGCGGCGAACATCGTCACCATGCGGATCTGCAGACCCGCGCCGGGCTCTCCCCGCAGGCGGGCCTGGAACAGCAGCGCGGCCTCGGTCAGCACCAGCGCGATCACCATCAGCACCAGCAGGCCATTGACGATCCAGATGATGGACCAGACCTCGGGCGTCGGCTCGATGTCGGTCGCCCCCGTCATGATCAGGAAGGAGCCGGAGGAAACGAACACCGACAGCAGCACGATGGCGAGGCCGAGCGTGCGGATGGCCTGCTTGCTGCCGCCGAACAGCGCCGAGCGCGGCAACGCGACCGCAGCCGCTTCTGCCCGCGGCAGGATGATGGTGCTTGCTTGCGCAGCGTCGTTCATGCAGCTACCGGCGCGTGAGACGGGATCGGAGCCGCGATGTTGGCCCACCCCTCACTACCCTTCAAGAGAAATGTTGCTGAAATGTGACACCCTCCCCGGGGCGGGGTCGCAGGCGCTCAGCAGCGACGTGGCGATTTCGCCACAGGATTGGTGCGGCCCCGCTCAGCCCTGCCGGCGCGACTGCCTGACGATTTCGATGCCGTGGGAGCGGATCTTCTTGCGCAGCGTGTTGCGGTTGACCCCGAGCACGTCGGCCGCCCGGATCTGGTTACCACCGCAGGCGTTGAGCACCATCGCGATGAGGGGCGCCTCGACGCGGTCGAGGACGCGCTGATACAGCCCCGCCGGGGGCAGGTCCGGCGCATGCTCGCGCAGCACTTGCGCCAGATGGGCTTCGACGGCCGTGGACAGATCGACCGCGCCGGCGGCAGGGCCCGCGGGCGAGCGGTCGGCGATGGCGAGTTCGTTCTGCACGATCTCGGCGGAGATGACCTCGTCGGCATAGAGCGCCGACAGGCGGCGGACGAGATTCTCCAGTTCGCGGACGTTGCCGGGCCAGGAGTAGGCCTGCATCACGCGAATGGCCTCCGGAGCAATGGTCTTGGCCTCGGCGCCCGGCGGGGCGGCGCGCAGGAAATGCTGCACCAGGTCACCGATATCGTCGACTCGTTCGCGCAGCGGCGGCAGGCGGATGGGGACGACGTTGAGACGGTAGAACAGGTCCTCGCGGAACAGGCCCTGACGAATCAGCTGGCCGAGATCGCGGTGCGTTGCGGCGACGATGCGGACGTTGCTCCTGATCGGCGTGCGCCCCCCGACCATCGTGTACTCGCCGGCCTGCAGCACGCGCAGCAGGCGGGTCTGCGCCTCCATCGGCATGTCGCCGATCTCGTCGAGGAAAAGCGTGCCACCCTCGGCCTGCTCGAAGCGGCCGGAGGAGCGCGCGGTGGCGCCGGTGAAGGCGCCCTTCTCGTGGCCGAACAACTCGGCCTCGATCAGGTCGCGCGGAATGGCCGCCATGTTGATGGCGACGAACGGGCCGTTGCGGCGCTTGCCGAAATCGTGCAGGGCGCGGGCGACGAGTTCCTTGCCGGTGCCGCTCTCGCCGGTGATCATCACCGTCAGGTCGGTCTGCATGAGCCGGGCCAGCGCCCGGTAGATGTCCTGCATGGCCGCCGAGCGCCCGACCAGCGGCATGGCTTCGCCCGGCTCCTCCGCGCGGCGCTCGTCGCGCGACGGCCGGCTGACCTCGGCAAGGGCGCGCGCCACCACCGACAGGACCTCCGTGATGTCGAACGGCTTGGGGAGGTATTCGTAGGCGCCCAGTTCGTTGGCGCGGATGGCGGTCATGAAGGTGTTCTGCGCGCTCATCACCACGATCGGCAGGTCGGGCCGCAGCTTCCTGATCTTGGGCATGATCTCGAAGGCACTGCCGTCGGGCATGGCCACGTCGGTGATGAGCAGGTCGCCCTCGCCGCGCGACACCCAGTTCCACATGGTCGACAGGTTGCCAGTGGGACGCACCTCGTAGCCGGCCCGGGTCAGCGCCTGGTTGAGCACCATGCGGATGGCGGCGTCGTCGTCGGCCAGCAGGACGGTGTGGCTCATGCCGCGGGAACCTCCTCGTTGGCCGTTGCGACCGCGGCCGTCGCCACCGGCAGCAGGATGCGGAACCTGGTGCGGCCCGGCCGGCTGTCGCAGTCGACGACGCCGCCGTGATCGCCCACCAGCTTGGCCACCAGCGCCAGGCCGAGGCCCGACCCGGTCGGCTTGGTGGTGACGAACGGATCGAACAGGTTCGGCACGATCTCCGGCGGCACCCCGGGACCGTTGTCCTCGATCACGATCTCGAGCGGCAGCGAGATCCGCTGCGTCACCCCCTGCACCGCGATGCGGATCCCTGGGCGGAAGGCGGTCGAAATGCGGATTTCTGGTTTATGCGTATGCACAAGGGCTTCCGCGGCATTTTTCACCAGGTTCAGGAAGACCTGCACCAACTGGTCGCGGTTGCCGTGCACCGGCGGCAGGGACGGGTCGTACTCCTCGTAGAAGGCGATGCCGCGCGCGATGCCGCTGCGGGCAAGCAGCTTCACGCGGTCGAGCACGACGTGGATGTTGACCGGGTCGCGATCGAGCGGCCGGTCGTCACCGAAGACCTCGACGCGGTCGATCAGCCCGACGATGCGGTCCGTCTCCTCGCGGATGAGACGAGCGAGCGGCAGTTCGTCAGCGGTGACGCTCTGCTCGAGCAACTGCGCCGCGCCCCTGATCCCGGAGAGCGGGTTCTTGATCTCGTGTGCGAGCATCGCGGCCAGCCCCGTGACCGAGCGCGCGGCTCCCCGGCTCACCAGCTGGCGGTCGATCTTGTCGGCTATGGTGCGCTCCTGGAACAGCAGCGCCACCCGACCCTCCATCTCGGAGATGGGGCTGGCGAAAACGTCGACGATGCGCTCGTCGCCGCCGTCGCCGAACCGGGAGGAGCCGACGCCGACCCGGTATTCGGTCATGGGGGCATGTCGGGCGCGGACGGCGTCGACGAGCCCGATGATGGGGGAGCCGAAGGCGATGAGATCATCGAGGCGCAGGCGGCTGAGCACGCTCAGCGAGGCGCCGAAGAAGGCCTCGGCAGCGTAGTTGACGAAGACGATGCCGTGATCCTGGTCGCACACGATCACCGGCTGCGGGAGCGCCTGCAGCACCGACGTCGACAGGCTGGCGGCGGGCGTCCCACTCATGCCGCTTGCCTCCACTCTTCGAACGGCAACGCGGAGAGCAGCCGCTTGACCTCGCTCGCGGAGTCCGAGGCAAGCAGGGCCCGCCGGCTTTCCGCACCCGGCGCCATGCCTGCCGCTTCGAGGTACCAGCCCAGATGCTTGCGCGCGACCCGCACCCCCAGCGCCTCGCCGTAGCAGGCCAGCATCGCGTCGTAGTGTTCGAGCACCAGGTCGGCGAGGGCTCCATAGTTCGGGACGGCCGGGACCGGCCGGCCGGCGAGCGCCGCGCCCACCTGCCCCACCAGCCACGGCCGGCCCTGAGCCCCGCGCCCGATCATCACCGCGGCCGCGCCCGACTGGGCCAGCGCGGTGCGGGCAGCATCGAGATCGACGATGTCGCCGTTGACGACGACGGGCACGCGGACGGCCTCCACCACCGCACGTACCAGCTCCCAGCGTGCCCTTCCCTTGTAGAACTGCTGGCGCGTCCGGGCGTGCACCGTGATCATGCGCGCCCCGGCATCGACTGCGCGGCGCGCCAGGTCGGGGGCGTTGAGGCTGGCATCGTCCCACCCCAGCCGCATCTTGACGGTGACCGGCAGCGCCGTGGCGCCAACGACCGCATCGACCAGCCGCAGGGCCTCGTCCGGCACGCGCATGAGGGCGGACCCGGCATAGCCGTTGGTGACGCGCTTGGACGGGCACCCCATGTTGATGTCGACGATGTCGGCGCCGGCCGCCTCGGCGATCTCGGCGCCGCGGGCCATCCACTGCGCCTCGCAGCCGGCGAGCTGGACGACGTGCGGCTGCGCGCCGGCCTTGCCGAGCTTGCGCACCATCTCGTGGTGGCCGGTGGCCAGCGCCGCGCTGGCGATCATCTCGGAGACGACGAGACCGGCGCCGAAGCGCTCGGCGAGCCGGCGCATGGGCGCGTCGGTGATGCCGGCCATCGGGGCGAGGAAGGCCCGGTTGGCCAGATCGCGGCCGCCAATGCTCAATGTGCCGGCGAGCTCAGTCACCCAATGCTCCAGATTTGATCATTTCCAGAAAGTGCCCGCACAATAATCAGTTTTGTTCCGGGCGCAACAGGGATATGGCAGACAGGGCGCCGCAGCGCCGGGCGGGCTTGCCGGCTGCCGGGCGCCCCGATAGAGCATCGGCGCTAGCTTTCACCAGACCCGACGTCAACATCCTTGAACAGCAACCGAACCATTGCCGCCATCGTCGTCGCCGCCGGTCGCGGCGAGCGGGCCATCGCCAACGGCGACAGCGAGCCGAAACAGTATCGTCCGGTGCAGGGCGTGCCGGTCCTCGGCCGCACCATCGGCGCCCTGCTCGAAGTGCCGGAAATCAGGTGGATCCTGCCGGTGATCCACCCCGGGCACGAGGAGCGCTATCGGGCGCTCGGGCTGGCCGACGCACGGCTCCTGCCCGCCGTCACGGGCGGCGCCAGCCGCCAGGCGTCGGTGCTGGCCGGGCTGCGGGCGCTACAGGCGCACCGACCCGACCACGTCCTGATCCATGACGCGGTGCGCCCCTTCGTCGACGGCGGGCTCATCGAAGCGGTCCTGCTCGCGCTCGAGGAGCACCAAGCGGCCCTGCCCGTGGTGCCGGTGATCGACACCATCAAGCGCTCGACCGACCGGCTGACCGTGGCCGGGACCCAGGACCGGCACGAACTGTTTGCCGCCCAGACGCCGCAGGGCTTTCACTTCGCCCCCATCTTTGCGGCGCACGAGGCGGCGGCGCGCGAGCCGCAGGATTTCACGGACGACGCGGCGATTGCCGAGTGGGCGGGCATGACCGTGCGGATGACCCGCGGCAGCACGCGCAACATCAAGCTGACGCTGCCCGAGGACTTCGCCCGGGCGGAGCGCATCATCGCGGGGGAAGGCAGCATGGAGACACGGGTCGGCACCGGCTACGACGTACATCCGTTCGCCGAGGGCGACACGGTGTGGCTCGGGGGGGTGGGCATCCCGCACACGCACCGGCTCGCCGGTCACTCCGACGCCGACGCGGCGCTGCACGCGCTCACCGACGCGATCTACGGCGCCCTCGGCGAAGGCGATATCGGCGTGCACTTCCCGCCAAGCGACCCACAGTGGCAGGGCGCCGCGTCGACGCTCTTCCTCGCCCACGCGGTCGACCTGGTGCTGGGGCGCGGCGGGCGGATCGTCAACCTCGACGTCACCATCGTCTGCGAGGCGCCCCGAATCGGCCCGCACGTGGAGACGATGAAACGGACGATTTCGGCAACCTGCCAGATATCGCCGACGCGCGTCGCGATCAAGGCGACCACCAGCGAGCGGCTCGGCTTCGTCGGCCGCGAGGAGGGCATCGTCGCCATGGCGGCCGCCAGCATCGAACTGCCGAGGACGGACTGAGATGAGGATGCCCGAAGAGATCGCCATGCTGGCGCAGGAGACGGTTGCCGCCCTTGCCGCGGCGGGGCTGACGGTTGCCACCGCGGAAAGCTGCACCGGCGGGCTCGTCGCGGCGGCCTTGACCTCGATCTCCGGCGCCTCCGACGTGGTCTATGGCGGCTACGTCACCTACGCCAACGAGGCCAAGATCGCCATGGTGGGGGTCCCATACGCGCTGCTCCGGCAGCACGGGGCCGTCTCCAAGGACGTGGCCATGGCTATGGCCGAAGGCGCCCTGGCGGTGGCGGGTACGCATCTTGCGGTCGCCGTGACGGGGGTTGCCGGACCGACCGGCGGGTCGAAGGAAAAGCCGGTCGGCCTCGTGCATTTCGCCGTGGCAAGCGCCGACGGCACCACGCATGTGAAGAAGAACTTCGCCGACCTCGACCGGGACGGCATCAGGCAGGCATCGGTGGCCGAGGCGCTGAGACTGCTGCTCAAGGCCGCGAGGGCCTGAGGGCCTCAGCTGCCGAAGCGGCGGTCGGCCTCGTCGACGAAGGCATCGACGATCTCGTTCTGCTTGGCGGCGAAGGCCGGCTCGGCCAGCTTGGCGATGACCGGGTTGTTGAACTTGAAATCGATGTCGAACCGGATCCGGGTGCCCTCCCCCTCCGGCTCGAAGCGCCACTTGCTGACCAGATAGCTGAACGGGCCGTCGACCGCCTTGGCCTCGATCGTGCGGGTCTGCGGATCCGCCGTGACCCGGCTGGTGTAGGACTGCGTCAGCGGCCCGAAGCGGATCGTCATCCGCGCCAGCCGCACGTCTCCCGGCTGCCCGCGGTCGCGCTTGACGTCCATGGCGGTACAGTTGGGAATGAATTGCGGATAGCGCTCGAGATCGGCCACCAGCGCGTACATGCGCTCGGGCAGGTGGGGCACGTGCCGCTCGAAATACAGGTCAGGCATCAGGCCCCGGCGAGCCTGGCGAGGCGGGCCGCCCGCAGCCGGGCAAAATCCTCGCCGGCATGGTACGACGAGCGCGTCAGCGGGCTGGAGGCGACGAGCAGGAAGCCCTTGGTCGTGGCAATGGTCGCATAGGACTTGAACTCGTCGGGGGTGACGAACCGGGCAACCGGGTGGTGCTTGCGGCTCGGCGCCAGGTACTGGCCGATGGTCAGGAAATCGACGTCGGCGCTGCGCAGGTCGTCCATGAGCTGCAGGACTTCGTTCCGCTCCTCGCCGAGCCCGACCATGATGCCGGACTTGGTGAACATCGTGGGGTCGAGTTCCTTGACGCGCTGCAGCAGGCGGATGGAGTGGAAGTAGCGCGCCCCCGGACGAACCTTGAGGTACTTGGACGGGACCGTCTCGAGATTGTGGTTGAAGACGTCCGGCTTGGACGCAACGACAATTTCGAGCGCCCCCTCCTTGCGCAGGAAGTCGGGCGTCAGGATCTCGATGGTGGTCTGCGGGTTGCGGGCGCGCACGGCGCGCACGACGTCGGCGAAATGGCGGGCACCGCCGTCGGGCAAATCGTCGCGGTCCACCGAGGTGATGACGACGTGCCGCAGGCCGAGCTTTTCGGTCGCGATCGCCACGCTTTCCGGCTCATTCGGGTCGAGCGCATTGGGCAGGCCGGTGCGGACGTTGCAGAAGGCGCAGGCGCGCGTGCAGATCTCGCCCATGATCATGAACGTAGCGTGCTTGTGCGACCAGCACTCGCCGATATTGGGACAGCCCGCCTCCTCGCAGACGGTGACCAGGCCGTTCTCGCGGACGATCTGCTGGGTTTCGCGATAGACCGGCGACCCGGGCGCCTTGACGCGGATCCACTCGGGCTTGCGCAACACCTCGGCATCCGGGCGGTTGACCTTTTCCGGGTGACGCGGACGCGCCGCGCCGGTCTTGTCGATGAGGTTGACCACGGGAGTTCCTAACTGATGAGCCGCGCCACGAGCACTACGACAATCGCGCCGGCGGTTGAAGTGATGATCTGACGCACCAGCTCGCTCCTGATGCCGAGATTGATGTTGAGTGCCGAGAACAGATAGCCGCCCACGAACGAGCCGATGATGCCGCTCAGCAGATAGGTGACCAGCCCTCCCCCGCCGACGACGAGGCTGGCGAGGAAGCCAGCGAGCAGGCCGATGCCGAGAAAGATAAGGAGCGAACGCGCGTCCATGCGGCCCATGGTCAGGATCCTTCCGTGTGCTGCTGTCTTTGCTGCAATGCTACTCCAACGCGGCCCGACCGGGTATCGCCGACCCGCATGGCTGCCCCGCGCCGCCGGCAGGCGGGCGGCCCGGCTGGCGGCCCGCTAGATGTTGAGCGCCCGGCCATAGGCGTCAAGGACGCCTTCCTTCATCGCCTCCGAGAGCGTGGGATGCGGGAAGACGGTGTGGATCAGGTCCTCCTCGGTGGTCTCGAGGTTCATGGCGATGACGAAGCCCTGGATCAGCTCGGTCACCTCCGCGCCCACGAGATGCGCCCCCAGCAGTTCGCCGGTCTTCGCATCGAAGATGGTCTTGACCAGCCCGTCCGGTTCCCCCAGCGCGATGGCCTTGCCGTTGCCGACGAAGGGGAACCGCCCGACCTTGATCTCGCGGCCCTGCTCCCTGGCCCTGGCCTCGGTGAGCCCGACGCTCGCCACCTGCGGCTCGCAATAGGTGCAACCGGGAACGCGGCGGCGGTCGAGGGGATGCACCTTCTGCCCGGCGATGGTCTCGACGGTGATCATCGCTTCGTGCTCGGCCTTGTGCGCCAGCATGGGCGGGCCGGCGACGTCGCCGATGGCCCAGACGCCCGGGACATTGGTGCGGCCGTACTCGTCGATGGCAATGGCGCCGCGCTCGAGCTTGACGCCAAGCTGCTCGAGGCCGAGCCCCTCGGTGTTGCACTGCACGCCGACGGCCGAGATCAGCCGTTCGCCGGAGACCTGCTGGGTCTCGCCCGACTTGAGCTCGACATGGGCAGTGACACCCGATTTCGACTTGTCGACCTTGGTGACCCTGGCGTCGGTCAGGAACTTGATGCCGCGCTTTTCCATGCGCTTGCGGGCGAGGGCCGAAATCTCGGCATCCTCGACCGGCAGGATCTGCGGCAGCAGTTCGATCACCGTCACCTCCGCGCCGAGCGAACGGTAGAACGAGGCAAACTCGATGCCGATGGCGCCAGACCCCATGACCACCAGCGACTTGGGGAACGAGGCCGGCTTCATGGCCTCGAAATAGGTCCAGATCAACTCGCCGTCGGGCTCGATGCCGGGCAGGACCCGGGGACGGGCTCCGGTGGCGATGATGACGTTCCTGGCCTTGTAGGTCCCCTCGCCCAGCCGGTTCTTGGGCGCCGGATGCTGCGGCTCGACCGGGGGCTTCGTGGGCTGGCCGACGTCGACCACGCCGGGCGCCGCCAGGCGGGCCTCACCCCAGATGATGTCGACCTTGTTCTTCTTCATGAGGAACTGGACGCCGTTGTTCATCTGCCCGGCGATCTGGCGCGAACGCTTGATGATGGCGTCGAGATCGAAGCCGGGGCCGCCGGAGGTGAGGCCGTACTTCTCGGCGTGGCTCATGTACCCATAGATTTCGGCCGAACGCAGCAGGGCCTTGGTCGGCACGCATCCCCAGTTGGAGCAGATGCCGGCCATGTGCTCGCGCTCGACGATCGCCACCTTCATCCCAAGCTGCGCCGCACGGATGGCGGCGGTATAGCCGCCCGGGCCCGCACCGATGATGATAAGATCGTATTGGTCTGCCATGGGCTCCTCTTGTGAGCTGTTCGATTGGATCCGCGTCACAGGCCGAGGATCGATTTCACGACCGGCACGAGCCCCTGGCCCACCGCCCGCGTGTTGCCGGCATCCAGGTGCACGCCGTCGAGGGGGCTGGCCGTCGCCACCGTCGCCGCATCGAAGAAGCCGCAGCCGAGCTCGGCCGCGATACGGCTGTAGTATCTGGAGAACAGGCGGGCCTCCTCGGCCCGCGCCGCGAACATCGGCCCGAGGTCGGCATGGTCGGTCGGGACCGTGAGCGGCGGCGCGACGATGATGATGGCGGGCACGCCGGCGCCGACGCCGTAGGGAAAGGTGCGGACGATCTCGACCAGGCGCTTGATGCCCATGGCCGCGCCGAAGGCGCTGCCGTTGATGTAGCTCTTGAGGTCGTTGGTGCCGAGGAAGAGGATGACGAGGTCGAGCGGCGAGTGGCTCGCCAGCAGGGTCGGCAGCACGCGCGCGCCGTTGCGATCGGCGGCGGTCGCGAAATCGTCGAAGGCCGTCGTGCGTCCTCCCAGGCCCTCGGCGATCACCCGGGCCGCGCCGGCGAGGCCGGCCTCCAGCGCCGTCGGCCACCGGTCTTCATGCGGATGGCGCGCGAGCGTCCCCGGATCGGCGCCGTAGGTCAGGCTGTCACCATAGGCCAGGATGGTCTTCATCGCCCGCCGCTCCTAAGCCAGCATCATGATCGGGTGCTCGATGACGGCCTTGAAGGCCGCGAGCAACTCGGCGCCGAGCGCCCCGTCCACCGAGCGGTGGTCGCAGGACAGCGTCACCGTCATGAAGGTGCCGGTCATGACCTTGCCCTTTTCGGCATAGACGCGCTCCTCGCCGGCCCCCACTGCCAGCAGCGTGCCGTGCGGCGGGTTGATGACGGCGGCGAATTCCCTGATGCCGTACATGCCCAGATTGGAGATCGAGCTGCTGCCGCCCTGGTATTCGTGTGGCGCGAGCTTCTTGGAGCGGGCGCGAGCGGCGAGGTCCTTCACCTCGGCGGAGATCTGCGTAAGCGACTTGGTGTCGACCGCCTTCACCACCGGGGTGAACAGCCCGCCGGGCACGGCCACGGCGACGGCGATGTCCGCATGCTTGTGGTAGAGGATCGAGTCGACGGCCCAGGTGGCGTTGGCCGCCGGCACCTTCATGAGCGCCGTTGCCCAGGCCTTCATCACCAAGTCGTTGACCGAGAGCTTGTAGTCGGGCTTGCCGTCCCTGACGGGAGCGGCAGCGTTGATCTCCTCGCGCGCCGCGAGCATGTCGTCGATGCGGCAGTCGAGGGTCAGGTAGAAATGCGGGACGGTCTGCTTCGACTCGGTGAGGCGGGCGGCTACCACCTTGCGCATGCCGTCATTGGCGACGATGTCGTAGCTGCCCTCCTCGTAGAGGGCGAGGACCTGCGCCTTGGTCATGCCGCCGCCGGGAATTGCGGGTGCGGCAGCGGCGGCTGCAGCCGTCGGTGCGGGCGCAGCGGCAGAAGCGGGCGGCGCGGCGCGGAGCGGGACCTTGCCGGCGGCGGCGGCCTCAATGTCACGCTTGACCACCCGCCCGTGCGGGCCCGAGCCGGCGACCAGGCCGATATCGATGCCGGCGCCCTGGGCCAGGCGCCGCGCCAGCGGCGAGGCGAAGGT
>NZ_DASWVV010000120.1:0-6043 GCF_036406155.1 Devosia sp. | reverse complement strand
TGCTCTTCGCCAATTCGGACGACTCCGATCCGGCCAACGCGGCCGGCGTCGTCATCGGCCCGGCCCCGGGCCGCAGCGACGGCGGCCTCGCCGTGCTGGAGAAGCAGCCACGCGGCGCGGGGATGCGCTACGTCGCGCGGGACGGCGGCGCCCCCGTCCCCGTCGAGGTGCGCGAGACGCTGCCTTACGAGGGGAACTGAGCGCTGCCTAGGTGCGCCGCTCGGCCGCGTCCCGGGCACGGCGCAGCACGTCGGCATAGTCGGCGTTGAAGCGCACTTCCGCCATCTTGATGGCGGCGTCGAGCCGCTGCTGCGTGGCGGCGTCGTCCGGGTGCTGGCGCAGGACGTCCAGGTTGCGCGGGATATGGTTTTCCAGCGCCTCGCCGACCTGCGCCCAGGTCTGGTCGAACACGGCGTTGAGCGCTAGCGAATCGCGGGCGTCGCGAACGCTGGCGAGGATGTAGACGCCGTTGAGGGCCGACAGCAGCAGGTCCGGATCGAAGCGGTCGGCGCCTTCGCGCGCACGCCGCAGCGCCTTGTTCACGTCGGGCCCGACGTCGCGCACCCTGGGCTCCACCCGCTCCGACACGGATTTGGTCAGCGCGGCGAGGATCATGGCCCGGCGCCCGTTGCGGGCGAATTCGACGAAACCGTTCACCGACCGCACCAGCCGGTGGAAGCGGTCGATGGCCTGGCAGATGAGATCGACGTCGGCGAACGGCCCCATCTGGGCGAGCACCGGAATCTGGCTCTGCGCGTGCGCCAGGACGGCGTCGATCACGGGCGCGAGGCCGGCGTGCTCGATGGCGGATTCGGTCGGTGCGCCGGCGATCCGCAGCACCGCCGCCACCAGCCGCGTGGGGTTCGTCACCTGGCCGACGGCGGCCTGCATGAGCAACGCCGTGGTCGCATGGTCCTGCAGCGGCATGGATTGCAGCGCCGCCACCAGGGCAGCGTCGTCGGTGAGCCCGTTGAGGGCGCGGCCGAAGCTCTGCGCCTTGTCGAGCAGGGCCCGGCTCCTCAGCGCCTGCAGCACCATGGGCAGGCGGGCGAAAACCTCCTCCCCGCCCAGTTGCACCATCAAGCGGCGTTCGGCCTCGCGACTGCCGCCGGCCTCGGCCAGCGCGGTTCGGGCGCGCGTGAGCAACTCCGGCAGCACGGCGTCCAGCGCCTGCACCGCCGCCGGGTCATCGCCGCCGACTTCCAAGTCGATCAGGTCGGGCGCGACATCCCGCACCATCCAGGTCCACGCCGCAAAGGCATGCGACCGCGCCACAGCGCCGTCGAACTCGTAATCCACCGGATCGTTGACCAGGTTGCTGTCGATCAGGCCGAGGAAGGGCTTGCCGTTCCTGGCCGCGGCTGCAGCGCCGGCGGGCCTCGGCCGCTTGAGCGTCGCGGCGGCACGGGCATTGAAAAGAGACATATCAGACTGCGCAGATGGGGGGTGGTTGCTCCCCCACCCTAGCGGCGGTCGGTAAACAAAGATTTTTGCGGCAGCGATCGAGTTTAGCGGTTCCCCGGCGGGGAACCGCTCAGCCCGCCACCGACCAGCGCCCGTCGGGCTCGCGGCAGGCAGTCCCCTTGCGGCTGTACTGCTTGCCGGCGACGGTCACGACATGGGTGAAATCGCGGCAATCGATATTGTTGACGCGCACATAGGGCCCGACCATCACCTGGCCGCTGGCGCCGCGGTCGCCCTGCCAGGAGCGCGGCGCCCCCGGGCGGCCGAACTGCAGGGCGTTGAACTGGGCGCTCGAGGCCTCGGCGCTTTCCTTGGCGCTGAGCAGGCCGACCGCGGCCGGATCGATGAAGGCGGTGACGTCGGTCATCGCCTGGGCCGAGGCGATCTGCTGGGCCGGCGGCGGCGTCAGGCTCGCGGTCTGGTATGCGGAATTGGGCTGCGGCAGCGTGGCGCCCGGCGCCATCAGGTCCGAGGAGTTGCTGCTCATGGTGGCGCAGCCGGCGAGGGTCATGACGCCAAGTAGCGCGAAAAGACGAGGAATCTGCTGCATCGTTCTCTCGATATGACCCAGATGTTCTTTCAGACCGAATGAGGCGAAAGTACGGTCAGCTCCGCCCCAGCCCGCCGAGCTTGGCGGCGGGCAGCCGCAATTCCGCCAGCAACCCGCCCAGCACGGACCGCTTCAATTGCAGGCTTCCCCCATAGACGTCAACCAGCTCCTTGACAATATCCAGCCCGAGGCCGCTGCCCGGCGTCTTCTCGTCGAGCCGGACGCCGCGCTTGAGCACCTGCGCGGCCTGTTCCTCGGTGAGGCCCGGCCCATCGTCCTCCACCTTGATCAGCAGCATGGAGCCCTGCGGGCTGCGCTCGGCGAACATCGAGATGCCGATCTTGCCGTTGGACCATTTGCAGGCATTGTCGAGCAGATTGCCGGCCATCTCCTCGAGGTCCCCCTCGTCGCCGCGGAACCAGGGAAGCGAGGCGTCCGGGCGCACGAAGGCGATGGTGACCCTGGGGTTGAGCTTCTCCATGACGCGCGCGAGGCGCAGCATCACGTGGATGGCGTCGGCCTTCTTGCCCACCACCGCGCTGCGGGCGGCGATCCGTGCCCGGTCGAGATAGGTGGTGACCAGCTGGCTCATCTTGTCCGTCTCGGACAGCACGACCTTGCCCAGCGGCGTCTCGCGGGCGAGCGAGGCCTCGTTGCGCAGCACTGCCAGCGGGGTCTTCAGCCCGTGGGCGAGATTGCCCACCTGGCTGCGCGCACGCTCGATGATCTGCGTGTTGGAGCGCAGCAATTCGTTGACCTCTTCGGCGAGCGGGGCCAGTTCGCGCGGATAGAGGCCGGTGACGGTCTCGCTTTCGCCCTCGCGCACCCTCTCGATGGCGCTCTCGAGGCGCCCGATCGGGCGCAGCGCCAGCCGGGCGACGATGCCGCTCATGATCGCGAGCATCACACCCACCGCGCCCAGCACGATCAGCGTCTGGCCGCGGAAATTGTCGACCAGCGCCAGGATCTCGTCGAGGCTGCCGGTGACGGTGACCAGCAAGGGCACGCCGTTGATGGTGACCTTGCGCTCGACCACGCGGATCTTGGTGTCGAACGGATCGCTGATCACCGCCGTGCGGGTATTGGTGGCATCGAAGCTTTCGGTGAGTGGCGGCAGCACCATGCCGATGACGGAATCCGAGAAATTGAGCAGCGCCCCCTGGGCGTCGTGGATGGTCCAGTACCAGCCTGAGGCAGTGCGCTGGAAACGCGGGTCGCCGAGGGTGATCTGGTCGCTTTTCGGGTCGGCGTTGACGAGGGCGAGGTCGACCAGGGTCTCGACATGGAAATCCAGCGTCTCCGACAGCGAGGTGTCGAGCGCACGCGAATAGAGCTCGGTCAGCAGGAAGGCGGTTGCCACCAGCGCGACGACCAGCCAGGCCGCCGACAGCCAGACGAGCGAGAAGGCGATCGACCCCTTCTGCATCCCGGTTCCGTTTCGCGCGGGACGCCGGAACAGCCTCTGGATGCCCGCCGTGATGGCCACGGCTTTCAGTCTTCCAGGATCTGGTAGCCGAGGCCCCTGACCGTCTGGATGCACTCCTCCGGCAGCTTCTTGCGCAGCCGGCCGACAAACACCTCGATAGTGTTGGAGTCGCGGTCGAAATCCTGGTCGTAGAGATGCTCGGTCAGTTCGGTGCGCGAGATGACCTTGCCCTTGTGGTGCATGAGGTAGCTGAGCAGGCGCAGTTCATGGCTGGTCAGCTTCACGGCATGGCCGTCCACCGTCACCTTGCCGGCCTTGACGTCGAGGCGCACGGAGCCGGCGGTGATCTCATTGGAAGAATGCCCGGCGGCGCGCCGCACCAGGGCGCGGATGCGGGCCAGCACCTCTTCCATGTGGAAGGGCTTGGCGACGTAGTCGTCGGCGCCGGCGTCGATCCCCTGCACCTTGTCGCTCCAGCGGTCGCGGGCGGTGAGCAGCAGCACCGGCATGGTGCGGCCGGCGCGGCGCCACTCCTCGAGCACGCTCAGCCCGTCCATATGCGGCAGGCCGATGTCGAGCACCACCGCATCGTAGGGTTCGGTATCGCCGAGGAAATGCCCTTCCTCGCCGTCGAACGCGACGTCGACGGCATAGCCGGCCTCGGTCAGGGCGTCCTTGAGCTGGCGGTTGAGGTTGGCGTCGTCCTCTACGACGAGAATCCGCATCGTCGATGATCCCCTTTGCCGCGCAGTTTAGGGTCAGTAGCTCTCGGCCGGCAAGTCTCTGGTTTCGCTCTCGCCGGCGCTGTTCATGAAGTTCAGCCGGTAGGTGAGCTGGCCGTCCCGGCGGCACACGCTGGCCCGGCCGATCGGTTCGTCGTTGATGCCCGCCGCCCGCATCGCCTCGTTGAGCTGGACGATCTGGCCGGCGGCGAGCGCCTGCTGGACTTCGCGCCCGGTCAGGCACCCGTCGTTCTGGGCCTGGGCCGTGGCAGGCACGACAAATGCCAGCGGCAGCGCCACGAGGGTGGCCGCCAGCATGTTGAGGGTTACGTTTTTCATGGCCGGGACCATAGGAACGCATGCCTGAACGCCCGATGAACGGCAGGTGCGCCCGGCAGGCGCGCTTGCTCAGCCGGCCGGCTTGATGCCCTTGCGCAGGAAGATGATGGCGAGGCCCTCCATCAGCAGGTGCCCGGCCGACTGGCCCTCGAAGCTGGGCAGGTCGACGCCGAGCAGCTGCGCCACGGCGGCCACCAGCATGGCGGCGGCGATGACATAGGTGCGGTAGCCGGCAAGGAATCCGAGGTTCATGTCTGTTCTCCTGGGTTGCGGTTGCGGATCGGACCCGGCGCGGCGCGCCGGGATGGGGCGGCGGAGCCGGCGCCGGATGGCCAGCGCCGCCAGCAGCTCGGCGAGCGTCGAAAAGTGCAGCCTAGGCATCGAATGTCCCCTCCGTGGCATGGCCGGCGCCGAACACCGGGCTCATCTGGGCGACGCGGAAGCCGAAGCGTGGCGGCGGCGCGCCGAAATCCTCGACCTGCGCGGCAGCGGTGTAGGTGAGCGTGGGCGCCGCCGCGGCGAGCGTGCGCACCGGCACGGTGCCGTCGAGAATCGTCACCGCGTAGGCCTCCGGCGCGTGTTCCAGCGGCGCGTCGGTGACGCCCCAGCTGTCGGTGTCGGCGCGGCTGCGCCGTACCCAGCTGAGCGCGACGTCGTCGCTACCGGGAGCGCGCTCGGCGCGCAGATGGACGGGGGGCAGCGGCAGCACCGGGCCGCTGTCGAGCGCGAGCGCGACGCTGGTGCCGGCCGGATCGGCGCGCCCCGCATAGGCGCGCAGCGGTCGCGTCTCGCCCAGCCATTGGCCGGGGGCAGCCAGCAGCAGCGGCCGGTCGTCGAGCACGACGACGCGCCGTCCCGCTGCCGCCGGGCCGATGGCGTGGCCCGTCCCCATCTGCCCGCGCAACAGCCGCGTCAGCCGGTACAGCCCGGGCGAGAGCAGCAGCGCCTCGGCGAAGGCCACCACCTCCCAGGCGCCGCTGTCGGTCTCGATCACGAGCCGGTTGCCGCCGGCCAGTACGAGGGCGTCGTCGGCCGAGGCCAGGTGCCCCGCATAGAGCCGGACGGTCAGGCTCGCCGTCTCGTCCCAGGTGAGCGCCTGGCCCGGCGCGAGCGCCGCGTCCAGTTCGCCGAGCGCGCAGCTGCGCGTCAGCCGCGCGATCTGTGTGCCGGTCACCTCGTCGTGGAACGTCACCTCGCCCGGCCACGGGCTGGCGCACGCCGCCAGCAGCAGGCGGGACTGGCCCGGGTTGGCGGGGTCGGGGGGCAAATGCGCCGCCACCACCACGGGGATGGCGCGCGGCACCGCCGCCGTCGGTACCGCCGCCGGGCGGCCCGAGACGATCACGGCCTCGAACAGCGGCGGGATGGCCCGCGCCGTGATGCGCCGGGCGGCTCCGTCGCGGATTTCGGTGATCTCGAACGGCCCCTCCCCCTCTCCCGCGACGGCGATGGCGTCGCCCACCTCGAGCGCGAGTCGCGACGGGGCCAGCGTCAGTTCGAGCTGTCCGCGTTGCGCCACGCGGTCGGCCAGCAGGCGCTCCA
>NZ_DASWVV010000119.1:0-3797 GCF_036406155.1 Devosia sp. | reverse complement strand
GATCGTCGGGCGCGGCGACCGCATCGGCCTGGTCGGTCCGAACGGCACCGGGAAGTCGCCGCTGCTGAACGTGCTCGCCGGCGTCCAACCGCCCCCGTACGGGCCGGTGCAGCGCTCCTCCGACACCACCGTCGGGTACTTCACCCAGCAGGTCCCCGACCCGGCCGCCACCGTGGGCGACTTCCTCGCCGAGGGCCTGGGCGAACTGGTCGCGGTGAACGCGCGGATGGAGGTCCTGCGCGAGCAGATGGCCGGCGACCACCGGGTACTCACCGAGTACGGCGACCTCGACGACCGCTGGACCCACCTCGCCGGCTGGAACGCCGAGACCTGGTTGGCGCAGGTGCGGCAGCGGCTCGACATCGCCCACCTGCCCGACACCGCGACGCTCGGCGAGATCAGCGGCGGCGAGCAGGCCCGCCTGACGCTGGCCCGCGTGCTGCTGGAGTCGCCGGAACTGCTGCTGCTCGACGAGCCGACCAACCACCTCGACGCCGACGGCATCGCCTGGCTCGGCGACTGGCT
This sequence comes from Devosia sp., assembly GCF_036406155.1. Lineage (GTDB taxonomy): Bacteria > Pseudomonadota > Alphaproteobacteria > Rhizobiales > Devosiaceae > Devosia_A. Next base: position 3,272 of record NZ_DASWVV010000119.1, on the reverse strand, counting down.
GGCCCGGTTCCCCGGCGGGATCCTCGTCGTCAGCCACGACCGCGACTTCCTCGACCGCGTGGCGACTTCGGTGATCGTGGCCGAGGGAGGCGGGACATGGATCGAGTATGCCGGCGGCTATTCCGACATGGTGGCCCAGCGCGGCCACGGCGTCGCCGCCCCGCCGGCCGTCGCCCGCGCGCCACGGGGGGCCAAGCCGGACGCGGCCGCCGTGCCGCCCGCGAAAAGGCAGAAACTCTCCTTCAAGCAGAAGCACGCGCTCGAAACCCTGCCGGGGGAAATCGCCGGGCTGGAACGCGAGATCGCCGCCCTCCACGACACGCTGGCCGATCCCGGCCTCTATGCCCGCGACCCCGCCGTCTTCGCTGCTGCCGGCCAGCGGCTCGACGCCGCCATGGCCGCGCTGGCCCGGGCCGAGGACGAGTGGCTCGAATTGGAGTCACTGCGCGAGCAGCTTGAGGGACAAGGCTGACCTCTGGGACGAGCCCTGGGGCGGTTTTGCCCGCTTCGCTCCCACGGCGGCAAAGCGTTTCGCCGCACCGGCCCAGATCGGTGGGGCGTTTCTCGCCCGTTCGCAACGCGGCGTATAGAGTATTTTCCGGCATGAGATTTCGGTTAATCGCCGGTTGCCGCAGGCAGACAATCGCCCTATAAGCATCCGGCGCCTGCCATGCGGCCGCCACAAAAATGCTGCGCGGAAAGCCGAGGCTGAACCGTGGCGCGAGAGCCGGCGGGAGACGATCCCGCCTCGTGACGCAAGACCCGAGGGAGGACGACACATGCTGCAAGCCGATCGTACCCAATCCCAGGGCTGGCGAATTCACGTAGCGAAAGTACGTGCGATCGGGTGTTACCGACCGAAACGAATGTGACCTCTGTCACGCCTTCGTCTCACAACCCCGGTAACACCCCGGCCGTCCTGAAGGACAGGCCGATGGAGCACGTTCCATGCAACATTCCTTTGTCGACAAGCCCAGAGGCAACAAGCCGATCACCATAGAAGTCGACGGCGAGCCGCTCGGCGTCGTGGTCCCGGCCCCCGAGGGCTACCGCTTTCTGGCCGTGCGCTTCCACGCTTTCGGCATAGACGGGCTCACCTTTGCCTCCATCGAGGAGGCGCAGGCGGCCGCCCGGCAGGCTCGGCTGGCCAACGCCGGTTGAATCGCCGCCCCAGGCGGGGGGGCGGATGTCAGCGGGCGACGCCGGTTTCGGGGCGATCGTCGCCGCGGGCGATTTCCTCGTGCCAGCGGCCCTCGGCATCCTGGTAGCTGATGGCCTCGGTGCGTCCGGCCTGCGCCTGCCGCTGCGCCGCCTGTTCGGCGGCAAGGGTGGCGACCTGGCGGCTCGGGAAGGTCTCCGAGAACACATCGCCCACCTTGTAGGCCCAGCCGCCGTCGTGCTCCACGACCTGGTACCGGATCTCGGTCATGATGGCGCCCTCCTTCCTGCAGGCACCGGAACGCTTCCGGCGTGCTCCGGGTTGCCTCGGCGAGAGGGTGCTCAGACGTCCCCGACGATGCTGCGCCAGTACCGGGCATAGGCCGCCATCTCGGGCATGGCGGGGACGATCTGCAGCGCTGTTTTCTGGTCCGGGCCGGCGCCGGGCGGGCGCGCCAGCAGGGCGGCGCCGATGGACGCGCCGAGGCTCGCGTCCGCCGTCGCAAGGACGCGGCGGCCCACGGCGGAGGCCAGCATCTGCAGATAGAGCCGGTCGCCGGCGAACGGCCCCTCGACCACGACGTCGCCGTCGGCGCCGGTGAGATCGAGGCAGGCGGCGGTCATCATCGCCAGATAGAACGAGACGGCGACGTGCACCGTGCCGCGGTCGAGCGTATGGAGGGGCTTGTTCCAGCGCGCCCGGCGTTCGGGGAAGGGACCGGAGCCCTCCGCGACCGATGGCGACAGCACGATGGCCTCCTCCAGCACGCGGGCGATGGCCGCCTCGTGCGGCACCGGCGGCTGCTCGCCGCACAATTGGACCAACTCAAGACCACCCATGAAGCGCGCCGATGGGACGGGCCGGCCGAAGGCATCGATGTTGGCGAGGCAGCCGCGCGCGGGATCGAGCCGGCTCAGGCTGCCGCCCGGGGCGAAGACGGCGACCCACGGCCCGGTCGACACCACCGCAAAGGGTGGCTCACGCTCCAGCAGGTGCGGCAGCAGCGAGGCGTTGGCATCCTCGATGCCCGAGTGCACCGGCACATGCGGCCGCAAACCGAGCCGCGCAGCAAGTTCCGGCAACACCGGCCCGAGGACGTCGGTGGCCGGGCGGACCGCTGGCATCTTGTGGAGCCAGCGCTGGCCGAGGACCAGCGAGGAATACAGGTCGGTCTCGAAGTTCCACAGATCGGTATGGCAGCCCAGCGACGTGATCTCGGAGGCGACGACGCCGCTCAGCCGAAACGACCAGTATTGTGGATAGGGCACGATCCAGCGGGCCGCCTCGAACGCGTCGGGAAAGCGCCGCGCCTGCCAGAACAGTTGCGCGCCGAGGTTCAGCCCGCCCGGCAGCCGCGGGGTGAAGCTTTCGGTGAAGGCGGGGCGCGCCGCATCGTATTCGACCGCCAGTTCGTCGGGTCCGGCAAACGCGTGGTCGAGGACCGGCAGGGTGAGTTGGCCGTCAGCCCCGACCAGCGCCGCGCTCGCCCCGTGCGTGGTGACGCTCAGCGCCTCGAGCGGGGCTTCCCGGTTGAGCTCGGCGAGGGCTTCGAGGGTAAATGCCCAGAGCGCCTCGACGTCGTAATGCGGATACGGCCCGTCGCTGCGCACCGTATTGGGCAGCTTGCGCGCCATGCTTTCGCTGCGGGACGCAAGGTCGACGAGGGCGACCTTGGCGCTGGTCCTGCCGATGTCCAGGACGCCGATGAAGCGCGAACTCATGGCCGCCGCCACATGACGCTTTCCGGCACGCCGCGCGACCCTCGCCAGAACGTCACCAGGCCCCTGATGCAGGCGGCGATGACGTTTCCAGAGGTCGAGCCAGCGCCTTTCGGGATGTTGAACCCGCCCGGCACCAGCATGTCATCACCTCCAGTTGCCGCCGCAGCGCAATCGATGAGCCGGCCGAGCCCACCGGCCGGGGGGCAGCGCCTCAACGGAGGCGGCAAGAAAGGCACCCACCCCAAGGCCAGCCCGGGACGGCACGATCGATCCGTCGCCACCTGTGGCGAGGTGGCGCGCCGCACGCGGGTGACGTCACCCCGCTCCGCCGCTGCCGGCAGAGCGGGGGAGTTGCGCGATGCGCCCGGCTAGTTGGCGGGGGCCGCCGGGGC
>NZ_DASWVV010000118.1:0-19423 GCF_036406155.1 Devosia sp. | reverse complement strand
GGCATCATCGGCCTGCTGACCAGCGCCGGCGTGCCCGAGCCCGACGCCCAGGTCTTTGCCGAGGGCCTGCGCCGCGGCGGCACGCTGGTCAGCGCCCGGGTCGACGACGCACTGGCCGAAATGGCCTTCGACGTGCTGCGCCGGGCCAACGGCATCGACATCGCGGATCTGCGCCGCATCTACGAGCAGGAAGGCTGGAGCGGCTTCGACGACAACGCCGTCGCTACGCCGGAGCAGGAAGGCGAAGCGCGCGACCGCTACCCGTTCGTCCCGCCGTTCCTGTGAGCGCACCGGCAAGGGTCAGCCGAGCGGTCTGCCTCGTCCAGGCCCGCGGCGCGGCAGCGCAACGGGGTCAACCGGTATGGGCGGCGGGCGCCATGTCGACGTGCCCGCCGAGGAACAGCTGGCCGACACGCGGATCGGCCAGCAGCTTTGCCGCCGCGTCGTGCATGCGCGTCTGCCCGAGTTCGAGCACGAGGCCGTAGTCGGACATGGCGAGCGCCGCCTTGGCGTTCTGCTCGACCATCAGGATGGTCACGCCCCGGTCGCGCATGCGCCCAAGCGTCGTGAAGACTTCCTGCACCAGGTTGGGCGACAGGCCGATCGAGGGCTCGTCGATGAGGATGAGCTTCGGATCGAGCAGCAGCGCCCGCGCCACCTCGAGCTGTTTCTGCTGGCCCCCCGACAACTCGATAGCCTTGCGGTTCCTGAACGCGCGCAGCATGGGAAACTGATCCATCACCGTCTCGATGCGGCTGCGGACCATGGCCTGGTCCGGTGCGGTGATGCCGCCCAGTTCGAGATTGTGGTAGACGGACAGCTGCGGGACGATGTTGCGGCCCTGCGGCACGTAGGAGACACCTTCGGCCAGCATCTGGCGCGGCGTACGCCGCGTGACATCCCTGCCCTCCAGCAGCACCTGGCCCGAGCTGATGTCGAGCAGGCCGAATATAGCCTTGAACACGGTCGACTTGCCCGCCCCGTTCGGCCCGATGATGGTGGTGATGGTGCCCCTGGGGATGCGGAAGGAGACGCCGTTGAGGATGGTGATCTTGCCGTAGCCGCCGTGCACGTCCTTGAGCTCGAGCATTGGTCTCAGCCTCCCAGATAGGCGTCGATGACGGCCTGGTTGGCACGGATCTCCGCTGGCGCGCCCTCCGCGATCACGGCCCCTTCGGCCAGGACGATGATGCGGGTGCACAGGCTCATCACGAACTCCATGTTGTGCTCGATGACGACGAAGGTGGTGCCGTGCTCGGCATTGTAGGTCGTCAGCCGCTCCTTGAGGTCGGCCAGCATGGTGAGGTTGACCCCGCCCGCCGGCTCGTCGAGCAGCACCAGGCTGGGGCCGGCCATGAACGCCATCGCCGCATCGACCAGCTTCTGCTGGCCATAGGAGAGCGAGCCGGCCAGGGTATCGCGCAGGTGCGTCAGCCGGAAGAAGCCGATCAGCCTGTCGGCCTCCTCGGTCAACCCGGCGTCCGGCGCCCCGAACAGGCGCGAGACCATGGTGCCGCGATGCTCCTGCCCGGCCAGGATGATGTTGTCGAGCACGGACATCTTGGGGAACACCGACAGCTGCTGGAAGGTGCGGCCGACGCCGAGCCGGTTGAGCTGGGAGGCGCGCATGCCCGACACGTCCCGGCCGTTGACCTCGACATGGCCCGCATCCGGCCGGAGCTGGCCGAGGAGGCAGTTGAACAGCGTCGACTTGCCCGAGCCGTTGGGGCCGATGAGGCCGAGGATCTCGCCGCGGTGGACGTCGAAGGAGACGCCGTCGACGGCCCTGATGGCGCCGAAACTCTTGGTGATGTTGCGGATGGAGAGGACGGGTTGCGTCATTCCAGCTTCGCCCCCTGCGCCATGTCCGCCCGCTGCCGAGGCGCGAGGAAGCGCTCGCGCAGCCTCGCCCCGATGCCGAGCAGGCCGTTGGGAACGAAGGCCAGCATGACGATGACGAGGGCGGAGTAGATGATGAGATAATAGCCTTCGGTGAAGCGCAGGATCTCGGGCAGGAGGATGACCACGGCGGCCCCGACGAAGGGGCCGAAGAAGAAGCCCGCGCCGCCGACCACGACCATCAGCAGGATGCGCAACGAGTGCAGGAGGCTGAACGAGCCCGGCTCGATGAATTGCACGAGCGAGGTGACCAGCGCCCCGGCGAGCCCGCCATAGGCCGAGCCGATGGCGAAGGCCAGCAGGGTGATGCGGCGCGTGTCGACCCCCAGGCTTTCGGCGCGGATCGGGTTCTCACGCAGCGCCTTGAAGGCGCGTCCCCAGGGCGAGCGGACGATGCCCCACATGACCAGCGCCGCGATGACCGTCACGACCAGCGTGAAATAGTAGAAATCGACCTGGCGCATGGTCTTGAAGATGCCGAAATCGGGCCGCGGCATGCCCATCAGGCCGTAATTGCCCCCGGTCAGCCAGTCTTCGTTACGCAGCACCAGGAACACCAGCGTGTTGAAGGCGAGGGTGACGAAGGCGAGGAAATGCCCCTGCACGCGCAGCGCCGGGTAGCCCAGCGCCAGCCCGACGACGAAGCACAGCATGAGGCCGACCGGCATTGCCAGCATCCAGTGCCACCCCGCCAGCGTCAGCAGGGCGGTGGTGTAGGCCCCGATGGCCATGAAGGAGGCCTGCGCCAGCGACACCTGCCCGGCATAGCCGAGCGTCAGGTTGAGGCCCATGGCGGCGATGGAGAAGATGAGCCACGAGGTCAGCACATAGGTGATGTAGTTGCCCTGCCCGACCGGCGCGAGGATCGCGGCAGCGAGGAGGAGGCCGACGAGCAGATGGCGGGACCAGGTCGTGAACGTCACACCGTCCTCCCTTCGGAAGTGCCGAGCAGCCCCTGCGGCCGCAGCAGGATGATGGCGATGAGCAGCACGAGCGGCAGCGCCGCCCGATACTCCGCGGTGACGTAGGTGGCCGTCAGGTTGTCGAGCACGCCGATGAGCAGGCCGCCGGCCAAGGCCCCGCGGATCTGGTTGAAGCCGCCGACGATCGCGGCGATGAAGGCGATGACGCCGAGCGTCTCCCCGTTCGAGAACTTGGCGAGGTAGACGGGCGTGATCAGGAACGAGGCGAGCGCCGCCAACGCGGCGTTGATCAGGAAGGTGTAGAGCACCATGCGCTTGACGTCGACGCCGAGAATCTCGGCCACGGCCGGGTTCTGCGCCGTCGCCTGCATGCAGCGGCCGGTGCGCGTGCGGTTGAGGAACAGGGTGAGCAGCACGACGATGCCCAGCGAGATGACGAGGTTCATGATGTCCTGCATCGACACCGTGGCCCCAAGCAGGTTGATCGGATCCTGCGGCACGAGCGCGGGGAAGGGCTGCGCCTCGGCGCCATAGAACTCCTTGATGCTTTCCTTGAGCAGAATGCCCAGTGCCATCGTCGCGATGATGAGCGAGATGCCGCCCGAAGGCAGGATGGGCTCGACCACCAGCTTCTTGAACAGCACCCCGAGCACGAGGAGCGACAGCAGGAGCGCCAGCGCCACGGCCATCCACAGCGGCAGGTGCAGGAGATGCACCCCCACCAGCACGAAGAAGGCCGGCAGGACGACGAACTCGCCCTGGGCGAAATTCACGGTCTGGGCCGCCTGCCAGACCAGCGTGAAGCCGATGGCAACGAGCGCATAGATCGACCCGGTGGCGAGCCCGGACAGAAAGACCTGCAAGAACTGTGACATGGGACGTCCCCGACAAGGTCGTCGCGGCAGCCAGTGCCGCCGCGACGGGAATGGGCCCGGGCCCGGATCAGTTGGCCGGAAGCGTGCCGATGACGACGGGCGCCCCGTCCTTGACCTGCACCATGAAGCTCGGACGCGACATCTCGCCCCGGTCGTCCCAGCAGGTGTCGAGGAGCATGCGCGGATGCTCGGCGACGTCGAGGCAGAGATTCTTCATCTTCTCCGCGAACGCCGCGCCGTTGAACTCGCCGACCATCTCGGTCACGTATTTCGTGGCCCAGGCGCCGACATAGCCCTTGATCGCATCGTGGGTCGGCCGGCGGTTGAAGGTCTGCTCGAACTTGGCGGCGAACTGGGCGATGCCCTCGACCTGGGTCGCCGTCGCGGTGAGGCCGACATGGGCGATGGCGCCCTCGGCCGCCCCGCCCGCGAGCTCGATCACCTTGGCTTCGGTCAGCGTCACCTCGCCGACCAGCGGCATGGCCAGACCCTGCTTCCTGGCCTCGATGAGGAAGCGGGCCGATTCCTCTTGGTTCATGTAGACGAACACCGCGTCGGCGCCGGAGTCCTTGAGCCGCGCCACGTCGGCCGCGTAGTCGGTCTGCGCCTGTTCGGAGGAGACGTCGGCGACGACCTCGATGCCGACCTTGGCCATCTCGGCGGCGAAGACGTCATGGCCGCCCTTGCCGAACTCGTTGTTGACCCAGGCGATGCCGACCTTCCTGGCGCCGAGCGTGTCCTTGAAGTAGGACGTCAGGGCGGGCACGCCCTTCTGCGCACCGGAGGAGGTGCGGAAGACGAAGGGGTTGCCCTTGTCGACGATCGCCGGCGATTCCGAGCCGACGAACTGGGGGATTTCGTTCTGCTGGGCGACCAGCATGTTGACCAGGGTCGAGCCGGAATAGATCGTGCCCCAGATGGCGTAGGCGCCCTCGTCGATGGCCTTCTGCACCAGCGCCCGCGACGTCTGCGGGTCGGTCTGGGTGTCGTATTCGGCAGTCTCGACCAGGCGGCCGAGGATACCGCCATCGGCATTGATCTCGTCCACCGCGATCTTGATGCCGTCGCGCCAGTTCGTGCCCGCAGGCGCGCCGGCGCCCGACAGTTCGACGACGATGCCGATCTTGACCGGGTCCTGCGCCTGCGCCACGCCCATCGACAACAGGATGGCGGTACTCATTGCAAGGAATGTCTTGCGGTTCATTCCGGGGGTCCTCCCACTTTTCCCGGCTGGGTTGCGGCGCTGTCTCCCCTGGGCGCCCCCGCCGTTCAGCCTAGCTACGATGGAGACGATTCCTCGAATGCAGCCATCCCTGGTGGGATGTTCCGCTGCCCCGAGAGAAGAAAATCCGCAAGAAACCCGGCCTGACCGTCGAACATGTCCGCCCCCGTCATCGTGCGGCAACCGCGCCGGCGTGCCTCGACCACCGTGGCAGACGCCTCCGGCCGCGTTATAGCGCAAGCGACGAACTGTTCTTGCCGCAGTCTGTCGACATCCACAGGCAGCGGATCGTCGCACCGCATGCCCATCGGCGTGACGTTGGCGACGAGATCGAAGCCGGAGGGGTCGCGGCCGCCGATGCGCACCCGCCCGGGAAAACGGGCGGCGAGGCGGCGGGCGAGATCGTCGCGGCGGCGGGCGTCGACGTCGTGCAGCGCCAGTTCCGCAGCGCCGCGCTCGAGCAGTTCCAGCGCCACCGCGGAGCCCGCACCCCCGCACCCGACCAGCAGGGCGCTCCGCCCCTCAATGACAAAGCCGTGTGTCGCCAGCCCCTCGGCATAGCCCCAGCCATCGGCGTTGTCGCCGTACCAGCCGTCTTCGCTGCGGCGCATGGCGTTCACGGCGCCGACGAAGCGCGCCCGTGCGCTCAGCCCGGCGCAATGGGCAAGCGCCGCGGCCTTGTGCGGCACAGTGACCAGGATGCCGCCGAGATTGCCGATGGCAGCAAGGCCGGCGAGGGCGACGTCGAGGTCGCGAGGCCTGACATGCAGCGGCACGACGACCGCGTTCTCGCCGCGCGCCGCGAGCCGGCGCGTCAGGGCCCCGGGCGAGCGCACCTGACCGATGGGATCGCCGATCACCGCAAACAGGCGCGTATCGCCCGACAGCGGCACGCCGATGCGCTCCGCCAGCGTGGCAAGGGCGGCTGGTGCCTGCTCTCCGGCGGCATCCCGCGCCATCATCTGCCTGCCGCCCCGCCCCTAGGGCGCGGGCGGAGCCCCTGCTTCGCCTGCATGCTGCTCCTCCCCAGTTCAGGCCCTATCTGGCCGGGGCCGGCGAATTGAGTCAAATACCAGGAACGCCCACAAACGTAACATCATGTTATCTTCCGGCGACGGCATGCCGGTGCCGCTGCCGGGGGTCGCTTACCGGCATCAGTAAGCGTCGAAGGCGTGCTCGCTCTCGTATTCGCGCGCCTGCGCCAGCATGCGCACGGCCGCGTTGGCGGCGCCGAGCCCGCGATAGCCGCCGCGCTGGACGATCTCGAAGAACACGCCGTTGAGGGCGCGCGTATAGAGCTGGAAATACTCGCCCCCCTCGTCGCGGTCGTAGAGGATGCCGTGCGCGCGCATGGCGGCCACGGTTTCCTCCGGCAGGTCGAAACGCAGGAACAGGTCGTCGTAGTAGTTGGCCGGAACCGCCAGCACCAGCGCGCGCGGCAGGCTGCGGGCGAGCGCGAAGATGTCGTCGGTGGCGAAGGCGAAATGATGATAGGCCGCCAGCCCGGTCCGTTCGAGGAAGCGGCGCGTCGTCGTTCCCGCTTCCTGCGAGGAATTGAGCGACATGCGCACGCGGCCGTTGCCGTTGGCGACGACGCGGCTGCGCACGGTGCCGTGGGGGTCGAGCACGTCGCGCTGCGCTTCGGAGCCGAAGCCGAGGATGGCGCGATAGAACAGGAGCTCCGACAGGAACAAATTGGGCCGCAGCGCCTGGGCAAAATGATCGACACGCAGCAGCCGTGCGGGGGCGGGCGCGGCGGCCACCGCCTCGAACATCTTTGCGAAGAAGGGACTGTCCTCCAGCGCCTTCTCGAGCAGGTAGAACACGCTGCCGGCCGGTCCCCGGATCAGTGGCAGCGCGTAGGACGCGCCTTCCGGCTCCGGCTCCGCCTCGTCGCGCCGCGCGGCGAGGGCCTCCGCGTCGGTGACGCGCAGCCCGAGTGCGCTGACGCTGAGCCCCTGCAGCAGGTAGAACGAGTGGGCGAGGCCGCCGCGCTCCTCGTTGACCAGCAAGCGGATGTCGCCCTGGCGGTAGAGCGTCACCTCGCCTGACCTGGCGCGGTGGGTGGCCACGAAGCCGAGTGCCGCCAGCATCCGGCGCAGGTCCTCCGCGTCCTCGCCCCCGCAGGCAATCTCGAGAAAGGCGATGTCGAGGACCACGTCGCCGCCGGCGCTGCCGGCTCCCTCGACGAGATCGAGCGCCCGCATGGCGTCCTTGGCGATCTGGGCCGGCTTGAGCGCCCGCAGCTGCTCGTTGAACGCCTCGACCGAAACCGGCCCCTTATAGCCACGCCGCGTCAGTGCCGTCGCGAGCTCGGCCACCGGCAGGTTGCCCTGCCCCGGCAGCAGCCGGAAAGCCTCGGTCAGGAGCCGCTGGTCGATGCGGGTGATCGGCGCGTCGGCGATGTGCAGCAGGAAGATGCGTGCGGGGTCAACCGCGTCGAGCCCCGCCAGCCCCGCCTCGGCGGCGAAGCTGTGGACGGCGTTGACGACGAGGCCGAGATTGGGACGGGCGGCCTTGCCGACGATTTCCCATGCGTCGAGATAAGTGCGCACATGGGTGCTCGAGGCCAGTGCCTCGTAACCGATGCGCAGGCCCCGCGCCGCGGCCATGTCGGCGAGTTCTCCGAGATCGGCGGCTGCCCGGTCGGGGTCGTCCAGCGCCTGCGGGCGGGTGTTGGCACACACGACCAGTATCGCGGCGCCGAGGCGTGCGGCGAGATCGAGGAAGCGTCCGGCCCGCCGCAGCGCCCAGGCGCGCTCCGCCTCGGGCAGCGCCTCGAAATCGCGCAGCGATTGCAGGCTGACGATGGCGATGCCGTGCCGGGCCGCCAGCGCGGCGACATCCTCGGGCGTGCCGTCGAAACCGACCATGTCCTCGCGGAACACTTCGATGCCGGCAAAACCGGCGTGGGCGGCGGCGACGATTTTCTCCTCGAGCGGGCCCGAAAAGGACAGCGAAGAAATCGCGCGCAACATCGAATCCTCCCTCGCCGGCGAAGCCAGGCGCCCGCCGCGCGGCCCTTACCTAGCCGGACCGGGCGCGCCGCGCAATCCGGCCTGCCGGGCCGGGCCGGCGCCGCTCAGCCGGCGGCGCGCAGGTGGCTGGCCAGTGCCTCGAGGCCGAGCACGTAGCCTTGCGGGCCGAAACCGGCGATCATGCCCAGCGCCACCTTGGACACGTAGGACAGGTGCCGGAATTCCTCGCGCCGGTGGATGTTCGACAGGTGCACCTCCGCCACCGGCAGCTCGACGCTGGCGATGGCGTCCATGATCGCGATCGAGGTGTGGGTCAGCGCCCCGGCATTGAGCACGATGCCGGCGTGCTTGCCCTTGGCCTCGTGGATCCAGTCGACCAGCGTGCCCTCGTGGTTGGACTGGCGGAAGTCGATGCCGACGCCCAGCCGCTCGCCGGCCTGCCGGCACATGGCCTCGACGTCCTGCAGCGTGGTCGACCCGTAGACCTGCGGCTGGCGGGTACCCAGAAGGTTGAGGTTCGGTCCGTTGAGAACCAGAAGCGAGATCGTCATCCTAGCGTTCCTGTCGGTCGTTGATGCCGGGCCGGGCGCGCCTCAGGCGGTCGCGACATGGCCGACATGCCTGTCTGGCGAATAGACGTTGAGAATATCCCAATGCCCGCTCGTCGGCGTCGGATTATTGATCATGGCGACGTCGATGACGGTCGGCCGCCCCGAGGCGATGGCCGCGGCGAGCGCCGGCCGCAGTTCGTCGGCCGAACGCACCCGCACGCCGTCGACGCCGTAGGCCCGTGCGATCGCCGCGTAGTCCGGCATCTGTTCCCCTTCGGCGCGGGGGAAGACGGTGCCGTGGGTCAGCCCGAAATGCGCCTGCTGCAGCCCGGCAATGGTGCCGAAGGCATTGTTATTCATCACCACCCACACCACCCCGAGATTTTCGGCCGCGGCGGTGGCCAGCACGGCCGGGTTCTGCCCGAAGCCGCCGTCGCCGACGAGCGAGACGACGACGCGCTCGGGATGGGCGAGCTTGACCCCCAGCGCCGCCGAGGGGCCGAAGCCCATGGTCGCGAAGCCGCCGGGGGTGAGGATCGACCCCGGCTCGTAGATCGGGAACTGCTGGCCGACGCCGTTCTTGTTCCAGCCGACGTCGGTGGTGAGGAACGCGTCGCGCGGCATGACCGCACGCAGGTCGGCGAGGATGCGTTCCGGCATCATCGGGAAGGCGGGCGAAGTCTCCATCGCAGCGTTCGTCGCCTGGAAGCTGCTGCGATGCGCCGCGATGGCGGCCGCCAGTCGCGGGTTGCTGCGCCCCTTGGGCAGCATCTCGCGCGCCACGCGGTTCAGCACCTTCAGCGCCTGCCGCAGGTCGGCGACGGCGCCGATCTCGGTCGGGAAGTTGCGGCCGATCTCGGCCGGCTCGATATCGATGTGGATCAGCTTCGAGGGCGGGAAGTTGAAGGTGTAGTCGGGATACCAGGACGAGCAGTCGGCCTCCTGGAAGCGGGTCCCCAGCCCCAGCACCCAATCGGCCTCGAGGCACCGGTCATTGGTGAATTGCGTGCCCCAGAAGCCGGTCATGCCGAGCACCAGGGGATGGTCGTCGGGTAGCACGCCCTTGCCCATGAGGCTATGCGCCAGCGGAATCTGCAGGTGCTCGACGAAGGCGCACAGTTCGTCATAGGCGCGGGCGAGCACCACCCCGCCGCCGGCGTAGACGAGCGGGTGCTCGGCCTCGAGCAGCCGCGAGACGATGGCGCGCGCCGTCTCCTCGTCGAGCGAGGGCTTCGCCAGCGCCTTGGTGTTGGCGCGCAGCCGGTCGAACAGGGCGACGTCGATCTTCGTCGAGAAGACGTCCATCGGCACGTTGACCAGCACCGGCCCGGGCTGGCCGCTCTCGGCGAGCTGGAACGCCTTCTCGATGATCTCGGGAAAGAGCTCCGGCGTATCGACGCGCCAGGCGCGCTTCACGAACGGCCGGTAGATCTCGTACTGGGCGGCGTCGGCATGCAGGTTCACTTCCTGGTGCGGGTGCTTGCCGTAATAGTAGGACTGCACGTCGCCGGCGATGACCACCATCGGGGTGCAGTCGAGCGCCGCGTTGGCGACGCCGGTGGCGGCATTGGTGAGGCCGGGGCTGAGATGGCTGAGCACCACCGAGGCGCGGCCGGTGGCGCGGGCATAGCCGTCGGCGGCGTGCGCCGCGATCTGTTCGTGGCGCACGTTGACGAAGCGCAGCCGGCTGTTCGCCATCGCCGACAGCACGGCGATGTTGGTATGGCCGCACAGCCCGAAGACATGGGTGACGCCGCGCTCCTCGAGATAGCGCACGAGCTGGTTGGAAATCAGGTCCTTGGTCATGGCATCCTCCATGCCGCCCGAGCTTTCCCGGCGCGCCGCACCGCGCGCGGAAAGGTCGCCGGCGCGCCTCACAGGGTCTCGGTATTGTAGAATTCGCCGAACAGCTCGGCGTCGCTGGGCCTGTCCTCGGGGATCGGCCGCGATACCCAGGTCACGTTCATGTAGTGCTTGAGCGAGATGTTCTCGTTGGTGATGTTGCCGCCCCAGATGCCGCAGCCCAGCGACGAGGTCATCGGCATGCCGTTGGTGAAAGAGCCGGCATTGGCCTTGGACTGCGGCTGGCGCACCATCATGCGGCTGACCGGGGCCACCGCCGCCAGCCGGGCGATGTGGTCGTCGTCGAACGAATAGATGCCGCACGAGTGGCCCTTGCCGCCGACCTCGTAGATGGCCCGCACCTTGTCGAGCGCGTCGTCGAAGCCGTGGTAGCGGTACAGCGCCATGACCACGGACAGCTTCTCGGAGGAGAATTTGTGCTCGGGCCCGATGCCCTCCTGCTCGACCATGATGAAGGAGCGGTCGGGGGGCACTGCGAAGCCCGCGATCTCGCCGATGCGCCGCGCCGACACGGCCACGGTCTCGATGGTGCGGTGGCCCTCGGTATCCCACATCGCCTTTTCGAGCAGCGCCTTTTCCTGGGCATTGCACAAATATCCGCCCTCGGCCACCAGCGCGTCGCGCATCGCGTCGTAGAGTCTGTCGTCGATCAGCAGATTGCCGTCGGCCGAGCAGCCCGAGCCGTAGTCGGAGGTCTTCGACACGCGGGAATTGCGGGCGGCGTCCTGCACGTCGGCGGTCTCGTCGATGACCATGGTGGCATTGCCGGCGCCGACGCCGAAGGCCGGCTTGCCCGAGGAGTAGGCCGCCTTGACCATGGGCTTGCCGCCGGTGGCGAGCGTCAGGTCGGCCTGGGCCATCAGTTCCCCGGTCAGCGGGATCGAAGGCCGCTCGACGCACTGGAAGATGTCTTCCGGGCAGCCGAGCTTCTTCAGCGTCTCCCGCATCACCCGGACCATTTCGAAGGTCGTCTTGCGGGCCCGCGGATGCGGCGAGAAGATCACGGCGTTTCTGCACTTGATGGCATAGATACCGGTGACCGGCGGCGTCAGCTCGGGGTTGGTGGTCGGGATGAGCGAGGCGATCACGCCGGCCGGCTTGGCGATCTTGGTGATCCCCTTTTCCTCGTCGACCTCGATGACACCGACGCTCTTCTGGCGCAGCGCGTCGCGCAGCACGCCCAGGATCTTGAAGCGCTTGCCGGCGCGCCCCGCGCGGTCGCCGATGCCGCTCTCGTCGACGCCCATCTGGGCGATGCGCACGAAGGTCTTCTCGTTGCCGGTGGCCCAGCCCAGCGCCTGCGCCAGCCGATCGACCTGCGCCTGGTCGTAGTCCGCGATCGCCGCCATTGCCGTGCGCGCCCGCGCGATCATGTCGGCGACGGTCTGCTTTTCCTCTTCCGTGACATTGCGGGCCATCAGTTCAACTCCATCAAGGGCAAATGGGTCATGCGGCGGCGCCGGCGCGCTGTGCCGCAGTCGCGCGCGAGAAGCCGTCGAAGTAGGCGCGCGCCGTGTCGAGGCAGCGCCGGGCGTGGACGACATGGCCGAGCTCGGCGCTGCGCCGCGCGTTGGGCAGCTCGATGGAGAACGGCACCTCCGGGAGGCAGGCCGCCAACAGCGGCAGGTCGATCGCGCCCTCGCCGACATAGAGCCGGCCTTCGCGCGCGATGCACTTCATCGCCTCGTGGTCGGCGGGAATCTCGGCGGCGGCATCGCACAGATGGATGAAATTCACCCAGTGGCGCGGCAGCGCCAGCAGTTCGTCCTGGCCGCAGCGCGAGAAGTGGAAATAGAGCGCGTCGACGAGGATGCCGGCATTGGGCTGCGCCGCCGCCTCGACGACGTCGCGCGCGGCAGCGAGCGTGCCCAGTCGCGAAAAGGTCGGGAACTCGAGGTCGACGGTCAGCCCGTAGGGGCGCGCCAGGTCGCAGATCTCGGCATAGCGTTCGACCACGAAATCGCGGTCGTCCCTGGCCTTGGTCCAGGCGGAGGCGATCAGATGACGCGCGCCCAGCAGTGCCGCCGCCTCCAGCGTCGGCAGATAGTCACATGGCTCACGGTCCGGCGCGATCCGCGCCAGTTCGACGTCGAGCACCGACAGCCCGGTCTCGCGCAGCGCGTCCTGCGTGCGGCGCAGCACCCCCGGGCCGAGCGGCTCGAACTCGGGTTCGCCGGCGACGCCCATGTGGGCGAGGCGCAGGCTGACGAAATCGTAGCCGGCGCGGGCGGCGATGTAGGTCTGTTCCGGCGGGGTGACGCCGGGCACCGTCAGATAAGCAAGGGAGAACCGTCTGCGCATCCTTCTGCCCCTCAGCGTGTGGCGCCCTCGGGCGCGGCGATATGGGCCATGCGGCCCGGCAGCCGCCGTCCGAGCAGGCCCTCGAGGCGCCGGGCGAGCGTGGCCAGCGCCTGCCAGTCGATGCCGGTCGACAGGCCCATCTCCTCGAGGGCGAAGACGGCGTCCTCGGTGGCGATGTTGCCGGACGCCGCCGGAATGAACGGACAGCCGCCGAGGCCGCCGAGCGCGGCGTCGAAGATGCGCACACCCGCCTGCAGCCCGGCGACCATGTTGGCGAGGCCGAGCCCGCGCGTGTCGTGCAGATGCAGCGACAGGGCGGCCTGCGGGCGCACGACGTCGCGCACCGCGCCGACGAGTTCGAAGACCTGGCGCGGATTGCCGAGGCCCGCCGTGTCGGCGAGGTTGATCTCGTGCACGCCGAGCGCCGAGAAGCTCCTGGCGATGGCGACGACGCGCTCGGGGGCGACCCGCCCCTCGTAGCCGCAGCCGAAGGCGGACTGGATGCCGGCGCGCACGGCGACGCCGGCAGCGAGGGCACGCTCGATCACCGGCGCGATGCCGGCGAGCGCTTCGTCGATCGACTTGTTGAGGTTGGCGCGGCTGTGGCTCTCGCTCGCCGACACCGAAATGGACAGGTGCGGAACCGCCACCGCGAGCGCGCGCTCGAGGCCGGCCATGTTGAGCACGAGCGCGCTGTAGGTGACGCCGGGCCGGCGCTCGAGGGCCGCGAACAGCGCGTCGGTGTCGGCCATCTGCGGCACGCGCGACGGCTTGACGAAGGACCCGAGCTGGATGCGGCGCAAGCCGGCCTCCTCGAGCCCGCGCACGAAGCCGAGCTTTTCCGCCAGCGACAGCACGCGCGCCTCGTTCTGCAGCCCGTCGCGCAGGAATTCGTCCTCGATGAGGACGGCATCGCCGAACCCGAACATTCATCCTCCCGATCCGGCCGCCACGCGGCGCCGGACATGGACGAAGCTAGGGCTGTCCCGCCATAACATCAAAGACCATGATGGCCACAGGAGCATACATCATGTTAATTCTGCCCGGGCAGGAGGGGCATGGTGCTGACATTGCGGCAAATCGAGGTCATCCGCGCCATCATGATGGCGGGCACGGTCAAGGGCGCGGCGGACCTGCTCGGCGTCTCGGCGCCGGGCGTCAGCCGAGCGATGAAGCACACCGAGGCGCAGCTCGGCATCCGCCTGTTCTCGCGCCGGCACGGCCGCTTCACCCCGACCAGCGAGGCACGCGGCATCTTCGGCCAGGTCAACGAGGTGTTCGCCAAGGTCGAGAATCTGCAGTACTCGATCGAGGCGCTGAAGCGCGGCCAGAGCAGCGTCTTTTCCTTTGCCTCCGTGCCCTCGATTGCCCAGCACATCATGCCGCGGGCGGTGGCGCGGCTCAGGCGCCGCTTTCCGGAACTGCGCATGAACATCAACATCCTCAAGATCGAGGAGACGGTCGACTATCTCCTGCTCAAGAAGGGCGAGGTGGTCGCGATGAGCTACAAGATCGACCATCCGGGCCTGATCTCGCACCCGCTCGGCTCCGGACGGCTGATGGCGGTGCTGCCAGAGGACCATGAACTGGCCCGCCAGCACGTCGTGTCGCTGGCGCAACTGGTCGAGCAGCCCCTGATCGGCATCGACCCGAGCGACCCCTATGGCCACATCCTGTCCTCGGCCTTCACCGACAACGGCCTGCCCTACGAGTTGCCGATCCAGGCCCGCTTTTCCCATACCGTCGTGGCGCTGGTGGCGGCACGGCTGGGGGTCGCGCTGGTCGACGAGTTCTCCGTGGCCACCCCACATCTGCCCGGCGTCGCGGTTCGCCCCATCAGCGAAGAGACGGCTTTGACCGCCTACTGCGTCGTCAACGCCGAGACGCCGCGCTCGATCTTTGCCGACGAGTTGATCGCTGCGCTGAGGAGCGAGATGCGCAGCGCCACGCAGGCCCGCCGCCAGGCGGGCGTGAGGGAGGCGTCGGTCGAGTGATGATGGTGCGGGCGGTCGGAATCGAACCGACACTCCTTTCGGAACCGGATTTTGAGTCCGGCGCGTCTACCAGTTCCGCCACGCCCGCGCGTCCGAGGTCGGTCAGACGAGCGGGAGTTACGGGAAAGGCCGGCGCCCGTCAACTTGGTTCGCGGCGGGGCCGGGGTGGCCGTGCGGCCGGCCGAAACGGGACACAATCGCACGCGGCATCTTCCCTCCCGGCGCCGGGACGGCCACACTGCGCCACCCAGCAAGCACGGGGAGGTCGCGGCATGAGCGGCAAGGGCATCGTCAGGACCGGTACCGCCGGCTGGGTCTACGCGCCGTGGCGGGGCGAATTCTACCCGCCGGGCCTGCCCCAGAAGCAGGAACTCGCCTATGCCGGCACGCACCTCGGCGCGATCGAGATCAACGCCACCTTCCGGGCGCTGCAGAAGCCGCAGAGCTTCCGCAACTGGGCGAGCCAGACGCCCGAGGACTTCGTCTTCGCGATCAAGGGCCCGCAACTGGTGACCCACGTCAGGCGGCTGAGGGACGTGGCGACGCCGCTCGCCAATTTCTTCGCATCGGGCCCGCTGGCGCTGGGCCGGCGCCTCGGCCCCTTCGTCTGGCAGCTGCCGCCGAACCTGGCCTACGATGCAGATCGCCTCGAGGACTTCCTGGCGCTGCTCCCCAGCTCGCCGGAAGCGGCGGCGGACCTCGCCGGCCGGCACGAGGCCTGGATGACGCAGGCGGCGACCGACGCCGCGGGCGTCAGCGCGATCCGCCACGCCATCGAGGTGCGACACGAGAGCTTTGCCACACCCGGCTTCATCGCCCAGTTGCGCCGCCACAACGTGGCGCTGGTCGTCGCCGACACGACACAATGGCCGACCTGCGACGTCACCGCCGACTTCGTCTATTGCCGGCTGCAGGGCGCCCCTGGCAAGGACGGCTACGATGCCGCCGACCTCGAGCGCTGGGCCGCCCGGCTCGCCGCCTGGGCCGAGGGCCGGCCGCCCGCCGACGCCGCCGTGCTTGCCGACTCGCCAGAGCCGCGGCCGCGCGACGTCTTCGCCTTCTTCGTCTCCACCGACAAGCTGCATGCCCCCGCCAACGCCATGGCGGTGGCAAGGATGCTCGCCGGCTGACGCGGTGTTTACCGCCGTGCCGTTGACATCGGCCGGGCGCAGGCGGAATAACCCTCGGCCTCGAACACGGAGTGCTCCCTTGGCAACAGACGTCGCAACTCCTTCCGGCTCCTGGTTGTCCCGCACCTTCGACAGGACGGCGGCAACCCTCGCCTTCGGGCTCGGCCTCGCCGCCATCCTGGGGGCGCTGGGCAGCCAGTACATCGGCGGCCTCTATCCGTGCGAACTCTGCCTCGAGCAGCGCCTCGCCTATTACTGGGGCCTGCCGCTGCTGGGCGCCGTGCTCGTGCTGTGGCACCGGCTGCCGCGGACGGTGTGGTATCTGGCGATGCTGCTCGCCCTCCTGATCTTTGCCTGGGGCACCTACCTCGCCGTCTATCATGCCGGGGTGGAATGGGGCTTCTGGCCGGGGCCGACCGCCTGCTCGGGCACGGGCGTCGCCGTCAGCTTCGAGCAGCTGAGCGACATCAACGCCGCCCGCGTCGTCCCCTGCGACAAGGTGCAGTGGACGCTGTTCGGGCTGTCGCTCGCCGGCTACAACGCCATCGTCTCCTTCGGCATCGTCGGGCTGCTGGCGGCCGCCATGTATGGGCGCTGGCGGCGCGGCGGGCGCACGCCCGCGTAGGACCCCGGGCCTACGGCTCGAGCTCGATGTCCCAATAGAGGAAGTCGAGCCAGCTCTCGTGCAGATGGTTGGGCGGGAAGGCCCGCCCGTTGTGGTGCAGATCGTGCACCGTCGGCCGGTACGGCGCCTGCAGCGGCCACATCCGGATCTCGCTCGTCAGTCGGTTGGCCTTGCGCAGATTGCACGGGGCGCAGGCGGTAACGACGTTCTCCCAGGTGGTCCGCCCGCCCTTGGAGCGGGGCACGACGTGGTCGAAGGTCAAGTCCTCACGGCTGCCGCAGTACTGGCACTGGAAGCGGTCGCGCAAGAAGACGTTGAAGCGGGTGAAGGCCGGGTAGCGGGCCGGCTTCACGTAATCCTTGAGCGACACCACGCTCGGCAGGAACATCTCGAAGCTGGGGCTCTTGATGACGCGGTCGTAGCTTTGCACCACGTGCACGCGCTCGAGAAAGATGGCCTTGATGGCATCCTGCCACGACCACAGCGACAGCGGATAGTAGCTGAGCGGGCGATAGTCGGCGTTCAGCACCAGCGCAGGGCAAGACTCAGGCGACACGTGCACGGTCACTTGAGGCTCCCGAAAGCAGAATCGAACGCAATCATCACGCCAATACTTTACGCCCACTGCGACAGCGCTGTGAAGCAACTTTCGCGGGAACGGCGTCAGCTCCCGGCCGCGTCGAAGCACTCCTCGAGGAAGGCGGTGGCGAAGGCCAGGCCATCGGGCGAGATACCGTGCCCCGTGCCCTGGGAGACGTGGTAGCCGACGGTGGCGCCGGCCGCCCGCAGGGTTTGCGCCGCCGTTGCGCTCAGCCCCGGATCGACCACCTGGTCGGCGTCGCCGTGGACGAGGCAGACCGGCGGCAGCGCCCCCTGCCCCAGCCCTTCGGGCGGCACCAGGGCTCCCGAAAAGCTGACGATGCCGGCCGGCGGGTCGGCCAGCGCCAGGCCGACATGCAGCGCCATCATCGCCCCCTGGCTGAAGCCGACAAGAGCGGTATCGCGCGCCGCCAGCCCGGTCTGCGCCCACAGCTCGCCAAGAAAGTTCGCCAGTACGCCGCTCGCTCCGGGCACGCCGGAGACGCGGCTGATGGTGCGATCGAGCGCGAGCGCGAACCACTGGAATCCGAACGGGTTGCCGGCGCACGGCTCGGGGGCATTGGGGGCGACGAACAGCGCCTCGGGCAACAGCCCGGCCCAGTGCCGGCCAAGGTCGATCAAGTCGTTGCCGTCGGCGCCGTAGCCGTGCAGCAGCACCACCAGCTGGCGCGGCATGCCGCCCGCGGCGGGCGGCAGCATGGGGCCGGACAGTTTCTGGGTCACAAGGCGATTCCTTCCCGGTTGCGCAGATGTGCGTAGTAACGCCAGAACAGCAGCGCCGCGGCGTGCCGGTGCGGCGACCACGCCATGGCGATGGCCTCTAGATCCTTGCTGGCGGGACGCCGGTCAAGCCCGAGCCCGTGCGCCACCGCCTTTTGCAGGGCGAGGTCGCCGGCCGGAAACACGTCCGGATGCCCCGTGCAGAACATCAGGTAGATCTCCGCCGTCCACGGGCCGATGCCCTTGATGCGGCCGAGCGCCGCGACCGCCGCCTCCGCCGGCATCGAGGCCACCGCCTCGAGGTCGAGCTCGCCAGCGAGCAGCGCTTCGGCGAGGGCGGCGACGGTGCGGGCCTTGCCGGCCGAAAAGCCCGCGGCGCGGATTTCGGCTTCGTCGAGGCGCAGATAGCCGGCCGGCTCGAGCGCCCCGGGCAACGCCGCGAAGCGCCCCCAGATGGCGCTGGCGCTGGCGACGGAGAGTTGCTGGCCGCAGATCACCTGGGCCAGGCCGGCAAAGCCCGGCGCGGCCTTGCGCGGCGGGAACGGGCCGGCCTTGGCGGCGATGGCGGCGAGCCGCCGGTCGCGCCGCAGCAGGCCGGCAAGATGCCGGGCGAGCGCGGCTTCCGAATCCAGTCGTTCTGTCAAATCGGCATGCTCGTGCTAGAGGGGGACCATGTCGCCGTCATCTGAACCGATCCTGCGCTTCGCGCCAAGCCCGAACGGCCGGCTGCACCTGGGCCACGCCTATTCGGCGCTGTTCACCGCACGCTGCGCCGAAACGCTGGGCGGCCGCTTCCTGTTGCGCATCGAAGACATCGACCGGGCGCGCTGCAAGCCGGAATTCACCGAAGCGATTTTTGCGGACCTGCGCTGGCTCGGCCTCGACTGGCCGGAGCCGGTGTGGCGGCAGTCCGACCGCCTGCCCGCCTACGCCGCAGCCGCCGCGCGGCTCAGAGACATGGGCCTGCTCTATCCCTGTTTCTGCTCGCGGGCGACAATCGCCGCCACCGCCGCCGCCACCGACCCGGACGGCGCTCCGCTCTATCCGGGGACCTGCCGACATCTCGCGCCGGCGGAAAGCGAGCGGCGCCTCGCGGCGGGCGAGGCGGCGCAATGGCGCCTGCGCGGCGCCGTCGCCAGCGACCGGGCCGGGGTGCTGACCTACACGGTCGCCCAGCCCTGGCCGTGGGACCGCCCGCACATTCGCTACGCCCGGCCGGATTTGTGGGGCGACGTGGTGCTGGTGCGCAAGGACGTGCCGACCAGCTACCATCTGAGCGTCGTCGTCGACGACGCCGCGCAGGAAATCACCCACGTCACCCGCGGCCGCGACATGGAAGCAGCAACCGACCTGCACGTGCTGCTGCAGTTCCTGCTGGGGATGCGCTCCCCGCTCCATACCTTCCACAAGCTGATCCTCGACCCGGCCGGCCGCAAGCTCGCCAAGTCGAAGGGATCGAAGAGCCTCGCCGCGCTCAGGGACGAGGGCTGGGCCGCCGACGACGTGAAACGGGCGCTGGGGTTCGGATAGGGGCACGCGCGCTCCGTTCGTCGCGAGGTTCCGTCCGACATGCGGAGTGCCGGGAAGATGACAAGGGAAGCGGCGGCGGGGATTATTTTGTTGTGGCTGTTCTTGCGGCGGCTGCGATTGTCGCAAGGATAGCCCGGCGCGGAGCCCCACAGCTCCGGCGCCGGGCAGCGGGCGGGCCTGGCGGGGATAGGCCAGACAGGCCGTAACTTATC
>NZ_DASWVV010000117.1:0-2381 GCF_036406155.1 Devosia sp. | reverse complement strand
CCCCCGGCGTCCAGCAGGCCAGCGGCGGCCGGCGGGGACGGGCGGGCGAGGTCCTCGAACTGCCGCTCGATCAGCGGCCCGGCGGCGAGCAGCAGCGCGGCCACGCCGCCTTCGGCGTCGCGAACGGCGCCGGCCAGGAGGGCGGCGTCCACATCGGGCGCCTTATCGTCCGGCGCCGATGCGTCGATGCGCGATGCTTCGACCGCCAGCATGCCTTCCACCCGGTCGACGGCGAGGCCGACCGGCTGACCGCGGTGGTCGACGATCACGACGCGCCCGGCGTCTTTTGGGTCGGCGGTGGGGTCGGCGTGGCCGAGGATGCGGCGCAGGCTGATCACCGGCAGCACGGCGCCGCGCCGGCGCGCCAGCCCTTCCAGGCTGGGCGGGCTGAGCGGGATGCGCACGACGTCGGGCCGGCGGATGATCTCCACCGCCTCGGCCAGCGGCAGCGCGAAGCGCGTGCCGGCGACGCGGAAGGCGACCAGACGGCGCAACGGCCCGGCGGCGGATCCCGTGGGCGCGGCGTCCGCCGCCGTCCGTTTGCGGGCCTTCGGGAGGGTGGTCATCCGACGGCGCCTTGCAGCTCGTCGGCCATCATGGCGATCTCCTCGACGGCGGCGGCCAGCTCCTCGGCGCCCTTGGCCTGTTCGCGCGCGGCCTTGACCGCCTCGGCGGCGGCGGTTCCGGCCTCGGCGGCGCCGCCGGCGATCTGCTCCACGGCCTTCTGCGACTCCTGCACGGTGCGCAGCACCTCGGTGGAGCTGTCCAGGATCTCGGCGTTGCCGGCGATGACCATGTCCACCTCCGACGCGGCGGCCTCCAGCCGGGCGGCGAACTCCTGATGGCGGACGGCCTCGCGCGCGCTGGTGGCGGAGAGGTCCTCGATGTCGCGGCGCACGCGGACGATCTGGTCCTGGATGCCCTTGACGAGGTCCTTGGCGCGCTCGGCGTTGTCGGCGGCGTCCTGCGCCAGGTTGCGGATGTCGGTGGACACCACGGTGAAG
Organism: Devosia sp.; assembly: GCF_036406155.1. GTDB lineage: Bacteria > Pseudomonadota > Alphaproteobacteria > Rhizobiales > Devosiaceae > Devosia_A. The sequence continues at coordinate 1,377 of NZ_DASWVV010000117.1, read as the reverse complement.
CCGCGGCCGAACTCGCCGGCCCGCGCCGCCTCGACCGAACCGGTGACCGCCAGCATGTTGGTCTGGATGGCGATGACGCCGATGGCGTCGATGGTCTTGTCGATGCGGCGGTTCACCTGTTCCAGCGCGTCGATCTGCTCGACGTTGCGGCGTCCGGCCTCGACCGACTGCAGGACGCCGGCCGCCAGCCGGGTGATCGCCTCGTGCGTGTCGGCCAGCAGGGCGCCCATGGCGCGGGTGCGCTCGCCGGCCGCTTCGGCGCGGTTCAGGCCCAGCCGGGCGCTCGCCTCGATCTCCGCCACGGCGGAGGCCGACTGCTGCGTCGCCGCGCTCTGCGTCTCCGTGGCGCGGGATATGTGGGTGATGGCGATGGTGATCTGCGCGGCGGCGCGGTTGATCTCCTCGATGGCGGCCGACAGCTCCTCGGCGGCGGAGGCCACCTCCTCGGCGGTGCGGCGCACGTCGGTGGTGCTGGTCAGGGCGTCGGCGATCTCCGAAAGCTGGGCCGCCGCCTGCTCGCTTTGCGCCAGCGCCAGGGCCTGCTGGCCGACGGTCTTCAGCGCCTCCTCGCTGGCCGCCGACTGCTCCTCGGCGGCGGCGGCGATGTTCTCGCCGCCCTTCTGCGCCTCGCGCGCCGCCGCTTCGGCCTCGGCGGCGGCCTCGATGGTCTCCTTGGCGCCACGGGCGATGGCGGTCATGTCGCCGCGCACGCGCTCCAGCTGCCCGGCCATCTGGCGGCCGCGCTCGACCTCCGTCCGGGCGGTGGCGGCGGCGCCGACGATGCCCTGGGCGATGCCGCCGACGGTGTCCTGGATCCGCGCCACCAGCGCCTGGATGTCGCGGGTGCAGCGCTCCGACCGCTCGGCCAGCGCCTGCACCTCGTCGGCCACCACGGCGAAGCCCTTGCCGGCGTCCCCGGCGCGCGCCGCCTCGATGGCGGCGTTGAGCGCCAGCAGGTTGGTCTGGTCGGCGATGCGCGCCACGCCCTGGACGATGGCGCCGATCTCGCCGGCCTGACGCTCCAGCTCCCGCACCAGGGCGACGGCGGCCTCCTGCCGCTCGGCGGTGGCGATGATGGCGTCGATGGAGCCGAGGATCTGCCCGCTCACCGCCTTGACCGTGCCGTCCAGCGCCTCGACCTTGTCGACCGCCACCTCGGCGTTGCGGCGGGCGCGCCGCACCATCTCGGCGCCGCGGTCGATCATCCGTTGCGACTGCTGGGTGGCGGCGGCGGCCTCCTCGGCGCCGGCGGCGATCTGTTCCATGGCCTTGCGCAGCTCCTCGGCCGCGGCGGCGGCCTCGGCGACGCCGCTGGCGAGCTGGCTGGACGCCGCGGCGATGCCCTCGGCCGCCTTGCGGCGCCGGGTGTGGGCGCGC
>NZ_DASWVV010000116.1:0-17711 GCF_036406155.1 Devosia sp. | reverse complement strand
CGCAAGGAACGCCGCGACGTAGCGCCTTGCCGGCGGCCCGGCGAGGTCGCGGGCCAGCCCGCGCAGGCCGCTGGTGCCGAACCTGGGTGTTTCTGTCATGGCGCCGGTCCCCTGTTTCCGCCGTTCCTGTCACGCCGGCAGCCGGCCGGCAAGCGCCGGGTAAGCAATCGTTAAGACCTTGCCTCCACCCTGCCCGCATGCGGATCGAGAAGCGCACGATGAACTGGCTGCCCCGGCCCTCCCTGCACGAGGAGGCCGAGGCCGCGCGCCTCAAGCGGCGGGCCGACGCCCGCGCCTATCTCAGGCAGCAGGAGCGCAACGCCTTTGCGCTGTCCAGCCTCGGCCCGGCGGCTACCGCCGGCGCCGTCGACCTGACCATGGGCATCGCCGTGGGCCGCATCAAGGCCGGCATCAACACCAGGCCCAAGAAGCTGGCCTGAGCCGCTTGCCTTCCGCCCTCGTTCGCGGCATCTAGGCGAGCCAGGAGCGCACCCCTCGCCGATGTCACTTGCCGGGTTTTTCGACCGCGAGGTCACCATTGTCGCCCGCGACCTCTTGGGCGCCACCTTCCTCGTGGACGGCGTCGGCGGCGTCATCGTCGAGACCGAGGCCTACCACCCCACCGATCCGGCCTCCCATTCCTTCGCCGGCCCGACGCCGCGCAACCGCTCGATGTTCGGGCCGCCGGCCCGCGTCTACGTGTACCGCTCCTACGGCATCCACTGGTGCATGAACTTCGTGTGCGCCGGCGCCAGCGCCGTGCTGATCCGCGCGCTCGAGCCGACGCAGGGGCTCGCCACCATGGCGGCGCGGCGCGGCCTCGACGATCCGCGCCAACTCGCCTCCGGCCCCGGCAAGCTGTGCGCCGCGCTCGGCGTCACGCGCGCATTCGACGGCCAGTGGCTGGAGCGGCCGCCCTTCACGCTCACCCTGGCCGAAACGCCGCCGCCGATCGTCAGCGGCCCGCGCATCGGCATTTCCAAGGCCGTCGACAAGCCGTGGCGCTTCGGCATCGCCGGCTCGGCCTACCTCAGCCGCAAATTCCCGCGCGCGGCCGCCCCGGAGGTTCCCTCGCGGGGCCGACTTCGCTAGGGTGCGCCGCCAACATCGGGAGAACACGCTTGCAGATCGACCAGCTCATCAAGGAACTGATCGCCACCGGCACCATGAACGACGAGACCCTCACCGAGCTCAACCGCATGCTGGCGGAATTCTCGGCCGGCAAGCTCGACCCCGACGACGAAGTGTATCTGCGCGCCCTGCACGCCCGGCTCACCGGCTCCGTGATGGCCGAGCCCGCAGACGCGGCGGAGCGCCCTGCCACCGAACGCCTCGACGGGCTGAGCATCGGCGAATGGCGCGACCGGGCGCTCAAGGCGGAAGCCGAGCTGCAGGCCCTGCGCGCGCCGTCCGGGAACGGCGACGCCGCCTGAGCCGGTGGCCGGGGCGCGGGCCCGGAACCCTTGCCGTCGGGATGTTTCGAGGAACCTGCGCGGTTCATCCGACGGGTCAGGGGATGGGCGGATGCGCCTGGCGGTGAAGCCGATTTCGTTGAGGGTCTTGGGAGTGGGACATGCTTGCCGGTGAGGGTGCGGTCGCGATCTGGAACGGCATCTCGCAGGCCGGCCGCGCGTCGTTCTACCAATGGCACCTGCACGAGCACATGCCCGAGCGGGTGGGCATTCCCGGCTTCCTCCGCGGACGTCGCTATCGGGCCGCCGATGACCTGACGCATCCGGAGTTCTTCACGCTCTACGAGACGCTGGCGTTCGAAACCGTGCTCGGCAGCGACTACCTCGGCCGCCTCAATGCGCCAACGGCCTGGACGCGCGCGACGATGGCGCATTTCCAGACGACGTCGCGGGCGCTGGCGAGGGTTGTCGCCAGCTTTGGCGTGGGTCCGGGCGGCACCCTCCTGACCATCCGCTTTGCCATGTCCGGGGATGAGGAGACCGCGGTCGGGGCTCTCAAGCACCGGCTCATGAGCCTCGCTGACGCGGCGGAGATCACCGGAGCGCACCTCCTCGAGGCCGACGAGGCGGCCTCGGCTACCACGACCGCCGAGACCAGGGGCCGCCAGGACATCGAAGCCCCGCCGCGCTGGGTGATACTGGTGGAGGCCTGCTCACTCGGCGCATTGGACGCCGCCCAGCGAAGCCTGTCGGACATCCTGCCTCCGCAGAAAGCCGCGGCGGGCAGGTACATTCACGAGTATACCCGCCTCAAGACCCCTTGGGCAGCCGGCTGACCGGGGGCAACCCGCGCCGGCGGGGCGGACACACGGACCGCCGCCAGCGCGCCAAGTCGGTGTCCTAGGTTCGATGAACCAGATAGAAGACACGATGCGGTGCTAACGCACTGAAAAGATTGGTGGGCCCACCAGGACTCGAACCTGGAACCAGACCGTTATGAGCGGTCGGCTCTAACCATTGAGCTATGGGCCCGGCGCCAGCGTTCCTAGGGGCTCACGCATTCCCCGGTCAAGGCGAAACTGCGTCCGTCATGGGCGGATGCACGGCGGAGCCGCCGGGACGGAAGCGCCGGCACCCTTGCGAGGCGCCGGCGCGGGTCTCACGACGCCTTGGTCGTGCCGTCGGGGTTGGTGGTGCCGAGGCGTCGCCGTGGCGGTCCCCGGGGGGCGCTGGCCCACCACCGCAAGGCGGGCGGGGCCTGGAAACCCCGGAAGCGGCGGCCTGAGCGCCGCCGTCGGTGGGGGGCGCTCAGGCCCCCTCACCCGGCGTGCTCCAGGAAGTAGATGCCGGCCAGGATGAACAGGCCGATGAAGATCGTCTCGGCGACGACGAGGGCGATCGCGTCGCCGCCGACGTCGAGCACGCGGCGCAGCGACGTCTTCATGCCGACGGCGACGATGCCGGCAAGCAGGGCCCAGTGCGACGCTTTCATGCCGCCTTCCGATACCATCGCGGGAACGAGCCCCAGCGAATTGGCGGCGGCGAAGAGAAGGAAGGCAATGACGAAGCCGGGCAGCAGCGGCGGGCGCTTCCCGCCCTCGCCGGCCGGTTGCGGCACGTTGCGCGTGGCGATGGAAATGAGCAGCACGACCGGTGCAAGCAGGCTCACCCGGATCAGTTTCACCAGCGTTGCCGTCTCGCCGGCTTCCGGCGACACCGAAAAGCCGGCGCCCACGACCTGAGCGACGTCGTGGATGGTGCCGCCGAAGAAGATGCCGACGGCGCGGTCGTCGAGCCCCATCGCCTGGGCGACGATCGGATAGGCGATCATTGCCAGGGTGGAAAGCACGGTCACCGACAGTACCGTGAAGATCAGGTTGCGCTCCGAAAACTCGTTCCTGGGCAGCACCGCGGCTATCGCCATCGCCGCCGAGGCGCCGCAGATGGCGACGGACCCGCCGGTGAGCAGCGCCAGCCGCCAGCCGCGCCCAAGCAGCCGCGCTGCAACGAGGCCGAAGGCGATGGTTGCGGCAATGGCCGCCGCCAGCAGCAGCACCGTGCCGGCACCCAGCCCGACCAGCAGGTCGACGCTGATGCGCATGCCGAGCAGGGCGACGCCGATGCGCAGGACGTTCCTGGCACAAAAATCGATGCCGGCGGCAAAACGGGCTTCCTCCGACACGAAGTGGAAGGCGATGCCCAGCAACAGCGCCATCAGCATGGCCGGAGCGCCGTAGTGATCCGACAGGAAGCGGGCGGCAATCGCCACCGCCGCGGTGACGGCGAGGCCGGGCCAATAGCTCTGCACTGCCGCAGACAGGCCCTGGAAGCGCAGCTGTATCGCTGAGGCAGGCCTCATCGCACCAATCCTCGTGGTCGGGTGGTTTCCAGGTCGCGGCAGAGGCACCGGCCCCACCGGGGGCGAACGGCCGCAGCCTATTCGCCCGCGCTCAGCGCGAAGGCCTCCGTCGGGAAGAACTTGGCCAGCCGGACGTCGGCCGTGCGGGCGTGCCCCTCCATTCCTTCCAGCCGCGAGATGCGGGCCGTGGCTTCGGCGATCGCCCGCGAGCCCTGCCGGGTGCTGCGCTGCCAGGTCACCGTCTTCATGTACTTGTGGACGGACAGGCCCCCGGTGTAGCGAGCGGCTCCCGACGTGGGCAGCACATGGTTGGGCCCGGCCGCCTTGTCGCCGAATGCGACCGTGGTCTCTTCGCCGAGGAACAGCGAGCCATAGGCTCGCAGGCGCCCCAGCCACCAGTCGAGATCCCGGGCCTGGACGTGCAGGTGTTCCGGGGCGTAGGCGTCCGCGATGGCGGCCATCTCGTCGCGGTCGGAGCACAGGATTATCTCGGCGTAGTCCCGCCAGGCCGCAGCCGCGCTCCTGGCGTTCAGCTCCGGCAGGGAGGCAATCAGCCCGGGCACGGCCTCCTCCACCGCGTCGGCGAGCTCTGCGCTGTCGGTGACGAGCCAGACGGGAGAGTTGTAGCCATGCTCGGCCTGCCCCACGAGATCCGCGGCCACGAGGGCCGGATCGGCGGAACTGTCCGCCACCACCATCGAATCCGTCGGCCCGGCGAACATGTCGATGCCGACGCGGCCGAACAGGATCCGCTTCGCCTCGGCCACGTACTGGTTTCCCGGACCGACGAGAATATCGGCCTTGGGCAACCCGAACAGGCCGAACGCCATGGCGGCGATCCCCTGCACCCCGCCGAGGTTCAGGATCCGGTCGGCGCCGCAGAGCTGCATCGTATAGAGCATCGCGGCGGGAATGCCCGTTCCAGGCTTGGGGGGCGAGCAGGCGGCGATATGGGAGACGCCGGCCACCTTGGCTGTCGTTATGGTCATGATCGCGGACGCGATGTGGCTGTAGCGGCCGCCGGGCACGTAGCAGCCGGCCGCCTCGACCGGGATCTGCTTCTGGCCGGCCCAGAACCCGGGCTGCACCTCGATCTGGCAGTCCGAGATGGTGGCCTTCTGCGCCTCGGCGAAGCGGCGGATATTGTCGTGCGCGAAGCGGATGTCGGCCTTGAGCCTTTCCGGAACGGCCCGCTCGGCCGCTGCCAGTTCCGCCTCCGAAACCAGCACGTCCCCCCGCCAGTCATCCAGGTCCCGGGCGAAGCCCAGGGCGGCTGCATCGCCGTCGCGCTCGATCCGCTCCAGCATCGACTGGACGGCATGGCGGACCTCGTCCTGGCCGCTCTCGGCCGTGCGCGTCGCCCGCTTGAGATAGTTTATCGACATGCTCTGCACCTCAACAGCACTTCTGTTCGCCGTCTCACGTCACGGCCCTGCACACGGTCCCCAGGCCTCGCGGCGGCGCTCCCGTCCTTGCGAAGTCCACGACCGCGTCCGCGAGCACGTCCATGCTGTCGACGACTCGGTACTTGTCCGGGATGGCATCGCTTACGATCGAAAACTCGCTGCAGGCGACGAGCAGGGCCTGTGCGCCCGCCGCGACCAGTTCGGCCGCCGCCTCCCGCAATGTCTCGCGCGCCGCCGGGTCGCTGCTGGAGCGCTTTATGGCGCGGATGGCCGCGAGCATGCGCTGTTCATCCGATGGATAGAGCGTCGTGAGCTGCCGCCGGGCGAACGCCCGATCGTATATCCCGGTCAGGCGGACCGCCGGCGACGCCAGGATCCCGACGGCGAAGTCGGCCGTCGCCATGCCCGCCACCCGTTCCGCGGCAAGTTCGACCATGTCCAGGAAGGGTATCGTCGCCGCCTCGACGATGCGCGCGGCGTAGTTGTGGGCAGTGTTGCAGGGCATGGCGAGCGCCTCCGCCCCGGCCGCCTCGAGGCCCCGCGCCATGCCGGCGAGAACCGGCCCGGGATCCTCGCCGCCGCCTTCGATCAGCGCCTTGATCCGGGACGGGACCTGGGTGTTGTTGTCGACGATCATCGGCACGTGGTCGGCGTCGTCGGCTGCCGCAATGCGCGCGATGACCCGCGTCATGAGCAGCACCGTCGCTTCGGGCCCCATGCCGCCGATGATTCCGATCCTGCGCAGGGGAGCACGCACTTCAGGGCTCCCCCACGCGCAGCTCGGCGGCGCAATGGCCGATGATATCCCCGATGAGTTCGCAGTCATCGAGCGTGAACGTCAGCGGGATCCGCATGTCGAACAGGCCGGAGAGAAGCTCATCGGTGACCGGCACCGACTGGGCTTCGACATACTTCCAGCTGTGGTGATTGCTGGTGAACGCCACCGGCATGTCGGCCCCGAACCACTTCAGTTCGACGCCGAGCTCGCGGTTCGCTGCCACGAAGGCCTGCGCGGCCTGCGCCGAAATGCCGGGGACGCGGAACTGGATCGAGCTTCCCACGAAACGCTCTTCGTTGGGCCGCACGGGAATCGCGATGCGCGGGATGTCTCTCAGCTTGCGCTCGACGGCGCGGTACCGCTCGTTCCAGCGCTCGATATTCGTCTCCAGGCCGGCCAGCTGGGGCCGCAGGATCGCGGCCCGCAGGTTGTCCATGCGGCCCGACATGTTGGGCGTATCGAGCCGTACCGTCTCGAACACCGCGGCGTCGGGGGCGGCGCCATGGCGCTCATAGAGCATGTACGAGCCGGACAGCAGGATCGCCCGCGCCATGAATTGCGGGTCGTCGGAGGTGATCAGGCCGCCTTCGCCCGAATTCAGGTGCTTGTAGGTCTGCGTGCTGAAGCAGCCGGCCAAGCCGAAATTGCCGCTCTTCACGCCCTTCCAGGTGGCGCCCATGGTGTGTGCGCAATCCTCGATCAGCGTGACCCCTGCCCTTTCGACGAGCCCCTGCAGGCGCTCCATGTCGGCAAGGTGGCCGCGCATGTTGGACAGCAGCAGGAAGCGGGCGCCCGTCGCGTCGATCTTGCGGGCGAGGTCATCGAGGTCGATGGCCAGATCGCTGGTGATCTCGACGAGGACCGGCTTGCCGCCGGCGCCGACGATCGCGCCGGGCACCGGCGCCAGCGTGAAGGCATTGGTGAGCACGCGCTCGCCCGGCTGCAGGCCGGCAGCCCGCAAGGCAATGCCCATCGCGTAGCCGCCCGACGCGCAGGCGAGACAATATTTCGCCTGTTGATAGGCAGCGTATTCCGCTTCCAGCGACGACACGATCGAGCGCTCGCCGGCGGCGGTGTTGTAGCGGTGCAGGCGCCCCGACCGCAAAACCTCCACCGCAGCGGCGATCGCTTCCTCGCCGATTGGCTCCTGCTGGGTGAAGTTGCCGCGAAAGCGCTTCATGATGGGGTGCCCTTCGAGTCCTTACGCGGACGCCACGGACGCCGCGCCCTGGTCGTATCCGAAGGCGGCGGTGTATCCGAACAGTGCCGCCGAGCCGCCGGTATGGACGAAAACGACGCGCTCGCCCTTCTTGAAGCGGCCCTTGCGCACGAGGTCGATCAGGCCGGCCGCTCCCTTGCCGGAGTACACGGGATCGAGAAGGATCCCCTCGAGACGGGCGAACATCTCGATCGCCTCGAGACCGGCGGGCGTCGGGATGCCGTAGCCGTCGCCCACGTAGTCGGTGTTCGCCACGACGTCGTCGCGCTGCACCACTCCCGGGCATCCCAGTTTCTCGGCCGTGGCGACGGCGAGGGCAAAGACGTTGTCCTCCTGCTTCTGCCGCGGCGCCCGCACACCGATGCCCAACAACGGGATGTTGGCGTTGATCGCCTTGAGGCCGACGACGAGCCCGGCCTGGGTGCCGGCACTGCCGGTCGCATGCACGATATGGTCGATGGCAAGCCCGAGATCGTTGGCTTGGCTCACCAGTTCCAGCGCACAGTTCGCGTAGCCGAGTGCGCCTGTCGGGTTCGAGCCGCCCCCGGGGATCGTATAGACCTTGCGCCCCTCCTTGCGGAAGCGGTCGGCGCGCAGCTCCAGTTCGGCGTTCATGTCGAGTCCGCCCGGCCGCTTCTCGGTGGTCGCCCCATGCAGGTGATCCAGGAAGACATTGCCGTTGAAATTGTAGTTGGGGTCGTTCGATCCGGTACGATCCTCCAGCAGAATGTGGCAGTCCAGGCCGAGCTTGGCCGCAAAGGCGGCCGTCTGGCGGGCATGGTTGGACTGCGTCGCGCCCTGCGTCATGACCAGGTCGGCGCCCTGCGCCATCGCCTCCGCCATGAGGAATTCGAGCTTGCGGGTCTTGTTGCCGCCCGTCGACAGGCCAGTGCAATCGTCCCGCTTGATCCACAACTCCGGGCCATTCAGGGCGCTCGACAGTCGCGGCAGGGGTTCCAGAGGGGTCGGGAAATGGCCCACTCGGATCCGCGGAAAACGCGCCAGGTGCATGTGAATGGCTCCTCTTGGATATCGTCGTGATACAATCACGCAACTTTCTGTACTTTTCAAATGCATAATTTGTGATGCAATATGCAGCCTCTGCATATCGGGAGCACGGCATGCGCGGCGAATGGCTGGAGGACATCCTGGCGATCATGGACAACGGCGCCCTCAACAAGGCGGCCGAAGCGCGGCTGCTCACACAGCCCGCCTTCTCCAGGCGCATCGCCGCCATCGAGGAGCATCTGGGCGTCGAACTGCTCGATCGCTCCCGCAAGCCGGCGACGCTGCTGGCCGGCGTGAAAGACCAGGAACTCCGGATTCGCGAGATCGTCTCGCTGACCCGCGAGCTCGTCCAGGACCTGCGCAGTCAGGACCGCAAGGGTCACAACCAGGTCATCGTCGCCAGCCCGCATGCCCTGACGACCTCGGTCGTGCCGCAGTTTGTCAAGTTCCTGGCGTCCGAGCTCGACGTCAACATCCGGCTCCGCTCGGCGAACCGCGATGAATGCACGGCCATGCTCCTGACCAGGCAGGCCGACATGACCCTCACCTACCGGGCCAATTACGAAGAGCCGCGCACCAGGGGGCACTACATCGAGGAAAAGATCATCGGCGAGGAGCGTTTCGTGGCGGTTGCCGCCACGGCGTGCGCCGGTAGGTTCCGGGCCGACCATGCCCGCGGCGAGATCCCCGTCATCACCTACCCGTCAAACGTCTTCATGGGCGAGGCGATGGCGCGGGAGATCTATCCCCTGATGAACGCCATCATCCTGCGCAAGCGCGCGGAGACCGCCCTCACCCTGGCGGCACTGCAACTGGCGTTGGCCGGGGTGGGAGTCGCCTGGGTTCCCGAGTCCCTCGCCGAATCCGATCTGCGCCTGGGACGCCTCGAGAGCCTCGCCGACATCCTGCCGGGAACCACCTTTTCGATCACCGTCCAGCGGCTGGAGGGTCACAAGTCAGCGACGGAGGCAGCGGTGTGGGACGCCATCGGAACGGGACCCCTGTAGACGCGGCCACTTGCCGGTTCGTAGCGGTGGCGGTCGGACTGCCGCCGGAAACGCGTGTGGTCAGCTGCGGCTTGTTGGATACATGTCTTTTCACTCCCAGTGTCCGAGATTGGCGATTTCGGGAGCGAGCTGGCCGGCCAACGCCGCCACCATGGCGGCCATGCCTGAGCGCGAGGCCGCCAAGCACGGTGCGGACCGGATCATGCGCGGCAGCGCCGGACGCATCCTACCTTGGTGGCAGCGGCACAATCCGCCGCATTTCCGGTCCATTCGGGCTCCTGCTGGGGCAGTCGCGCACCCCCCAGAATGGCCTGGGCGACAGGCGGGTACGCCGGCACTGTGTCCGCCCTCACGCTGGATCGTATTTTTCTTGTGTTCAGCCGTGTCTGGATGCATCTGTTTTGATGCAACCAGGGATGAAGACGCATGGATACGAAGGCTCAACCGAACGGAGACGACAAGGCCAACACACGGGTCGATGCCATTTATCAGGCGCTCTCCCGCGCCATCCTGGCCCAGGAACTGACCCCCGGCACCAAGCTGAGCGAAGAACCGATCGGCGCCCTGTTCTCGGTAAGCCGGACCATCGTGCGCGCCGCGCTCAACCGGCTGCACAGCGAGGCACTGGTCGAGTTCCGGCAGAACCGCGGCGCGTTCGTCGCGACGACCACTCCCGACGAGGCCCGCCAGGTGTTTGAAGCGCGCACCGCCATCGAGCGCGAGATTTTCTCCCGCCTTGCCGGCCTCATCACCAACAGGCAACTCGGCGAACTCGAACAGCATCTGAAGCGCGAGCACGCGCTCGAGCATGGCGGGGACCGGGCGCAGGCCATCATCCTCTCCGGAGAGTTCCATCTCCTGGCCGCCCAGATGGCGGGCAACCAGGTGCTTGCCGGCTTCCTCACGCTGCTCATATCGCGCACGTCGCTGATCCTCGCGCAGCACAGCGTGCACCAGGAGTCCGATTGCAGCGTCGACGAGCACGAGGCCATCCTCGCGGCGCTGCGCAAGCGCGACCCGGAGGCGAGCGCCGAGGCCATCACCGACCACCTGCGCCAGGTCTATGACCGGGCGAATATCGGCACGCCGAAGCGCCCGGAGCGCGATCTCGGCGATATCCTTTCACGCTACCTCTGAGTACTTGTATCGCCGACTTCTTGTGATCGTATCCAATCTATGGCATTGACGTATCCCGACAGTCACTGCCCGACGCAAGGAGTCCTCCATGTCAGCCGCAGGTTACCGGCATGTCGCCGGCCTCTCCGTCCATCCGGCGCTCAGCGCGTTCGTGGAGGAGGAGGTGCTTCCCTTCGCCGGCGTCGCGGCCGACCACTTCTGGTCGGGGCTTGCCGCGATCGTCACGGATCTGACGCCACGCTTTCATGAACTGCTGGGCACCCGCGCCGAACTCCAGGCACGGCTGGATGACTACCACCGCGCCGGCAAGGGCGCGCCGCACGATCCCGTCGCCTACGAGGCCTTCCTGCGTGAGATCGGCTACCTCGTCCCCGAGCCTGCCCCGGACGCCTATCGCGTCGCGACCAAGAACGTCGACGCCGAAATCGCCATTCTCGCGGCTCCCCAGTTGGTGGTGCCGCTCTCGAACGCGCGCTACGCGCTGAACGCGGCCAATGCCCGTTGGGGCAGCCTCTATGACGCGCTCTATGGCACCGATGCGCTCGGCCGCCTGCCGAAGCCCGGCGACGGCATCGACGACGAGCAGATGTCGGCGGTGTTTGCCTATGTCGGCGCCTGGCTCGATGCCGTTTTTCCCCTGGCGTCGGGCTCGCATGCCGACGTCACGGCCTACGTCGTGGATGCCGACCGCCTGCTCGCGCGCTTCGCCGACGGCACTGCCACCCCGCTGCGGGACAATGGCGCCTTCGCCGGCTTCCGCGGCCCGCGCCACGAGCCGACTGCCCTGCTCCTCGTCAATAACCGCCTGCACGTCGAACTGGCCATCGACCGCGAACACCCCGTGGGGCGCCGGCAGGCCGCGGGCGTCGCCGACATCGTGGTCGAAGCCGCCGCCTCGGTGATCATGGACATGGAGGACGCCGTTGCGGCAGTCGATGCCGACGACAAGGTTGCAATCTACCGCAACTGGCTCGGCCTGATGGCGGGCACGCTCTCGGCGCGCGTCACCAAACCGGGCGACGACTTCGAGCGGACGCTGGCAAGTGACCGGCACTACACCGCACCCGACGGGGCGAGCCTCACCCTGCACGGCCGCGCCGTGATGCTGATCCGCCACGTCGGACCCCACATGTTCACGGACGCGGTGCTCGACGCCGAGGGCAACCCCATTCCCGAAGGCATTCTCGATGCGGCCGTGACCATCGCGTGCGCGCTGCCCGACATTGCCGGCCGGACCCCCGTGCCCAACAGCCGCACCGGCTCGGTCTACGTCGTCAAGCCGAAGATGCACGGCCCGGACGAGGTGGGGCTGGCCGACGCGCTGTTCCGGCGGATCGAGGAACTCTACGGCCTCGCGCGCTACACCATGAAGATCGGGGTGATGGACGAGGAGCGGCGGACGTCGGTGAACCTCGCCGCCTGCCTGTCGAAGGTGCGCGACCGCACCGTGTTCATCAACACGGGCTTCCTCGACCGCACCGGCGACGAAATCCACAGCGTCATGGAAGCGGGCCCGGTGGTGCGCAAGGGCGACATGATGGGGCAGCCCTGGCTGTCGGCCTACGAGCACAACAATGTCGATGTCGGCCTCGCGCGCAACCTGCCGGGCCGCGCCCAGATCGGCAAGGGCATGTGGGCGGCACCCGATCGCATGCAGGCGATGCTCGCCCAGAAGGGCCGTCACCCCGGGGCCGGTGCCAGCACCGCCTGGGTGCCGACCCCCACCGCTGCCGTCCTGCATGTCCTGCACTACCATCAGGTGAACGTCAGGGCAGTGCAGCAGCGGCTGCGTGAAGGCATCCGCTCGCGGCTCCCCGACTTGCTGACCCCCCCCGTCGCCGCCGCCCCGCTCGGCGCCGACGCCATCACCGAGGAGCTGCGCAACAATTTGCAGGGCGTGCTCGGCTACGTTGTGCGCTGGATCGACCAGGGGATCGGCTGCTCGACGGTTCCCGATCTGGGCGGCGTGCGCCTGATGGAGGATCGGGCGACGGTGCGCATCAGCACCCAGCATGTCGCCAACTGGCTGCATCACGGCATCGTCGACGAGCCGACGGTGCGCGAGACGATGCGCGCCATGGCGCAGGTGGTCGACGAGCAGAACAAGGGGGAACCGGGCTACATCCCGATGTCACCCGGGTTCGACACCCCGGCTTTCCGCGCCGCCGAGGAACTGATCTTCGAGGGGCGCGACGCCGCCAACGGCTACACCGAGGCGGTGCTGCACAAGTACCGCCGCATGGTGAAGCGGTCGCGCGCCGGCGCGGCAGGCACGGCAGGGGCGTAGGACGCACCACACGCAGCGTGCAGCGGGTCGGGACACGACGACCCGCTGCGATATCGCAGGCGCGCCCCGGCCCGGAACACCCTTGGGCGTGCAGCTATGCGCGAGCCGTCACTTCAGGAACTTCCGGAATGCCTGGGGCAAACGGTCGGCGGGCCGGGTCTGGTCCCAGGGCACGTCGCGCTGCCCGTAGCGCGAAGCCATGGCGAGGACGGCGGCGAATTCGGCCAAGGCGATGTCGGGCTGCGCCGCAAGCCACTCCGCGTCGAAGACCGGCATCGAGAACTGGCCCGAATGCATCTCGATCCACACCCTGGCCCGGGGCATGTCGGTACCGCCCGATCGCAGCGGCCGCGCCGGCGGACTATCGAGCGTCGTCGGCAATCTCGGCCAGGCGAGCGGGGCGGCGCTGGTTGCCGCCCTCTTCCACTTCACCGCCGGGCACGGTGCGCAGGCCGCCCTCTGGCTGGGCGGAAGCTGCGCCCTCGTCGCCGCCGGGCTCAGCGTGCTGCGCCTGCGCCATGACGACCACCGCGTCGCTGGCGACTAGTCCGGGCAATTCTCCGGGCGAGTCCGCGGAGGCCCTTGCAGCCTCCGCCTGGCCCGGCGGCGCGCAGGGCGCTACGGCATGTCGACGACGCACACGCCATGGCGGGCGACGACGCGGCCGCCCTTGACGACGAGCGGCGGGGGCGCGATCTCGACGACCGCATTGGCCACGGTTTCGCCGGCAAGCAGCGTGAAGTCGGCACGGGCGCCGACATGCACACCATAATCCTGCAGCCGCATGACCTCCGCGCCGCCCCTGGACACGGTCTCGAGCAGCAGCCTCAGATCGTCATCCGAGCGCATGCCGTTCTTCATGCCGATGATCCTAGCCCGGTCGAGCATGTCCGGCTGGCCCCACGGGCCCCAGGTGTCGCGAATGCCGTCGCACCCGGCACCGACGCGGACGCCGTGCTCCTTGAGCCGCTTGAGCGAGGGCACCGTGGCCGAGGGGGCGCCGGTGGTGAGGATGGCGATGTCGAGCTCGGCGATCTGTTCGATCAACCGGCCCACCCGCTGGTAGTCGTTCATGCCGAGCGCAAAGGCATGGCTGATGGCAAACCGCCCCTGCATGCCGTTGGCCAGCACCCGCTCGAAGATGAGCTCCATCGTGAAGGCGCCGAGTTCTCCGGGCTCGTGCAGGTGGATGTCGATATCGACGCCGTGTTTCACCGCGAGCTGGAAGATGACGTCGAGCTGCCCCTTGGGATCGCGGTCGATGCCGCAGGGGTCGATGCCGCCCAGGACCTCGCAGCCGTTGGACAGGGCCGCATCCAGCAGCTCCACCGTGCCCGGCATGCACATCACGCCCGATTGCGGAAAGGCAACGAGTTCGATGTCGATCACGCCCTGCAGCTTGTCGCGCGTCTGCTGGACCCCTTCGACCAGCCGCAGCCCGTGCGTCGTGTCGATATCGACATGGCTGCGGATATGCGTCGCGCCACGCGCGGCAAGACCGATGGCGTGCCGCATCGACTGCCGATGCGGGTCCAGCCCGAGGGCGAGCCGGTTCTCCCGCTCGTAGTCGATGCGGCTGCGCAGCACGCCGTCGCGGTTGTTCTCGTGCCAGCCCATGCCCCAGGTCGTCTTGTCGAGATGGGTGTGCGCATCGATCAGCCCCGGCCACAAGATCGCATTGGCGCCGTCCTCGACGGGGACGCCGGGCCGCTCCGCGATCGCGCCGCACTCGACGATGACGCCGTCGCGGACCAGGACGTCGCAGGGGGCCGCGCCCAGCGGCCGGACATTCTTCAAGTGCAGGTCGTGCATGACGGTTTTCCGTTGCTGCGTGGAAAGGGCGTCGGCCGGCGCGCCGGCAAATTCGATGAAGGGAGCGTCAGCCAGTCTTGCGCCGCAAGCGCCGTCGCCGGCGCTGCCCGGCGCCGACGGTGGCGCTGCGGCTTTGATAGTCGGGGGCCATCCTGCTGTAAAGCCGTGCGGGCCCGGCAAGTGCAATCCGGACGCCGAGAGTGTGGGGTCGCGGCGGCCCGGCTCGGCCATTGGTCTAATGGCGGCGGCAGGCGATGTACAAGGCAGGCGGCGTCTGCTAGGGGCGCGCGCAGGACGGGGGACAGAACATGAAGCGAACGGGCTGGCTTTGGGGGCTGGGAGCCTTGCTGCTCGCCGCCTATGTCGTTCCCTACACGCTGCTGGCCGGGATCGGCCGCTGGCATGGCGCCTTCCTCTTCTGGCTCGCGTTCGGCATCCTGGTATGGGGCCTGCTGAGCCTCGTCGTCTGGCGCTGGAACGTGTCCGCCGTCCCGCCCGACTCGGGCGAGGCCGGGCGCGGAGGGCAGCCATGACCCCCGCCGGCATCTGGATCGCGCTCGTCGTCTACGGCATCGCAGGGCTCGCCGTCGCCTTCTGGGCCCGCCGGCAGCTCGCCGGCGGCGCCGAGGATTTCTATCTCGGCGGCCGCCGCATCACCGGGCTGGTCTCCGCCGCCAGCTACGCCGCCACCACCTACAGCGCCTTCATGATGCTGGGTCTCGCCGGCCTCACCTATCGCGGCGGCGTCGGCGCCCTCGGCTTCGAGCTCGTCTATTTCGCCGGGCTCGGGCTGGTGCTGATCTTCGGCCCGCGCTTCTGGCTGGTGGGCCGCCGCTTCGGCTTCGTCACCCCCTCCGAGATGCTGGGCGCGCGCTACGGCTCGCCGCTGCTGGCCGGGCTGGTCGCCGTGCTCTCCTGCGTCTTCCTCGTCCCCTACAGCGCCGTGCAGCTGATGGGCATCGGCCTGTTGCTGTCCGGCGTCAGCGGCGGCGCCATCCCGGTCGGCGTCGGCATCCTCGTCGGGGCCGTGCTCGCCGCCGCATGGACACTGCTTGCCGGCCTGCGCTCGGTCGCCTGGACCGACGCGGCGCAATCCGTCCTCATCCTCGGCAGCGCGTTGCTCGCCCTGTGGTTCGTCGTCGACGCCATCGGCGGGGTGCCGGTCTTCCTCGCCCGCGTCGAGGCTGAGTACGGGGCCTGGCTGCACCAGCCCGGGCCCGGCCTGTTCAGCCTGCCCACCTTCATCGGGCTGACCCTGCCCTGGCTGTTCTTCTCCATCTCCAACCCGCAGGTCAGCCAGCGCCTGTTCACCACCCGCGACCTGGGCGCCATGCGCACCATGATCCTGGGCTTTCTCGGCTTCGGGCTGGTGTTCACGCTGATCTCCATCCTGTGGGGCTACTCCGCCCTGCTGCTGGTGCCCGATCTGGCCAATCCCGATCTCGCCACCCCTGCCCTGCTGGCCACCGGCGCCATCCCGGTGTGGCTGGCCATCCCGCTGCTGCTCGGCATCGTCGCGGCGGCCATCACCACCATCGACTCCATTGCCCTGACGCTGGCGTCCATGGTGGGCCGGGACGTCTATCGCGCCAGCGTGAAATCGGCGAGCGACGCGGCCGAACTGGCCGTCGGCAAGGTCGTGATCCTGGTGCTGATCGCGGCGGCGGCGCTGTTCGCCAGCCTGCAGCTCAATCTCATTTCGCTGCTGTCGGTCGCTTCCTCGAGCGCCCTGCTGGTCACGGTGCCGGCGATCGTCGGCGCCTTCTTCTGGCGCCGCGGCACGGCGGCCGGAGCGCTCAGCTCCGTCGCCGGCGGCGCCCTCGCCGTCGTCGCCCTCGGGGCTGCTGGCCTCAACCCCCTGGGCATCCCCTACGCCGTCGTCGGCTTCGCCCTGTCCATCGCGCTGTTCGTCGGCGTCAGCCTCGCCACCACCCCGCCCGCCGACCGTGGCAAGGCGTTCATCGACGACGTGCGGCCGCAGCTCGACCGGCTGCGCGCGAGTTAGCGGATCTCGAGGAAACACGGAACAGCGCGGAACCGCTCCAGGGGCGGGTGCGCCGCACGCGCGGCGGCCCGGCCGGAGCGTGGCGCCCCGGCCGGGCCTTGTGTCCTACTGCTCGCTGGCCTGCGCCGCGTACATGTAGCTGTCGTAGGTGTACTCGGCCACGCGGAACCACTCGAAGCTTTCGTCGCGGAACTTCTTCCACGCCGGGTAGATCTTGGCCCACGCCGGATTGCTGGCGCTGTACTCGTCATAGAGCGCGAAGGCCGCCTTGTAGGCCGCGTCGAGCACGTCGCGCGGCAACGGGCGCAACTGCACGCCCTTGCCCACGAGCGAGCGGATCGCCGTCGTGTTCTTGACGTCGTAGAGCGCCTGCATGTTGATGTTGGCCACCTTGCAGGCCGCGTCCAGCGCCTCCTTGTAGGTCTCCGGCAGGGCCTCGTACTGGGCCTTGTTGACGTAGAAGTGGATGGTCAGGCCACCCTCCCAATAGGCCGGGTAGTAGTAGTAGGGCGCGATCTGATAGAAGCCGAGGCGCTCGTCGTCATACGGCCCGACCCATTCGGCGGCGTCGATCGTGCCGCGCTCCAGCGCCGGATAGATGTCGCCGCCGGGCAGCTGCTGCGGTACCACGCCGAGCCGCGACATGACCTCGCCGGCGACACCGGCAATGCGCATCTTGACGCCCTGCAGGTCGGCGACGCTGTTGATTTCCTTGCGGAACCAGCCACCCATCTGGGCACCGGTGGCGCCGCCGGGGATGCCGACCAGGCCGTATTCGTTGAGGAACTCGTTGTACAGCTCGTTGCCGCCGCCATGGTAGAGCCAGGCATTCTGCTGGCGCCCGTTGAGGCCGAAGGGAATGGTCGAGCCGATGGCGAAGGTGGGGTTCTTCCCGGTGAAGTAGTAGCCGCAGGTATGGGCGATCTGCACCGTCTCGGACTGCACCGCGTCGAGCGCCTGGGCACCGGGGACGATTTCGCCGGCCTGGAAGACCTGGATCTGGAACTTGCCTTCGGTGATCTTGGACAGCACGTCGGCCATCACCTCGGCGCCGCCATAGATGGTGTCGAGGTTGTTGGGGAAGCCCGAGGTCAGGCGCCAGCGCAGGGTGGGCAACTCCTGGGCGATGGCCGGAGCGGCGAGCGCCGTGCTCGCGGCGGCCGCGGCGCCGGCGAGCGCGCCCTTCGCCAAGAAGTTTCGGCGGTCGAGAATGGTTGGCATGAGAAAACTCCTCCTCTGCTCAGGTTGGCGGCATCGCGGCCAGGCGATGCCGCAGGCACT
>NZ_DASWVV010000115.1:0-6328 GCF_036406155.1 Devosia sp. | reverse complement strand
CGCTGGCCGGCGACGGCGAGCAGGTCGAGCGGGCGCGGCAGCTGCCCGGCCGCGGCGCGCAGCCGGTCGCGTTCGGCCACCAGCCCGCGCCTGATCCCGTTGCGGGCGCGATGGCCGAGGTCGTCGACATAGGCGACGAGTTCGGTGCGCACGGGCACCGCCGCCTCGGCGGCGGCGCTGGGCGTGGGCGCCCGCAGGTCGGCCGCGTAGTCGATGAGCGTCGTGTCGGTCTCATGCCCGACGGCCGAGATCACCGGGATGGCGCTGGCGACGACGGCGCGGACCACCGCCTCTTCGTTGAAGCCCCACAGATCCTCGATGGAGCCGCCGCCGCGGGCGACGATGAGCAGGTCGGGACGCGCAATCGGACCGTCGGGCGGCAGGCGGTTGAAGCCCGCGATGGCGGCGACGACCTCGGGGGCGCAGGTCTCGCCCTGCACGCGCACCGGCCACACCAGCACGTGGCTGGGGAAGCGGTCGGCGAGCCGGTGCAGGATGTCGCGGATGACGGCCCCGGTAGGCGAGGTGACGACGCCGATGACGCGCGGCAGATAGGGCAGCGCGCGCTTGCGCGCCTTGTCGAACAGGCCTTCCGCGGCGAGTTTCTTGCGCCGCTCCTCGAGCAGCATCATGAGCGCGCCGGCCCCGGCCGGCTCGATCTGCTCGATCACGATCTGGTACTTGGACGACCTCGGAAAGGTGGTGAGGCGCCCGGTGGCGATCACCTCGAGGCCCTCCTCGGGCTTGAACAGCAGGCGCGGCCAGCTCGACTTCCACACCACGGCGTCGATGCTGGCGTTCTCGTCCTTGAGGGTGAAATAGGCGTGCCCGGAGGAATGCTGGCCGCGAAAGCCCGAGATCTCGCCGCGCACGCGCACGTGGCCGAATTCGTCCTCGACGGTGCGCTTTACCGCCTGCGACAACTCGGAAACGGTGAATTCGGGGGCGTTGGTGAGGGGCATGACCATGGCCAACTGGTGCGGCAAGGTAACCGCCCCGTCAAGGGTGGCGGGCCCGGGAGCCGCGTGATAGATCGCACTCGCGAGCGAAGGACAGGGGACAGGCATGCGCGTCTTGGTGATCGGTTCCGGCGGCAGGGAGCACGCGCTGGCCTGGGCCATCGCCCGCTCGCCCCAGCTCGAGCAGCTGTACGTGGCCCCAGGCAATGGCGGCACCGCGACCATCGCCACCAATGTCGAGCTCGACATCACCGACCACGCGGCCATTGTCGGCTTCGCCCGGCAGGAGCGCATCGACCTCGTCGTCATCGGCCCGGATGCCCCGGCCGTGGCGGGCCTCGGCGACGACGTGCGCGCCGCCGGCCTGCTGTGCTTCGGGCCGAGCAAGGCGGCGGCGCAGCTCGAGGGCAGCAAGGCCTTCACCAAGGCGATCTGCGACGAGGCCGGGGTGCCGACCGCCGCCTGGGCCAGCTTCGACGACGAGGAGGCGGCCCTCGCCTATCTGCGCGGCCGCAGCGCGCCGATCGTGGTCAAGGCCGACGGGCTCGCGGCGGGCAAGGGCGTGCGCGTCGCCGAGACCATGGCGGAGGCGGAAGACGCGGTGCAGGACTGCTTCTCCGGCGCCTTCGGCGACTCCGGCTCCACGGTCGTCATCGAGGAGTTCCTCGCCGGCGAGGAAGCCAGCGTCTTCGCCCTGTGCGACGGGAACACCATCGTCATGCTGCCCAGCGTGCAGGACCACAAGCGCGTGTGGGACGGCGATCGCGGCCCCAATACCGGCGGGATGGGTGCCTATTCGCCGGCCCCGGTGATGACGCCGGAAATGCTGGAGCGGACCCGGCGCGAGATCATCGAGCCTACCGTCCGCCGCATGGCCGAGCGCGGCACGCCGTTCACCGGCGTGCTGTTCGCCGGGCTGATGATCACCGACAGCGGCCCCAAGCTCATCGAGTACAACGTCCGCTTCGGCGACCCGGAATGCCAGGTGCTGATGCTGCGGCTGAAATCCGACGCGCTCGAGCTGCTGGCGGCCACGGCGCGCGGCGACCTGAGCGGGGTCAATCCCGAATGGCGGGAGGAGGCGGCGCTCACCGTCGTCATGGCCATGCGCGGCTACCCGCTGAGCGTCCCCAGGGGCAGCGAGATCAAGGGCGTCGACACCCTGGACGGGGACGACCTGCAGGTCTTCCACGCCGGAACCAGGCGCGACGGAGCGCGGCTGCTCGCCAATGGCGGCCGCGTGCTCAACGTCACCGCCCTCGGGCGCACGGTCGGCGAGGCGCAGGCGCGGGCCTATGCCGCCGTCGACCGCATCAGCTGGCCGGAAGGCTTCTGCCGCCGCGACATCGGGTGGCGCGCGGTGGAACGCGAACGGGGCTGAACCACTTATAAACCTCGGAGGACTAACCTACCTGAGGTTGCAGATGCACGACGCAGCACCGCGTCCCGAGACGATCCCCATCAGGCGGCGGGGAGAGGAAATCGTCAGGCGCCTGCGCGGCGGGGGCCGGGAGGCCCGGGAGAAGGTGTATACGCGTGACGGCCCACGAATCGGGGTGGCGCTCGGCGGCGGTTCGGCCCGGGGATTGACCCATATCCCCTATATCGAGGCCATGGACGAGATGGGCCTCAGGCCGGCCGTCATCTCCGGAACCTCCATCGGCGCGCTGATCGGGGCCGGCTGGGCCAACGGCATGACCGGCAAGGAGCTGCGCGAGCACTCCTACACCGTGCTGGGCACCCTCAGGATCATCGCCGGCCGGCTGTGGGGCGCGCAGATCCGCAATATCGGCGGCTGGATGCAGAACGGCTTCAAGGTTCAGCTCGATGCCGAGCGCATCGTCGACGCCTTCCTGCCCGAGGGCTTCCCCAGCGACTTCAAGGACCTCAGGACGCCGCTCTACGTGGTGGCAACGGACTTCCAGTCGTGGCACCAGGCGGTGTTCAGCGAAGGGCCGCTGCGCCAGGCCATCGCCGGCTCGATCGCCATCCCCAGCTTCTTCAAGCCGGTGCCGTTCGCCAACCACCTGCTGGTCGACGGCGGCGTGGTCAACCCCCTGCCCCTCGACCAGGCCGCATGCGACACCGACATCCTCGTCGGCGTCGACGTCAACGGCGACCCCTCAGAACTGCTCAACAAGACCGACCACAAGACGCTCGACATGTGGTTCGGCGCCGCCCAGATCATGATGCATTCGCTGACCGCGCACATGATGAGCGCCTATCCGCCCGACATCTATGTGCGGCCGCACCTCAATTCCTTCGGGGCGCTCGAGTTCTGGCGCGTGCGCGAGATCATCGCCCATGTCGAGAAGGACAAGGACAACTTCAAGCGCCAGCTGGCGCGCAAGATCGACCTCTACATGGCCCAGAGCGCCGGCGTCACCCGGGCGGGGTGAGCGGGCCGCCCGGCTGGCGCAGCCCCGCGAAGAAGGCGCGCAGCAGCGCCCGCGAACGGGTTTCCCCCAGGCCCGCGATCACTTCCGGGCGGTGATGGCAATTGGGGCTCGCAAACAGCCGCACGCCATGGTCGACCGCCCCTGCCTTGGCATCGTCGGCGCCATAATAGAGCCGGCGCAGCCGCGCATGGGCGATGGCGCCGGCGCACATGGCGCACGGCTCGAGCGTCACGTACAGGTCGCAGCCATCGAGCCGGCCGGTGCCGCGCTGCGCCAGGGCGCGGCGGATGGCCAGCATCTCCGCATGCGCGGTCGGATCGTTGAGCTCGCGCATGCGGTTGCGCTCGGCCGCGAGCACCCGCCCGTCCTCGACGATCACCGCCCCCACCGGCGCCTCGGCGTGTGCCGCCGCCTCGGCGGCGAGGGCAAGGGCAAGTTCCATGGGGGATCCGGGCGCATCGGTCATGATCTGTGCCTACCCCTTCCCCGACCTTGCCCACAAGGGGGGACCGAGCGGTGATTTCCCGGTGTGGGCCGGCCCGCACCGGCGCTACAGTGCGGGCAAGGAGAATCGCCCATGCCCATCCGGCAGCTGCCCGACGATTTGGTGAACCGCATCGCCGCCGGCGAGGTGGTGGAGCGGCCGGCCAGCGTCGTCAAGGAACTGGTGGAGAACGCCATCGACGCCGGCGCCGGCCGTATCGCCGTGACCACGGCGGGTGGCGGCAAGACGCTGATCCGCGTCGAGGACGACGGGGCGGGCATGGGCGCCGACGATCTGGTGCTCGCGGTCGAGCGCCACGCCACCAGCAAGCTCGCCGACGACGGGCTCGACGACATCCGCACGCTCGGCTTCCGCGGCGAGGCGCTCGCCTCGATCGGCGCCGTGGCGGACCTTGCCATCGCCTCGCGCCCCGCCGGCGCACAAAGCGGCCTCAGGCTCGAGGTCAGCCGCAGCGTCAAGCGCGCGCCGGTGCCGCAGGCGATGAACCGCGGCACGGTGGTCGAGGTGCGCGACCTGTTCGCAGCCGTGCCGGCCCGGCTGAAATTCCTCAAGTCCGACCGGGCCGAGGCGGCCGCCATCACCGACGTGGTCAAGCGCCTTGCCATGGCCAATCCGGGGGTGCATTTCGTCCTCGACGGCGCCGACCGCGGCCCGCTGAACTGGCCGGCGCCGCACGGCGAGGACGTGCTGGCGGCGCGGCTGGGCCAGGTCATGGGTGCCGATTTCGCCGGCAACGCCGTGGCCCTCGGCCTCGCCCGGCACGGCGTGGTGGTCACCGGGCTCGCCGGCCTGCCCACCTATTCGCGGGCCAACAGCCTCAGCCAGTTCTACTTCGTCAACGGCCGCTCGGTGCGCGACAAGGTGCTGCTCGGGGCGGTGCGTGCTGCCTATGCCGACTACCTGTTCCGCGACCGCTTTCCGGCCATCGCGCTGTTCCTCGCGCTCGATCCGGCCGAGGTCGACGTGAACGTGCACCCGGCCAAGGCCGAACTGAGGTTCCGCGACCCGGGCGGCGTGCGCGCGGCGGTGATCCGCGCCATCGCCGAGGCGCTGGCGGCGGCCGGCCACCGGGCCTCCGCGACCGTCGCCGAGGCCGTCATGGACGCCTTCCGGGCGCCGCAGATGGCGGAGGCCACCGTGGCCGCGCCATTTCGCGGCTTCGACACGGCGGCGCCGCGGCCCGCCACATGGTCCGCACCGGGCCTTATCGGCCTCGCCGAGCCCAGCGCCCGCTACGAGCCGGCCGAAACGGCCGCAGAGGGCGCCGTCCAGTATCCGCTGGGCACGGCGCGGGCGCAGATGTTCGAAAACTTCATCGTCGCCCAGAACGGCGACAGCCTCGTGCTGGTCGACCAGCATGCGGCGCATGAGCGGCTCGTCTATGAGCGCTTCAAGGCGCAGCTCGCCGCCGGCCCCGTCGCCTCGCAGATGCAGCTGATCCCCCTGGTCGTGGAACTGGCCGAGGAGGATTGCAGCCGGCTCGAGGAGGCGGCGCCGGTGCTGCAGCGGCTCGGCCTGCATCTCGAGCGCTTCGGCCCGCGCGCCGTCGCCGTGCGCGAAACGCCGGCGCTACTCGGGCAGGCCGATATCGAGGGACTGGTGCGCGACCTCGCCGACGGGCTGGCCGAGTGGGGCAGCGCGGCCGCGCTGGGCGAGCGCATGGACGCCATCATCGGACGCATGGCCTGCCATGGCTCGGTGCGCGCCGGCCGGCAGTTGCGCCTCGACGAGATGAACGCGCTGCTGCGCGAGATGGAGGCGGTGCCGCACTCGGGCCAGTGCATCCACGGTCGGCCCACCTACGTCGAACTCAGGAAGCGCGACATCGAGCGGCTGTTCGGCCGCACGCGCTAGGTCCCGGGCGAATAGCGCAGCAGCCGTACGCAGGCAGCGCCGTAGTCGCGCTGCAACTCCACGAGATAACCGGGCGGCAGGTCGACCTCGGCGTCGGCCCCCTCCTCGAAAACGATGAGCGACTCGGGTGCCAGCCAGTTGCCTTCCGCCAGCGAGGCCAGGGCTTTTTCGCCCAAACCCTTGCCGTAGGGCGGATCGAGGAAGACGAGATCGAACGGCCCGAGCGTTCCGGCCGGGCCGAGGCTGGTGGCATCGCGGCGCAGCAGCTTGGTCACGCCCCCCACCCCGAAGGCGTCGATATGGTCGCGGATCAGGCCGCGGGCCTCCGAGCCGGTGTCGACGAAGCACACGCTGGCGGCCCCGCGCGACAGCGCTTCGAGCCCGAGGGCGCCGGTCCCCGCGAACAGGTCGAGCACCCTGAGCCCGCCCAGATGCGGGCCGAGGCGGCTGCCGATGATGCTGAAGATGGCCTCGCGGGCCCGGTCCGACGTCGGCCGGATTGACTCGTCGGGCGGCGACAGCAGCGCCTTGCCGCGGTACTTGCCGGCGACGATGCGCATGGTCTAGCTGCGGGGCTTGCGCGGCGGACGCGGACCGCGCGGCGGCCCTTC
>NZ_DASWVV010000114.1:0-23211 GCF_036406155.1 Devosia sp. | reverse complement strand
ATCATCAACATGGCTTCGGCCCAGGGCCACATCGGACTCGACGGCTGGACGGCCTATGCTGGGGCCAAGGGCGCTGTCATGTCGATGACACGGCAGATGGCGGTCGAGTTCGGTCCGCACAACGTGCGCGTCAACTCCATTTCGCCCGGTACCATCAATACGCCGATGAACGAGCAGGTGATCGCCGAACTCGGCGATCACGTCGCTCGCGCCTGGGTAAAGATGCATCCCATCGGCCGCATCGGAAATCCGGAGGAAGTGGCGGAGGCCGCCGTCTACCTGGCGAGCGACGCCGCGGGTTTTACCACCGGTATCGACCTGCGGGTCGACGGTGGGCTGTGCGTCGCGCCGCGCTTTGTCCCTGATCTCGTCTAACAGCTGAGCTGCCCAAAAATGAAGAAGGCCCTAGAAGGCGTCACCATCCTTGATTTCAGCCACTTGCTGCAGGGGCCGTTCGCCACGCAGCTACTCGCCGACATGGGCGCCAACGTCATCAAGGTCGAGCGCGCCGGATCGGGCGACATGTTCCGGTCGATGACGTTTTTCGCCAAGTGGGTCGGCGGCTCCGAGAGCCCCAACTTCCTGGCCTGGAACCGCAACAAGCGGTCGATTGCGCTCAACCTCAAGAGCGGCCGGGTCCACGCCATCATCATGGAAATGGCAAAGCAGGCCGACATCGTCGTGCAAAACTTCCGCCCTGGCGTGCTCGCCAAGCTGGGTTACGGCTACGAAGATTTCAGGGCGGTGAATCCGCAGATAATCTACTGCTCCGGGTCGGGCTACGGCGAAACCGGACCCTATGTCGACCGCCCCGGTCAGGACATGCTCATACAGGGGTTGTCGGGACTTTCCTTCAACACCGGGCGTGGTGATGGGCCGCCAATCCCGGCTGGGGCCGGGCTGGCCGATCAGATCGGCGCCATGAACATGGTCTACGGCATCCTTTCCGCGCTCTACTACCGGGAGAAGACCGGCAAGGGTCAGAAGATCGAAGTGAACCTCCTTGCCGGAATGCTGGCACACCTGGGTCAGGAGTATGTGGGCGTTCTCAACCTGGGTGAGGATTTCGTCAGGCCGAACTCCGGGATCGGTCATCCCGGCATGCAGGCGCCGTTCGGTGTCTATGAGACGAGCGATGGCGGCTATGTGTCGATCGCCATGAGCCCGTTCAAGACGCTCTACGACACGCTGAACGCGCCGCAGCTCGCAGTCTACGACGATCTCGCGACGCTCTTCGAGAAGCGCGACGAGGTGTGGGAGAAGGTCAACGCCGAAACCCGCAAGTATACCAAGGCGGATCTGTTGGAGCGCTTGCTGGCCGTCGACATCTGGTGCGCCGGTGTGAACTCTATCCGGGAGGCATCGGAAGATCCGCAGGTCACGCACATGGGCATGATCACGTCCTATCAGCACCCGCGTGGAGGAACCGTCCGGGTCGTGGCGCCGGCGGTCAAGATGAGCGAGACCCCGGCGACGATCGACCGGCCGGCGCCGCTGGTGGGTCAGCACGGCCGCGAGATCCTCGCCGAGTTTGGGTTTTCGGAGAACGAAATCGCGGCGCTCGAGCAGAGCGGCGACATGACCGTAGCCGAGGCTTGAGCCCGTGTCCGACTATCAGACGATCACGGTTGAGACAAAGGGCAGGGTAGGCCTCGTCACCTTCCGGCGCGCCGACCAGCTCAACGCCATGAACCGGCTCATGCAGGCAGAGATCACCGAGGCCTTCGACCGGCTCTCCCACGACGATGGCGTCGGCGCCATCGTCGTCACCGGGGAGGGTCGCGGCTTCATGGCGGGAGCGGACATCAAGGAGTATGCGGCCCAGACAGGCGAGGAATTCGATGTCTTCCAGGCTAATGGAGCACGCATGTATGCGGCCATAGAAGGCAACCGCAAACCCGTGATCGCGGCCGTCAATGGCTTCGCACTCGGGGGCGGCTTCGAGCTCGTCCTGTGCTGCGACCTTGTGCTTGCCGCCGAGGGGGCGAAGGTCGGCCTGCCGGAAATCAAGCTCGGTCTCGTTCCAGGCGGTGGGGGAACCCAGCGCAGCGTCGCCAAGCTCGGCCGCAACCGCGCCAATTTCCTGCTGATGACCGGAGCGATCGTTGAGGTCCGCGAACTCGTCGCCTGCGGACTTGTCAACGAAGTCGTCTCTGCCGGTCAGCTGATGGACCGGGCCATGGAACTCGCCCAGGCGATCGCTGCCGAGCCCGCCGATGCGGTTGAGGGGCTCAAGGCTCTTACCGCCTTTGCGCTCGACGGCGATCTTGCAGCCGGCCTCGAGGCGGAACGGAAGCTGGTATGCAGCCTCTACCGCAGCGACATCGGGCAAGAGCGTGTGCAGGCCTTCGCCGCAAGGAGCGCTGCGCGGGTCGCCGAGAAGCAGGGCAAGTCGGAGGCACGGCCGTGACGATCAACGACGCCTATCGCGGATTGGGCTGGGCGCACGGCGCGCTCACCGTGCAAAGACATGCCGCCATGCTGGCTCCATTGA
Source organism: Devosia sp. (assembly GCF_036406155.1). Lineage (GTDB taxonomy): Bacteria > Pseudomonadota > Alphaproteobacteria > Rhizobiales > Devosiaceae > Devosia_A. The sequence goes on along the minus strand of NZ_DASWVV010000114.1, from coordinate 20,717 downwards.
CCTTCCTGCTTGGCGACGGACGGCAGGTGAGCCCCATGCATGTCGCGCCCTGGGCCGGCGAACCAGGTACGGAGTCGCTGCCGGGCATCCTGCAACGCCTGCGTGGCGAATGGCCCTGCGTGCCGTTCGGCTACTCGGTCCCGGGCGACGCCTCCCCCCCTGACTGGGCAGCGTCGATGGAACCCGCGGCGGCGGATGAGGAGGTGCACGGGTACAGCTCCAACCATCCATGGCGTTGGGAGCCAAGCGACGGTACCAGCCTCAGGCTGTCTATCGACTATCCCGCGGACAGCGCGGTCCGGCGGCTCGAGCGATCCATCACGCCGGACCCGCGGGCACCCGCCGTCGATATCGCCCTGACGATCATTGTGCGCGAAAACTGCCGCCTGCCGCTCGGCCTGCACCCGACATTCCGCCTGCCGGCCGTCGCCGGCGGAGCGCGGATCGAGCCGTCGCGCTTCGACGACGGCCGGACCTTTCCGGGCAATGTCGAGCCTGGGCGCGAATTGTTCGCAGTCGACCGGCGCTTCTCGGACCTCGCCGTCGTGCCGTCCCGTGACGGCGGCGCACGCGATGCGAGCCGGGTGCCGCTCGCAGCCGACACCGAGGAACTCCTGCAGTTGAACGGCATCGACGGATCAGTGGCCCTGGCCAATGCCGCTGAAGGCTACAGGGTCCGGCTGTCCTGGCAGAAGGAGCATTTCCCGAGCCTGCTGCTGTGGTATTCCAACCGTGGGCGCAGCGCCGCGCCGTGGAACGGGCGCCACGTCGCCTTGGGCATGGAGCCGATCTGCTCCCCCTTCGGGCTCGGCCCCGGGACGGCACTTGCCGACAACCCCATCGCACGGTCCGGCACGCCGACCGCCCGCACCTTCAGAGCAGGAGAAACCTTCCTGACCCGCTATCGTATCGAGGCAGAGGCGCTCTGACGCGTCACCGGAGAGGAAGTCCATGTCCACCATCTTGCCCATGCGCGCCGCGCGCGTCTTCTTCGACGGCATCTTCAGCGAGCCGCGCGTCGCCCACCCGGAGGGCGTCGCCGTGCACGCCGACGGCTCCATCTGGTGCGGCAACGAACTTGGCGAATTGCTGCGCATCGCCGCCGACGGATCGCGCGTCGAACGCATGGGAACGACTGGGGGCTTTGCGCTGGGCATCGCCTTCGATGCGGGCGGCAACTGCTTCATCTGCGATCTGCGGCATGCCGCGGTGTTCCGTTACGACGCCGTCACTGGCCGCGTGGAGAAGTTTGCGAGCTCTGGCATCCTCGTGCCGAACTTCCCCGTCGTCGACGAGACGCGCGGCGTTCTCTATGTGTCGGACAGCCGAGGCAACAACAATGTCGGCCCGGGCATTTTCCGGTACGACCTGAAGACGGGCCAAGGCGGTGTGTGGAGCAGTTCGCCGATGGATTTTGCCAACGGCATGGCCATGGCTCCGGATGGGCAGGGGCTCTATGTCGTTGAAAGCGACCGCGCGCAAGTGAGCTACGTGCCTATCAACGGTGACGGTTCGGCCGGGGCGCCCCGACTTGTTGTCGGCGGGGTAAGCAACGTTCCCGACGGTCTCGCGTTCGCCCCGGACGGCACCCTGTACATCTCCTGCTACGAGCCCAGCCGGATTTACCGATTGCAGCCGGGCAATGCACTGGAGACCCTGATCGAGGACCCCGCCGCGACAACCATCGCCCATCCCACCAATATCGCGCTCAAGGGCAACAAGATGTACACCGCCAATCTGGGTCGGTGGCACATCACCGAGATTTCCCTCACCTGATATCCGGTCGAGAGCCCCGCGTTGGTGACGACGCAAGTCGCTGCACCTGCGCCGGAATGGTTGGCGCACTCAAACGGGGGGCGACCCCGTCGGCGGGGCTGGTGCCGACGGTTTCACCAGTGGGTGGGCCAGTGTCTCCTCGGGCATGATGACGGCGGCGCTGTTGGTAAACGGCAACAGCGACAGGAACGATTTTGGCGGCTTGGTGAGCCTGATGCGCAGGGTTTGAGCATCCACCGCGTCGATGCTCTCGATGCTGTCCAACGCAAGCGTGGCCCGCGGATCGCGCGACTGCTCGCTGCCGTGGCGTCACTCCACGATTTTGTATATACAAATAGACAGACGCTGCGCTGGGGTGTAAACAAGGCACGGCGCAATTGCTGGGAGAGCTCGGATGCACGGGGAGGGTCAACAGCGGAGGCTTACGGGCAAGGTCGCGCTTGTTACGGGGGCGAGCCGAGGCATCGGTCGTCAGATCTGCATCGAACTCGCGGCCGAAGGGGCGCGGCTTGCCGCCGTCGGAGGGCGTGACCTGGTCGGTGCCGAAGCGACTGCGGCTGAAGTCGAGGCCGTGGGCGGGCAGGCCCTGGCGCTGCAGGCCGACATCCGCGACGAGGGCTCGGTCGAGAAGATGGTGGCCGCGACCGTGAAACGCTTCGGCGGTGTCGACATCCTCGTCAACAATGCCGGCGGCGGCGGCATCGGCAAGTCCCTGCACGAGTTGTCGGCGGACGAATGGGACAACGCCTTCGCGCTCAATACGCGCTCGGCCTTCCTGTGCAGCGCTGCGGTTGCGCGAGACATGATCGCGCGGCAGGCAGGCGGGGTCATCATCAATATCGCCGGCGCCTCGGCGCATCGCAACTACGCCGGCTACGGCGCCTACGGGCCGAGCAAGGCCGCGGTCATCAGCCTCACCGAACAGGCCTCGATCGAGTGGGCGCCGTACGGCATCCGCGTCAATGGGGTAAGTCCCGGACCGATCCGCGATCCGGACAGCAACTGGCAGGAACGCGAGCCGGTGCTGGCCGAGGAGGTGCGGCGCCTGCCCCTGCGCCGCGCCGGGACGCGCAAGGAGGTGGCGCGCACGGTCGCCTTCCTGGCGGGGCCGGATGCCGGTTACATCACCGGCCAGGTGATCGTCGTCGACGGCGGTGGGCTCAACACCTGGTATCTCACCGGGTCGTTGCGCCAGGGCAGGAACAAAGCGTACTGGGGCGGCGAGTGAGCGCCGCGCGGCCGGCCCGGTGCTGCTCCGTGGGGCGGCGTCAGGAGCGCGTCGGTGCGAACTCGGCTACCAGTTCGTGGCGGTCGCCCGAATAGGTCAGCTTCACATGCGTGACGTAGCGGCCGTTGTTCCGCGTCCGCCGTTCGATGATGAGGCAGGCCGCCCCGAGGCCGAGGCCGAGCAGGCCGGCGGTATGCTTGTCCGCGACGACGGCGCGGATCTTGTGTTCCGCCGCGCTCCACGGCACGCGTCCGATCAGCCAGGGGCCGGGCGCCGACGTCGCGAAGGATTCCGCCGCCGCCTCGGGCACGGCCGACAGGTTGATCAGGCGTTCCTCGAGGCAGAATGGCTGTCCCCCTGCCGAATGGCGGGCAAGGATGGCGAGCACCTCATCGGTGCTGCGCAATTCCAGGATCAGCCGGTCGCTGACGGTCGCCTTGCGCTGCGTGCGCATCAGGCACTCGTAGCCATAGTCGAGCCCCAGCGCCTCGACCTCGGACTTGATGTCGCGGATTTCGAGGACGGCGGAGCGGGTATGGGGGTACATCACGTAGCTGCCCGACTTCCGGCGCCGCTCGATGAGCCCGCGCTTGACGAGGTCGGTCAGCGCCTTGTTCACCGTCATGCGCGAGCAGCCATATTGTAGCGTCAACTCGTGCTCGAAGGGGATGCGGTGTCCCGGCGGCCATTCGCCCGACAGGATGCGACCTTCCACGTCCTTGAGTATGCGTTCGTGCAGCGATGGGCGGCGATCTGTCGTCGTCTCGGACTCGGCTTGTTTTGGAACGCTCACGGCCATGTGCCCCCGCCGACGAACATTGCATTGTCGTGGCTTATCGGACGCCTCCCGTCAGGACAAGAGAGCGTGCATCGACGCGGCAAACGCGCGCCGCACCTGCCGTCGCAACCGGTGTCGCCCCCCGGAGACCTGCTGGCGCCCGTGCACCCAGACGCTGTCGATAGCAGCACCGCCGGCAAATATCCATGCGTCGAGCAGGCGGTCGCTCGCGACCGGCAGATCGTACCGGGGTCGCAGGCTGACAAAGTCGGCGGGTTCACCGACCGACAGACCTGCCGGGGCACGCGTCGCCGCCGCTCCCCCGGCGAGCGCCCAGTCGAATAACGCCCGGCCCGTCGACTGCCCTGGCGCCGCCATAACGTTGCGCCGGCGCCGCTGCAGCCGCTGGGAGTACTCGAGCTGCCTGAGTTCGTCCGGTACCCCGACAAGGATGTTCGAATCCGTGCCGATGCCGATCCTGCCGCCCTCGGCGAGAAAAGCAGGAGCAGCGAACGTGCCGTCGCCCAGATTGGCCTCGGTGAGCGGGCACAGCCCCACGACGGCGCCGCTCGCGGCGACCGCCCGCGCCTCCTCCTGCGTCATGTGCGTCGCGTGGATCAGGCACCAGCGTTCATCCACGGCCTGGTTGGCGAGCAGCCAGGCGACCGGGCGCCGGCCGCTCCAGGCCAGGCACTCGCGCACCTCGCGCCTCTGTTCGGAAATGTGGATGTGAACGGGAGCGGTGCCCGACAGGCCGACGATGGCGTCGAGTTCGTCGGGGGTCACCGCGCGCAGGCTGTGCGGGGCGATGCCGACGCACCCGCCCGGCACCTGTGCTGCCAGTTCCTCGCACCGTGCGAGCAGTCTTGCGTACCCGTCCAGCGTGCTGACGAAACGGCGCTGCCCGGGGTGCGGCGGGGCGCCGCCAAACCCGGACCGTGCGTAGAAGACCGGCAGCAAAGTGAGCCCGATGCCGGTTGTTTGGGCGGCCGCGGCGATGCGTGCAGCCATCTCGCCGACATCCTCGTAGGCGCTGCCGTCCGGCGCATGGTGCAGATAGTGGAATTCCGCGACACGGGTGAAGCCGGCCTCCAGCATTTCGACATACAGCTGGGCGGCGACTGCCTCGACCTGGGCGGGCGTCATGCTGAGGGCGAAGCGATACATCGCTTCGCGCCAGCTCCAGAACGAATCACTGCCCGGCCCGCGCCGCTCCGCCTGGCCGGCCATGGCGCGCTGGAAGGCGTGGCTGTGCACGTTCGGCAGGCCGGGGATGACGACAGAATAGCCCTCGTCGCCCGGGCGGGGCGGCACGTCGGTCTGCGTTTCGGCGATGCGGCCCGCCGCGGAAACGGTGATCCGAACGTTTCTTGCCCAGCCCGAAGGCAGGAGTGCCTGGCTGGCGTGAATAGCGATCATCGCTTGCGTTCCCTGCAGATTCCGCTTGACCTCATTTTATGTATATACAATATGACAGCGCAGAGGGAAAGACAAGCCGATGGCACCGACGGCCACCACAGTATGGCGCAATGCAGCGCTCGCCACGTTCGACCCCGCGCGGGAAGGCATGGGAACCATCTCCCGCGGCGCCATCGCCGTGCGCGACGGTCGCATCGCCTTCGTCGGCAACGAGGCCGACCTGCCTTCCGACTTCGCCGCGGCGGAGCAGTTCGACTGCGAGGGGCGCTGGATCACGCCGGGCCTGATCGACTGTCACACGCACCTGGTCTACGCCGGCGATCGTTCGCAGGAGTTCGAGATGCGCCTCGAGGGCGCGACCTACGAGCAGATCGCCCGGGCCGGCGGCGGCATCCTGTCCTCGGTGCGGGCGTTGCGCGCGGCCACCGAAGACGAGCTCGTCGCCGCCAGCCGGCCACGTCTCGAGGCGCTGGCTGCCGAGGGCGTCACCACGGTTGAGATCAAGTCCGGCTACGGCCTTGACCTTGCCAACGAAACCAAGGCGCTGCGCGCGGCCCGCCGGCTCGGCGAAGCCAACGGCGTGACGGTCACTACGTCGCTGCTGGCCGCCCATGCTGTACCGCCCGAAATGCACGGCGACAGGTCAGCCTATATCGACCTGATTATCGACCGGATCCTGCCCGCCGTCGTGGCCGAAGGTCTTGCCGATGCGGTCGACGGCTTCTGCGAGCACATCGCCTTCGCCCCGGAGGAAATCTCCCGCCTGTTCGACGCGGCCCGCCGGGCCGGCCTGCCGGTCAGGTTGCATGCCGACCAGCTCACGAACTCGCAGGGGGCGGCCCTGGCCGCCTCCCACGGCGCGTTGTCGGCCGATCACCTTGAATACACCGACGCCGCCGGCGCCGCCGCCCTGGCCCGGGCCGGCACCGTCGCGGTGGTGCTGCCCGGAGCGTTCTACTTCCTGCGGGAGACGCAGAAGCCGCCGATTGCCGAGTTCCGGCGGGCCGGGGTTCGCATGGCCGTCGCCACCGACAGCAACCCGGGTACTTCGCCCCTCACCTCGCTGCTGCTCGCCGCCAACATGGCGGCGACCCTGTACGGCATGACCGTGGCCGAATGCCTCGCCGGGATCACGCGTGAGGCGGCGCGGGCCCTCGGCATGGGCGACGTCGTCGGCACGCTTGAGCCCGGCAAGTGGGCGGACCTCGCCGTCTGGGACATCGATCGTCCGGCCGAGCTCGTTTACCGCATCGGCTTCAACCCCCTGCATTCGCGCATCCGCCGCGGGCACCTGTAACCAGAATGAAGCGAGCTCAGCACCGCAAATGATTACCCTGCGTCCCGGATCCGTCGCGCTGGCGGAACTTGAGAACATCTACTGGTGCGGGACCCCCGCAGCTTTGGACCAGTGCTTCGAGGCCGGTGTCAGCGCCTCAGCGGCGCGGATGGCAGAGATCGCCAGAGGCGACGCGCCGGCCTACGGCATCAATACCGGCTTCGGCAAGCTGGCATCGGTCCGCATCCCCCCAGGGGATGTCGAAACGCTGCAGCGCAACCTGATCCTGTCGCACTGCTGCGGAATCGGCGCGCCGCTGTCCCACGACGTCGTGCGCCTGATCATGGCGCTCAAGCTCATTTCGCTGGGACGCGGCGCGTCGGGCGTGCGCCCCCAGCTGATCCGGCTGCTCGAGCAGATGATGGCGAGGGGGGTGTTGCCCGTGATCCCCGAGAAGGGATCGGTCGGCGCTTCCGGCGACCTCGCCCCGCTGGCGCACATGACGGCGGTCATGATCGGGGAAGGCCGCGCCGACTATCGCGGCGAGCGCCTGCCCGGGCGCGAGGCGCTGGCCCGAGCCGGGCTCAAACCGGTGGTGCTGGCGGCCAAGGAAGGGCTGGCCATGATCAACGGCACCCAGGCCTCCACCGCGCTCGCCCTCGCTGGGCTGTTCCGCGCGCATCGCGCGGCCGCGGCTTCGCTGGTGACCGGGGCGCTGTCCACCGACGCGGCGCTCGGCTCGACGACGCCGCTGCACCCCGAGATCCACCTCCTGCGCGGCCATCGCGGGCAGCAGCTTGCAGCCAGGGCCATCCTCACCCTGCTGGATGGTTCGGCCATCCGCGCCAGCCACCTCGAAGGTGATGAGCGCGTGCAGGATCCCTACTGCATTCGCTGTCAACCCCAGGTGGCCGGCGCCTGCATCGACTTGCTGCACGCCGTCGCCCGCACGCTCGCCATCGAAGCCAATGCCGTCACCGACAACCCGCTGATCCTGTCGGACGGCTCGGTCGCCTCGGGCGGTAACTTCCATGCCGAGCCGGTGGCCCTCGCCGCCGACCAGATCGCCTTGGCGGTTTGCGAGATCGGGGCGATCGCGCAGCGGCGCATCGCGCTGCTCGTCGATCCGGCGCTGTCCTTCGGCTTGCCGGCTTTCCTCGCCAAGAAGCCCGGCCTCAACTCCGGGCTGATGATCGCCGAAGTCACCTCGGCGGCGCTGATGTCGGAGAACAAGCAGATGGCGCATCCCGCCTCGGTGGACTCGACGCCCACCTCCGCGAACCAGGAGGATCACGTCTCCATGGCCTGCCATGGTGCCCGCCGTCTGCTCGCCATGACCGAAAACCTCTACGGCATCATCGGCATCGAGGCGCTCACCGCCGCGCTGGGAATTGAAATGCGGGCCCCCCTGACCACCAGCGCGGAACTGGCCCGCGTGCTCGCGCGGCTGCGCCAGGCGGTGCCGACGCTGGAGACCGACCGCTACCTCGCGGACGACCTCGAGGCGGCCCGCGATCTGGTGGCCCAGGGGGCGCTGGCAACCGCCGTCTCGCCCGGCATCCTGCCGATCCTCGAGGGTTGAGCCATGGCCGTTGCCGAAATCCGCAAGGGGACTTCGCCGGTGATCCTGGCGTTCCCCCACACGGGAACAGAGATTGCGCCCGCGATTCTCGATCGCCTCAACGAGCGGGGGCGCGAGCTCGCCGACACCGACTGGCATGTCGAGCGCCTCTATGACGGGCTGCTCCCGCAGGCGACTACCGTCAGGGCGACGTTTCATCGCTATGTCATCGATGCTAACCGCGATCCTGCCGGGGGTAGCCTGTACCCGGGGCAGAACACGACGGGGCTGGTGCCGCTGACCGACTTCGACGGGCTGCCGATCTGGCGGCCGGGCGAGGAGCCGACCGCTGCTGACACCACCTGGAGGCTCGAGACCTTCTTTGCGCCTTACCACGCGGCGCTGGCGGCCGAGATCGAGCGGGTCAAGGCGCTGCACGGCATTGCTGTCGTGTACGACTGCCACTCAATTCGCTCGCGCATCCCGTTCCTGTTCACCGGCAGGTTGCCCGACTTCAACGTCGGGACCAACGATGGCCGTACATGTGCGCCAGAACTGGAGCGAGCCGTTGTCGGCGTGGCAGCGGCAGCTGCTGGCTACGACCATGTGCTCAACGGCCGCTTCAAGGGCGGCTGGACGACGCGTCACTACGGACAGCCGGGCGCCGGCGTCCATGCCGTACAGATGGAACTGGCCCAAGCGACGCATCTGCGCGCAGAGGCCGCTCCCTTTGCCTATGACGAAGACAGGGCGGGGCGGCTGCGGGTGCACCTCAGGGCCATCCTCGAGCGCCTCGAGGCGATCGCCGTGCAGATTCAAAGCCGAAAACAAGAAGGAAGCGTGCCGTGACGATCGACCCTCGCCACAACACCCGCATCATTCGCAGTCCCCATGGTACCGAACTGAGCGCCAGGAGCTGGTTGACCGAAGCGCCGCTACGCATGCTGATGAACAACCTCGATCCCGAGGTAGCGGAAAACCCAAACGAGCTGGTGGTCTATGGCGGCCTCGGTCGGGCCGCCCGCACCTGGCAGGATTTCGACCGCATCGTGGCGACGCTGCGTACGCTGGAAGACGACGAGACGCTACTGGTGCAGTCGGGCAGGCCGGTCGGGGTGTTCCGCACCCATGCCGACGCGCCGCGCGTGCTCATCGCCAATTCCAACCTGGTGCCGCGCTGGGCGACATGGGACCATTTCAACGCCCTCGACCGCAAGGGCCTGATGATGTACGGCCAGATGACCGCGGGCTCGTGGATCTATATCGGCAGCCAGGGCATAGTGCAGGGTACCTACGAGACCATCGTCGAGGCCGGCCGCCAGCATTATGCCGGCAACCTGCGCGGGCGCTGGCTCCTCACCAGCGGGCTCGGCGGCATGGGCGGCGCCCAGCCGCTGGCGGCGGTAATGGCGGGCGCCTCTTGCCTTGCCGTCGAATGCAACCCCGATTCCATCGATTTCCGCATGCGCACCCGCTACCTCGATGCGCGCACCGAGAGCCTCGATGAAGCCCTCGAGCTGATTGCGCGCTGGACCAAGACGGGCGAGGCCAAATCGGTGGGCCTGCTGGGCAACGCTGCACAGGTCCTGCCGGAGATGGTACGGCGCGGCGTTCGGCCCGACCTCGTCACCGACCAGACCTCGGCGCACGATCCGCTGAACGGCTACCTGCCCAAAGGTTGGACTCTCTCGGAATGGAGCGAGCGCCGCGCAGTCGACCCGCAGGATGTGGTCCGGGCGGCCAGCGCTTCGATCCGGGAGCATGTCGAGGCCATGGTGGCATGGTGGCGCATGGGCGTGCCGACCTTCGACTACGGCAATAATATCCGCCAGGTGGCGAAGGACGAGGGTTTAGAGGACGCCTTCGCGTTCCCGGGCTTTGTTCCTGCCTACATCCGGCCGCTGTTCTGCCGCGGCATCGGGCCGTTTCGCTGGGCCGCATTGTCAGGCGACCCACAGGACATCTATCGCACCGACGAAAAGGTCAAGGACCTGATCCCGGACAACCCGCATCTGCATCGCTGGCTGGACATGGCCCGCGACCGCATCAGCTTTCAGGGCCTGCCGGCGCGCATCTGCTGGGTAGGCCTCGGTGAGCGGCACCGGCTCGGTCTGGCGTTCAACGAGATGGTGGCGAAGGGCGAGCTCAAGGCGCCGGTGGTGATCGGGCGGGACCATCTCGATTCCGGTTCGGTCGCTTCGCCGAACCGCGAAACCGAGGCCATGCGCGACGGCTCCGACGCCGTTTCCGACTGGCCGCTGTTGAACGCTCTGCTCAACTGTGCCAGCGGGGCGACCTGGGTGTCCCTGCATCACGGCGGCGGCGTGGGCATGGGCTATTCGCAGCACGCCGGCATGGTCATCTGCGTCGACGGCACGGAGGCGGCGGCGCGGCGCATCGCGCGCGTCCTGTGGAACGATCCGGCGACCGGCGTCATGCGGCATGCCGACGCCGGCTATGAAGACGCCCTGGCCTGCGCCCGCGAACAGCAATTGCGCCTGCCGGCGATCCTGGGCAACTGATGCGCCTGCTGCCGGCCCATACGCACCGGGCCATGCCGTGGAAGAACGGGGGCGGCGAGACGCTCGAGATCGCCGTTCATCCGCAGGGCGCCCCTGTCGACGGCTGCACCTGGCGGGTCAGCATGGCGAAGGTCCCTGTCTCGGGCGCGTTTTCGACTTTCCCCTTGATCCACCGTACCCTGGCAGTGCTCGCCGGACGCATGCTGCTGCGGGTGGAGGGACAGCCTGAAACGCTGCTGACGCCGGCGTCGCCCCCCTGCTGCTTTCCGGGCGACGTGCCGGCCGCTGCCGAGGTCCTCGCGCCGGTCATCGATCTCAACGTCATGGTACGCCGCGGCGCGGCGGTCACCCGCGTTAGACGCCTTGGTCCCTGCCCCCGTGTCGCCGCCACAGCCGAAACTCTTGTCGTCCTGGGTGACGAGGCGACGCTGGCAGGGGGCAGGGTGTTGGCCGCCAGGGATGTCGTCTGGCTCGCTGCCGGCGAAACGGCGGCGTTCGAGCGGCCGTTCCAGCGGGCCTGGATGGTCGAGATTCTCCCAGCCTGAGGCGGGTGCGGCCGGCCGCTCTAGCATTCGCCGCCGGCGGCTCCGTACCCCCGGCACCACCACCCGACTTGCCGCGCCGTTTGTGGTTGACACTGATTTTCGTGCCTGCTAGCGTCATTATGTCTATACAATACCAAGGACAGGACGCCTGTCCTGCGGGGACGAGTTCTCGCCGGCTGAATGAGGAGGAAACTGGAATGAGACTTGTTGTGAAATTGCTGGGAGCGGCGGCTGTGCTGACGACCGCGCTCGCCGCGGAGGCCTATGCCCAGGACTGTACCATTCGCGTCACCACCTGGGGTGGAAACTACCAGAAGACCTACGAATCCATCGCACCTGAATTCGAGAAGCAGTACAACTGCAAAATCGAGTGGGTCGTCGGTGTTTCCAACGACTTCATCGTGCGCGCCCGCGCCGGTGAGGTCGACGTGGTGACGGCGCCGATGCTGCACGCGGTTAGCGGCGAAATGGAAGGGTTGTGGGCCGATCTCGACGAGACGCTCATCCCCAACCTCGCCAACCTCTACGACAATGCCCGGCATTCCAAGCAGATCGTCTGGGCGAACGTCGGCGACTACGCCATCGTCTACAACAGCAAGTACATTCCCGAGGCGCCCGACAGCTGGGACGACCTGTGGGACGAGAAGTACCACAATCGCGTTGCCATGTGGACCATCGAGAGCCAGATGGCGCTGCTGTTGGCCTACCAGCAGGCAACCGCCCACGGCGGCAGCTTCGACAATATCGAGCCGGGCCTGCAGCGCCTTGCCGATCTGGTCAATGGCGGCAACGCCTTCGTCCAGTCGGATGCCGAAAGCCAGCTGGTGTCGCTGTTCGAGGCTGAAGAGGCCTGGATCGGGCCGCTGACCACGGGCCGCATCAAGGACCTGTGGGACCGCGGCCTCGACCACATCGAGATCGCGCGCCCGCAGGAAGGGACCTTCCCGGTCATCACCGCGCTCAGCGTCGTCAAGACGTCCAAGAACATGGAGATGGCGCAGAAGTTCGTCGACTTCGCTCTCGGCGAAACGGCGCAACGGGCCTTCGCGGTGAACAACCTGTACGCGCCCACCAACCGGACGGTAACCCTGCCCGAGGATTTCGCGCTGCGCGATGTGCTCGTCCAGGGCGACGCGTTCGATCGCCTGATCGTTGTCGACTTCCTCAAGCTCAGCGAAGTGCGCAGCGACTGGCAGGAACGCTTCCAGCGCATGTTGAAGTAGTCGTCGCGCGCGGGCCGGCAGGACTTTGCGTCTCCCGGAAGGGGGACGTGCGCCGGCCCGACGCCGTCTCGATGCCACCTCTTTTCCACGCCCGCCGCAGGGCTGGCGGCCTCCTTCACAAGCGATGGTGCGTTCATGCTGGACGAAGCAATCATCTCCCTCAGCGGCGTCACCAAGCGGTACGGCAGCTTCGTCGCCGTCGACGACCTTGACCTGACCGTGCGCCCTGGAGAGTTCCTGTCATTCCTCGGCCCGAGCGGCTGCGGCAAGACGACGACGCTGCGAATGATCGCCGGGTTCATCCGCCCTGACGAGGGTCGGATCATGCTCGCCGGCCGCGACGTGACGCACCTTCCTCCCAATCGGCGGGATCTGAGTTTCGTCTTCCAGAATTACGCGCTGTGGCCGCACATGACGGTGGCCGAGAACATCGGCTTTGGCCTCAAGCTCAAGGGGGTGAGCCGCCCCGATATCGACCGGCGCGTCGCCGAGGTGCTGGCCATGACCGACCTGTCCGGCCTCGAACCGCGCTTCCCGCGCGAATTGAGCGGTGGCCAGCAGCAGCGGGTCGCCGTGGCGCGGGCCCTGGCCCTGGGACGCTCGGTGCTGCTCATGGACGAGCCGCTAAGTAACCTCGACCGCAAGCTGCGCATCGACATGCGCAAGGAGCTCAAGGAACTGCAGGGACGGCTCAACGTGACGACCATCTACGTCACGCACGACCAGGAGGAAGCGCTGTCGATGTCCGACCGCGTCGCCGTCATGGACCGGGGCCGCATCGTCTGCCTCGCCGCGCCTGAGGACGTGTACCGGCACCCGCCTAACCAGTTTGCCGCCGAATTCGTCGGCAATGTCAATTTCTTCGAGGGCACCGTGGAAGACGCTGGCGACGGCCGGGCTCGCTTCCGCAGCGCTGACGGCCTCGCCTTCGAGGTGACGCGTGCGCAGGTTCCTGAGGACGGGCCGGTGCGCCTGATGATCCGGCCCGAATGGATTGAGTTGCGGCCGGCCGGCACCAGCGGGCTCAACACGCATCCGATGCAGGTCGATTTCATGGAATATGTCGGCGCCAGCCGCCGCATTTCGGCGCGCACCGATACGGGTCGCGACCTCCTCATCCAGATGCACGACATCGCCCCGGCGCGTGCCCGGGTCGGGGATCGGCTGTGTTTCTATGTGGCGCCGCAGAACCTGGTGGCGGTCAAATGAGGGGCGCCGTCGCCACCGGCCCCTCCGCGCCATCGGGTGCACGCGCAGCCGCGCAGCCGCGCCGCCCGGGCCTCGCGGTGACCCTGCTGATCGCGCCTGGCATCCTGGTGCTCGTCGTCTTCATGCTGCTGCCGCTGGCCTGGATCGTCCGCGTCAGCTTCTACGAGACGGTCAAGGGCACTGTCATGACGCCGGCCTGGGTGCTCGACCAATATGCCCGCTTCCTGGGCGACGTCTGGTACATTCAGAACGTGTTGTGGACCTCGGTCGTCGTCGCCGTGGTCTCGACGGTGATCACCATCGCACTGTCCTATCCGGTGGCGATCTACCTGGCGCGCGCCCGCGGCGCCTGGCGCCAGATCCTGCAGACGCTGGTGTTGGCGCCGCTGCTGATCGGCCTCGTCAGCCTCGTGTTCGGCTGGATCGTCATCCTGCGCGGCGGCGGGCTGCTCAACAGCTTCACCATGTGGATCGGGCTCACGCCCGAGCCGGTGCGCTACCTGTACAGCATGACGGCTGTCTACATCCTGCTGGTCTATGTCGGCATCCCCTACGTGGTGATGACCCTGCTCGACAACCTCGAGCGCATCGAGCCGGCGCTGCTGGAAGCCGCCGCGAATGCTGGCGCCAGCGACTGGCAGATTTTCCGCAGCGTGATCTTCCCGCTCACCCTGCCGGGCCTCAACGCCGGCCTGCTGATCGTCTTCGCCCTCAATTTCTCTGCCTTCGCCATTCCGCTGATGGTGGGGTCGGCCAACACCAACCTCATCGGTCTCGTCGTCTACAAACAGGCCATGCAACTGAGCAACATGCCGTTCGCCGCCGCCATCTCCGTGATCATGGTCGCGACCAGCGCCGCGATCCTCGTGACCTATGCCCGCCTGATGCAGCGCTTCTTCCTATGGAGGCTCGGCGTATGAGCACCGCATCCATGCCCAACTGGCGCCGCCTCACGCTTACCGCGGTCACTTTCGCGATCCTGTTCTTCCTCTTCTTTCCGATCGCCGTGACCATCCTGGTGTCGTTCAACAGCTCGGGTTTCCTGTTGCCGCCGCAAGGCTTCACTCTCGATTGGTATGCCCAGGCCTGGGACATGGACGAGTTCAAGCGGGGCATCCTCGTCAGCTTCCTGCTCGGCGTGGCGGCGGCCGCCGTGGCCAACGCTCTCGCCTTCCCGATGGCGCTCGCCCTGGTGCGTTATGATTTCCCGGGCAAGGCGGCGCTCAACCTGTTCGTCATGTCGCCGCTGCTCATCCCCACCACCATCCTCGGCCTTGCCCTTTATGTGTTCCTGGTGCGTATCGGCTGGGGGGGCGGCTTCGTGACACTGCTCGTCGGCCACGTCATGATGGTCATCCCGTTCGCGGTGCGCATCCTGACGGCCAGCCTTGCCATCTTCGACCGCTCGCTCGAGGAGGCCGCGCGCAACGCCGGCGCCTCCGCCTTCCGCGCCTTCGTGTCGGTGTCGCTGCCGATCCTCAAGACCGGCTTCATCGCCAGCATGATGATCTGCTTCATCATTTCCTGGAACGACTTTGCCATCTCCATCTTCCTCGCCAGCCCGGGTTGGACGCCCCTGCCGATCCAGATCTACAGCCACATCCAGTTCCAGTACGACGCCATCAGCGCCGCCGTGGTCAGCTCCGTAATCCTGCTGTCGTTCCTCGCCATTGTCGCGATCGATCGCATTGCCGGGCTGCGGACCGTGATGACCCGGCGCGATCGCCGCTGAATACCGCAACCCTGCAACCAGCAGCCCATCAACCGCACAGGAGTAGAACTATGTCGAAAGGTATCGTCTTTGAGTGGGAAGGCTTTTCCAAGAAGGTGCCGGCCCTGCTGCTCGAAGACATCGAGCCCGAGGTTTGCCGCGAGGTCTGGGAGGCGCTCGCCACGCCGTGGAAGATGTGGCCCTGGCACACCACTTCCACGGGCGATTTCTACAGCGCCCAGGCGCGCCCACCGCGCCACCCGGTCCCGCTCGGCTCGCAGGCTACCCCGCGCATGGGCAAGACCGGCCGCCCGCTGTTCCTGTGCGATCTCGAACCCGGTTCGCTGTGCTATCCCGGCGGGCTGCAGTTCTCCTTCGCCTACGGCGCCGACAATACGGAACCGTTGCCGGCCAAGGGCCCCGTTTTCGCGCGCGTGCCGGAGGCGCATCTTGCGGCCTTCTACGAGGCCGGCCGCCACGTGTGGAACGCGCAGTACCGCACGCACAAGCTCATCATCATCACGGCGACCCGCGAGGAGAATCTGTAATGGCCAAGCATTGGAAGGAAGTGAAGGACGCGATCGAGGCGGATCTCGACCGCATCATGTGGGACGAGCCGGTGGAGGTGAAGATGTCGCGGCTCGGGGTCTTCCCGAGCGGGGCGGGCACCGCCGGGCAGTATCTGTCCAACCTCGTGTTCCAGGTGGCCGATACGCAGGCCATGAGCTGGTGGACGGCGCACCCGGCCATGCAGCGCGCCATCGCCGACCCCGACATGTCGGTGGAGCACTGCAAGAAAATGTGGATCTACGTCAATGCCCACATGCTGCACCTGATGGGCGACGTGTCGCCACCCGAGTGCCCTGCACCGTGGATGAACCTGCCGAAACTGTCGCAGTTCTGCGAGGACATCATCGAGGCGTTCGACACCATTACGACAAAGGACGAGTTCAACGACCTGATGTGGAGCTGGTTCAACTATACGCACCGGCTCAACCGCTGGTTCTTCCTCGTGTTCCCCTGGGAACTCGGTGATGCTTTCCCGCGCAAGACGGAAGCACAGACGCGCGAGCTGATCGCCAAGGGTGAACTGCCGGCCGACGTCCTGCCGAGCTAGGACCGGCCAGTCGTCGGCCGGCGGCCGGCCCCTCGGGGCCGGCCCCGGTCGGCGCGGCCAGCAAGCCCGGCCTTACCGGCTTGCGGGCGTGCGGCGCCAGCCCACGCCCGCCCCGGCACGGCGATCGGGCACGACGCCATCCTCCCCGGGCCCATCGCCGTGCCATGTCTAACCTAGCCGCACCATCCGCCCCTGCCGCCGCTCCCGCTACCGACGAAATCTGCGACGTCCTCGTCGTGGGCTCGGGGTCGGCCGGCCTCGTCGCGGCGCTGTGCACGGCCGCCGCGGGCCTGTCGACCCTCGTCGTCGAGCGCGCCCAAGAGGTTGGCGGCACGACCGCCATCTCCGCCGCCGGGACCTGGATCCCCGCCAATCACCACGCCGCTGCCGCCGGCCTCACGGACAGTCCGGAGGCCGCCTTCGCCTATATCCGCAACGTCGCTCCCGAGAGCTGGCGGGATAGCGAGGAGGCCCTGTGGCAGCGTTTCGTGCGCGAGGCGCCGCAAATGCTGGCCTTCCTCGAGCGAACGACGCCGCTGCGCTTCGCGCTCACCAACCAGCCTGACGCCTATCCCGACGTGTCGGGAGGAGTGATCCGCGGCCGCATGCTGTCGCCGCGCGTGTTGCGGAAACGCCTGGCTGGCCCCCTGGCGCGGCGGCTGCGCAGGCCGACGCTGCCGCATGTCTTCACCTACCAGGAGGCGCTGTCCCTCGATCCGCACCACCATCCTCTGCGGGCCGGATTGTTGGCGCTGCCTCGCCTCGTGTGGCGCTGGCTGATCGGAGCGCGCGGCATGGGCACGGCCCTCGTCGTCGGCCTGCTCAAGGGCTGTCTCGACCACGGTTGCCGCTTCGAACTCGGGGCGCGGGCCGTCGCACCGATCCTGATCGACGGCAGCGTGCACGGCCTTTTCGTCGAGCAGCACGGCCGTATCCGCGGCATCTACGCGCGGCGGGGCGTCGTGCTCGCTTCGGGCGGCTTCGAATGGGACGCCGAGCGGCTCGATCGGCATTTCCCCGGCCCGCGCGATTTCGTCGCCAGCCCCCCCGGCAATGACGGCGATGCGCACCGCATCGCCAGCGCGGCGGGCGCCCGGCTCGCACACATGGATCAGGCCAATATCACGGCCGGCATGCCGTTCCGGGCAGGCGCGCATCCATTCGGCATCAGCCATTCCTTCCACCAGGAGGCCAATGCGATCGCGGTCGACCGCAACGGGCGTCGTTTCGTCAACGAGTATCGCTTCAACATTGGCGAAGTCCTCGACACCCGCGACCCGGCAACCGGGCTGCCGCTGCACCTGCCGGCCTGGATCATCAGCGATGCCGACTTCCTGCGCCGCTCGCCCATCGTGCGGCGCATTGCGGCCCGCAATCCGGGCTGGATGGTCAAGGCGCCGACACTGGCTGAGCTTGCTGCCCTGATCGACGTTCCCGATGCGGCCCTACTTGCCACGGTCGAGCGCTTCAATGGCTTCTGCGCCAGTCAGGTCGACGCCGATTTCCACCGCGAACGGGTCGGGGCGCGCGCCATCAGCATCGGCGGGCGGCGCACGCAGCGGCTGCAGGCGATCACCCGCCCGCCCTTCATCGCCATGCCGTTCAACCGCACGGTCGTTTCCACCAAGGGCGGTCCGCGCACCGACGCGGCGGGGCGGGTGCTGCGTCCCGACGGCAGCGTCATCGACGGCCTCTATTGCGCCGGCGTGGCCATGGCCAACCCGATCGGCACCTGGGCGGTGGGGGCCGGAACCACCATCGGGCCCAACATGACTTGGGGCTATGTGTGCGGGCAGTCCCTGCTCGCCGCGCCCGACCGCGCCGACCCCGGAAGGCGTGAGGGTCGCGCCGGATAGCCCAGGCCACAGCCGTACCGGCTCTCGATGTCCGAAGCGAATCGCCGTCGTGAGGGTGCGCACGGGTGCCGGCACGACGGCAAGGAGGGGCCCGAGGCGCTCGGTTGACGCGGCGGCAGCGGCGATCGCCAGTGCCCCTGTGAGGGAAGCAGGATTCCCATCCCGGGTCCGCCGACCGTCCCCGCAGCGTCGGCAGGTAGGCAAAATCTGAGACGAGATGGCTGCAATTTGACCGAGTCAGGAATGAGAATCGGTGAGAAAGCCCCGTTTCGCGGCCTTCGGGTCGGCAAAGCAGGGGTCTACATGGTGTCTAATTTTTTGGATTTGACTTGACTTGTGGCCTCGCAAGCCGCTTTCATTGCGGGATGAGGTGGCTCACAGACCTCACTCAGGAGGAACGTTCTATGAAATTGCGCTTGATTTTCGCCGCGGCAGCCAGCGTGGGCATCCTTGCGACCGTGATGCCGGTCGTAGCCCAGCAGTTCACCGCCCGCATCGGGCATCTCGAATCCGACCAGCAGCCGCGGCACAAGGGCCTGGTCATGGTCGCCGACCTGGTCAAGGAGCGCACTGGAGGCGCGGTCGAGTTCCAGCTGTTCCCGGCCGGCCAGCTCGGTCAGGCCCGCGAGATGAACGAAGGCGTGCAGCTTGGGGTGCTCGAGGGCACCGTGTCGCCGGCCGCCTTCCTGGCCGGCTTCAACCCCGCTGTCTCGATCCTTGACGTGCCGTATCTGTATCCCGCCGACCGGGAACAGTCCGCGGCCTTGCGCAACGGCGCCTTTGGGCAGGCCGTGCTCGACAGCTTCGCGCCGCTCGGCTTCACCGCCATCGCCCTGTGGCCGAACGGCCGCAAGGACATGACCTCCGTTTCCCCGATCGACAATGTCGGGGCCTTCTCCGGCCAGCGCTTCCGGGTGATGGATTCGAAGGTCCTGATCGAGCAGTTCAATGCCGTGGGTGCCTCGGCGATCGCGCTGCCATTCGGTGAACTCTACACGGCGCTGCAGACCGGCGTCATCGACGGGCAGGAAAATGCCCTCGACACCATCGTGACGATGAAGTTCCACGAAGTGCAGAAGCACCTGCTGGTTTCCGAGCACGGCGCCAACGAAGACGTCGTCTTGTTCAATCCGGCCTGGTGGCAGTCGCTGCCCGAGGAGCACCGCGCCGTGATCGTCGCGGCGTTCGAGGAAGTCCGCCCGAAGGTCGAGGCCCTGAAGGAAGCCGCCCAGGAGACCGCGCTGAAGGTGGCGACCGAGAGCGGCATCGACATCAAGACGCTTGACGACGCTGGCCGTGCCGCGTTCCGCGAGGCGATGTACGGTCCGGCCCGTGACGCCTACATTGCCCAGGCGGGGGCTGCCGGTGAGGCCATCGTGGCCGTCTACGAGAGCGAATACGCCCGTATCGTCGGCAACTAGGCCGTTGGCGGGCCGGGGCTTGGCACCGGCCCGTCACCTTCATCGAAGGACCTCTGACATGACCGCTTTCCTGCGCGTCCTGGACGTTGTGGAACGCAGCGTCCTTGCCGTCCTGATGTTGCTGATGGTCGGGCTCTATTCGCTTGCGATCCTCGTGCGAGAATTGTTGCCCGCCTATGCCCGCGATGTTGCCTGGATCGACGAGGCGACGCGCTATCTGCTCATCTGGGCGGTGTTCCTCGCCCTGGGCGCGGCGCTGGCGCAGGGCCGGCAGATTGCCATGACCAGCTACATGGAGAAATTCCCCGAGCGGCTGCGCGGTGTCATGCGCAAACTCATCGATCTGACCGGCTTGGCGTTTTCCCTCTATATCCTCTGGGTTGGCCTTGAAATCACGTGGATGGTCGTGGGCACCGGCCAGCGCAGTCCCACCCTGGGCCTCTCCACGGGCTATCTCTATCTGGCGCTCCCCGCCGGCTTTGCGCTTCTGGCGTTTCGCTATGCCCTGAGCCTGTTCGGCCTCATCGACCGCTGGTCGAACTCCCCGCACGAAGGCTGAGCCACAATGATTGCTTTCGGGATCTTCGTTGGCGCACTGGCGCTGTTGTTCCTCGGTTTCGAGATGTTTCTGGTCCTCGGGCTGCCGGGGATCCTTTCCAAGGAAATCTTCTTCGCCCAACTGCCCGACGTGATCTTCGGCCAGAGAATGGTGGGCGGCATCAACGTCACCACGCTGCTGGCAATCCCGTTCTTCATCTTCGCCGCCGAGATCATGTCGCGCGGTCACATCGCCCGGCATCTGACCGACGTTGTCAAGGCCTTCCTTGGCCATCGTGCCGGTGGTCTCGGGCACACGACGGTCGGGGCTGCCGTGGCCTTCGGCGCGGTGTCGGGCTCGGCCCCAGCCACCGTGGCTGCGCTTGGCCGCATCCTGTACCCCGAGATGAAGGCGGGGGGGTACAGCGAGAAGTTCTCGCTCGGACTGCTGATCTCCTCGGCCGAGGTGGCGCTGCTCATTCCGCCCTCGATCACGCTGATCATCTACGCCTGGCTGACCGGCACGTCCGTCGCCGCG
>NZ_DASWVV010000113.1:0-7425 GCF_036406155.1 Devosia sp. | reverse complement strand
GCCACCCGCCGCGCCCCGCGAGACCGTGTTTGCGGCGACGAGGCCGCTGGGCGGCAGCATCGCGCTCAGCGGCAAGGTGCCGGCCGAGCCGATGATCCGCTGGCTCGGCGTCGTCGCCGGCAAGGTGCCGGTCGACGGCCTCGCGGTGGGCACGGGCTTCCCCGAGGATTTCATCCCGTCCGCCAATGCCGGCATGCGCGCCCTGCTGCAGCTGGCCGACGGCCGGCTCGCCTATGACGGCGCCGGCTGGGCGCTCACCGGGCGCGCCTTGTCGGCGGCCGAACGCGAGGCGGCGCTCGCGGCGCTGCCGGCCGCGCCTGGCTGGCAGGTCGATGTCACGCTCCTGCCCGAGATCGAGCTCTGCCGCATGAAGGTCGACGCGTTCGCGGCGCGCAACGCCATCCTGTTCCAGTCGGGCAGCGCCAGGATCACCGCCGAGTCGGAGCCCGCCCTCGACGAACTCGCCGGCTATCTCGCCATCTGCCCGGAGGCGACGGTGCATGTCGAGGGCCACACCGATGCCGACGGGGCCGCCGAGCTCAACCTCGTGCTGTCGGTGGCGCGCGCCGAGGCCGTGGTCAACGCGCTGATCGCGCGCGACGTGCGCCCCGAGCGGCTCTACGCCATCGGCTACGGCGAGAGCCTGCCGGTCGCCGACAACGACACCGCCAAGGGCAAGCAGGCGAACCGCCGCATCGTCTTTACCGTCCTCGACGAGCACCGCTAGCCATGTCCATGGATTCGCTGCTCTATCTGCTCGAGATGTACTGGCCGTTCGTGCTCGGTGCGCTGCTCATCGGGGTGGCGACGGGATGGTTCACCTATCCGCGGCCCGGCGAATAGCGGCGGTTACCACTCATGCCCAACGCCGCCCTGATCGTCGAAACCGCGCTGCTGCTGCTCGCCGCCTTCCTTGCCGGCTGCGTGCTCGGCTACGGCCTGCGCCGGCTGACCCTGGGGCGGGCCGCCGCCGCAACGGCCCCGGCGCCGGTGGCGCCGGAGGCGCCGCCGTCCGGCCCCGATCTGGTGGTCGCCCCCACCATCGCGCCCCTCGTTGCGCCGCCCCCCGCCACTCCCGCCGCCGCCGTCATGCAACCGGCCCGCGTCGCCGGCCAGACGACGTCGGGCAAGCTCGTCCCGGCGCCCGTGCTGTCATCATCCGCAGCGCTTGCCGCAAGCGCCCCGCCGGGCCCGCCCGAGGCCGAGTTGCAGCACCGGCTCGACGCCGAGTCCGAGCTCGCCGCGATGCGCGCCATCGAGGGCAACTGGACCCCACGCGCGGCGCCGCGCGCCGGCCACGTCGAACTGCCCGAGCCCATCGCTGGGGCGGCGGCGGAACCCGGCGAACCGCCATCCGGCAGCATGGGCTGAGCCGGCCTCGCGGCTACGCCGCCTTGCGCGGCTTCAGCACGCGGCGCACGAATTCGGCGATCGGGGCGACGTCGTCATGGGTGCTGAGCAGGGCCGGGGAGGCCTGGCCCTCGATGATGTAGCCCTCCGCGTCGCGGCGCCGGCGCAGCATCTCGTCGAAGGTCTCGCGCCGCAGCTGGTCGGTGAGCTGCGTGCGCATCAGCATCAGCGGCACCCCGTCGAGGGCGTGGAACAGCGGCCATTGCGCCACGAGGATGTCGTCGTGTTCGAACGCCTCGAGCATGCGGATCAGATGCGGGTCGAACAGCGGGCGGACGCGGCCGCGCTTGTCGA
The DNA here is from genome assembly GCF_036406155.1 of Devosia sp. Lineage (GTDB taxonomy): Bacteria > Pseudomonadota > Alphaproteobacteria > Rhizobiales > Devosiaceae > Devosia_A. The sequence goes on along the minus strand of NZ_DASWVV010000113.1, from coordinate 5,721 downwards.
GATAATGCGTGCGCGCCGCCAGCACGTCGAGCATGCGATCGGAGATGCCGGGATAGCTGCTGGCCAGCATGCGCCGGAACATGGCGCGCAGACTGGCCGGGCCGCGCGAGCCGTCGAGGTCGGTGAGGTTGTTGCGCAGCCGCACCAGCCCGCGCGGGTCGGACACGGGCCCGGCGTCGATCAGGATCGCCCCGGCGATCAGCGTCGGCCGCTGCGCCGCCAGCGCCATGAGCACCTGGCCGCCATAGCCCTGGCCCATGAAGATGGCGCTTTCGATGCCGAGCGCCGCGCACAGCTGCGACAGGTCGCGCGCATCGACGGGGGAGGCATACAGGCTCTTGTCGCCTCGGTCCGAGGAGCGGCCGCGCCCCTTGAGGTCGGCCAGCACCACCGGCAGGCCGTGGTTGTAGCCGTTGTGCAGCTGCTGCAGGAAATCGGCGAAGTCGGACATGTTGCGGTGGTAGCCGGAGACGGCGACGAGCGGCGGCTGCCCGATCTGCAGCCGGCCCGCGACGTGCACCGCCATGTGCTCGCCGCCCGGGCCGACGGTGAGCGAGGTCACCGGCAGGGCAGCAAAGGCCGGGTGGTCGGCGGGGACGATGCGCTTTCCGAACATGGCCAAAGCCATAGCAGAGCGCCGGCCGGGCGCAAGGGCGGCGGAAACGCCCTCCCTAGCCGGGGATGCGGCGCAGCGCCTGGGCGATGGTCATGTCGTTGCGGCCCAGCCGGGTGCGGTAGACCATGTAGTTGCCGAGCACGCGCTGCACGTATTTGCGCGTTTCCTGGAAGGGGATGAGCTCGACCCAGATCACCGGGTCGACCTTGTCCGAGCGCGGGTCGCCATAGGCCTCGATCCACTTGCGGGCGTTGCCGCCGCCGGCATTGTAGGCCGCGGCCGCCAGCACCAGCGAGCCCTCGAAGCGCTGCAGCTGCGCGGCGAGATAGGTGGAGCCGAGCAGGGCGTTGTAGGCCGGATCCGAAGTGAGCCGGCTCTTCGAGTATTCGACGCCCATCTTCGCCGCGGTTTCGCGCGCCGTCTCCGGCATCAGCTGCATGAGGCCGCGGGCCCCGGCGGAGGAGACGGCGTCGACCTGGAAGCGGCTCTCCTGACGCGTGACCGCATAGACGGCCGCCTTGTCGATGGAGGCGAGCTGCGCCGCCGGCAGCCCGTCCTTGGGGAAGCTGAACAGGTCGAGCGGAATGCCGCGCCGCTCGGCGGTGTCGGCGATGGTGATGGCGAGGTGGTGCGCCCCCAGCGATTGCGCCAGGCGCGCCGCCAGCAGCAGTTCGCCGCCGTCATTGAGGTCGTGGGCGAAGCCGCGCAGCAGCGGTACCGCCATCTGCGCCTGGCCATTGGCTGCAAGCAGGCGCACCGCCCGCACCACCTCGCGGGATTCGAACGCGGCCTCGCTCTGTGCCCAATCGGGCAGGCCGCGCAGGTGCACCCCGGTCATGCCCAGTTCGGCCCGGGCCAGGAGGCCGTAATAGACCGTGCCGTAGCGGGCCGCCGCGGCATAGGCCTCGTTGGCGCCGAGCTTGTCGCCCAGATCCGCCCTGGCGCGGCCCAGCCAGTAATTGGCCTGGCTCACCGTGTCCGGCAGCGTCGACAGTTCCCGCATCTGCTCGAAATGCGGCAGCGCCGCCTTGGCGTCGCGCAGGAAGGCGTAGGCGATCCAGCCGGCGTGGAAATGCGCGTCGACCAGGCGGCCCTCCGGCCCCTCGCGGTAGCCGGCGGCAGCGCGGTAGGCGAGTTCGGGCTTGCGCAGCGCCAGCAGCTGCCGGGTCAGCGTGCGCCGCTCGTACCACCATTCGGCAGCGTCGGGCAGCTTGCCGCTGGCCTTGTCGAGCCAGGCGACTGCGTCGTCCCACAGTTCGAATTGCCGCGCGCGCTGCGCCCTCGAGAACAGGTACACCGGATGGGTGCGGAACGCCGGGTCGACGGCATCGAGGAGCTGCTTGGCGTTCTTGGCGTTGCGCGACACCGCGATGCGGGCCCGCGCCAGCGACGCCTGCCCCGCCGACAGATGCGGCAGCAGCCGTTCGACCCCGCTGGCGCGGTCGTGCATCATCAGGTGCACGGCCCGCGCCCAGTGGGCGTCCCGGTCGAGCAGTGACCCGAGGCGCTCGAGCACGCGACTTTCGGTCGGCCGGTCGAGGAAGTTCTCGGTCCAGATCGCCCGCGCTATCCGTCCCGCCCGCGCCGTCTGGCCGTCCTCCACATAGGCGAGGGCCAGCGCGATCTGTGCATCGACGGTGTTGGGCATGGCGCCGCCGAGCAGCTTGATGACCTCGGCGCCGTCGGCACCCGCCCGGGTCAGCGCCTGCTCGAGCCGGGTCTTGAACACCGCGGAGCCGGCGAAGGCGGGCGCGTCCTGGGAGAAACGGAGTACCGACGCGTAGTCGATGGCGCCGCCGCCATAGTAGATCGCCGCCCACTGCACGGCGCGGCGTTCGACGTCGTTCGCAAGGCTCCTGGCCAGCTCGTAGGCGGCCGCCTCGTCGCCGGCGTCGAGCAGGCCGAGGGCCTTGCGGAAGGACGCCGAGGACGCCTCGCTCCCGGCAGCGGCGCGCAGGTCGATGGTGCCGGTCACCACCGGGTCGACGCCGTCATTGGCAGCGGTCGTCAGCGGCTGCGCGAAGCAGACCCCCAGCAGGAGGACGAGCCCGCCTCCCAGGCTATGGCGCCACCCTCGATACGCACTGGCCATGGCAACTGTCCTGTTGGTCCCCGGTACAAACCCAACAAGGCGCCCCCACCCCTTGCAGTCGTTTCAAATTGTGCCCATTCGAGGTGAACAATCGGTTGCTGCTCGGTTCCCTTGCGGTGTGCGGCCCGCCATGCGCGTGCTTGCTTGTCGCGCCGCAACAGAAAAACTATGGTGCGCGACTGTGGCCGGGCGATGAAGCGGATATGGCCACACTTTGACGACAAACTTTCCCTATCGGCCGCCGACGCTGCTGGCCGGGAGCCGCCCCAGGAGCGGCACAACGCAAGGAACAGACCGCAAAATGCTGAGAGGATCCATCACGGCGCTCATCACCCCCTTCGTCAACGGGGCGGTGGATGAGAAAGCCCTCTCGGCCCTGGTCGACTGGCAGATCAAGGAGGGTACGCATGGCCTGGTGCCGGTCGGCACCACCGGCGAGAGCCCGACGCTGACGCATGACGAGCATCGCCGGGTGGTGCAGATCTGCGTCGAGGTCGCCAACAAGCGCGTGCCGGTGATCGCCGGTGCCGGCTCGAACTCGACGGCCGAAGCCGTCTCGCTGGCCCGTTTCGCCGAGGAGGTCGGGGCCGACGCCGTGCTGTCGATCGTGCCCTATTACAACAAGCCCAACCAGGAGGGCATGTTCCAGCACTTCTCTGCCGTCGCCAGCGCCACCGGCCTGCCGGTGATCCTGTACAGCGTGCCGGGGCGCACCGTGGTCGACCTCACGATCGACACCATCGTCAGGCTGCGCGAGGCACACGACAACATCGCCGGCGTGAAGGACGCCACCGCCAGCATGGAGCGCGCCAGCCTGCAGCGCGTCCGCCTGGGCGACGACTTCTCCCTGCTTTCGGGTGAGGACATGACCGCGCTGGGCTTCAATGCGCATGGCGGCAATGGCTGCATTTCGGTGACGTCCAACGTCGCCCCGCGGCTGTGCTCGCAGTTTCAGAACGCCTGCCAGCAGGGCAACTATGCCGAGGCGCTGTCGGTGCAGGACAAGCTGGTCCACCTGCACAAGAACCTGTTCCTCGAGCCCAACCCGCAGGGCGTCAAATACGCGGCATCGAGGCTCAAGCTGTGCCGCAACGAGTTCCGCCTGCCGCTGGTGCCGGTCACCAAGGCGACCGAGGAGGCGATCGATTTCGCGCTTCGGCACGCGGGGCTGCTGCCCAACTAGAACATGGCCGTCAAACCGAAGAAACCCGCCATGCTGGTGTCCGGCACGGTCGCCGAGAACCGGCGGGCGCGCTTCGACTATGAGATCCTCGATACGCTCGAGGCCGGCATCATGCTGACCGGCACCGAGGTCAAGTCGCTGCGTACCGGCAAGGCGCAGATCAGCGAGTCTTACGCCTCGCCCGAGCGTGGAGAGCTGTGGCTGATCAACGCCCACATCCCGGAATACCTGCAGGCCAACCGTTTCAACCACGAAGAGCGGCGGCCCCGCAAACTGCTGGTCTCGCGGAAGGAACTGGCGAAGCTGACGGACGAGGTGCAGCGCAGCGGCAACACCATCGTGCCGCTCAAGCTCTATTTCAACGAGCGCGGCAAGGCCAAGCTCCTGCTCGGCCTGGCCAAGGGCCGCAAGAGCTATGACAAGCGCGACGTCCTGCGCGACCGCGACTGGAGCCGCGACAAGGCGCGCATCATGAAGGAAGGCGGGCGGGGCTAGAGACTCGGCCCGGGGGCGCCGGTGCGGCGCGTCGCTTCCCGCTATCCGCCATTCACATATCTGGCGGCCCGCCCGATCACATCCTCGAACATTGCCGCCGTGAGCACGCCGGTATTCGTGTTGTAGCGGGAGCAGTGGTAGCTGTCGAAGAGCCGCGCCCCGCCGCTGAGGGCGTGCTCTGCGCCATGCCCGAAAGGGTAGGGCGCGCGGCGCTCGCCCAGCGCCGAGAGCAGCGAGTCATGGGCGATGCGGCCCAGGGCGAGGAACGCCCGGGGCTCGGCGGCCGCGATGGTGGCGACGAGGAAGCGCCGGCAGGTGGCAATTTCGGCGCCCGTCGGCTTGTTCTGCGGCGGTACGCAGCGCACCGCATTGACGATGGCGACGCCATGCAGTTCGAGACCATCGTCGGGGCGCTGCTGGTAGACGCCGGAGGCCAGGCCGAACTTGATCAGGGTGCTGTACAGCAGGTCACCGGCATAGTCGCCGGTGAACGGCCGCCCCGTCCGATTGGCGCCGCGCAGGCCTGGGGCCAATCCGACGATGAGCAGGCGGGGGGCTTCGTTCCCCCAGACGGGAACCGGCGCGTTGAACCAGTCCGGGAACTGCCGGCGGTTCTCGGCGCGAAAGGCCGCGAGACGTGGACACAGGGCGCAGTCCGCGGACGGCGTGATGGAAGGTGCGGCCAAGAAATCATCCGTCGAAGGCGGAAGTCACGCGTCCTTATCGGCGGCGGCCGCGGTGCGGTCAACTCCGTGGGTGCGGTCCGCCGTCGAGGTGCGGTCCGCGGCTGGGGTGCGGTCGGCCGGCGGCGTGCGTCCGACGGTCTTGGCCAGCTCGGCGACGTCGAGGAAGAAATCGGCCTGGCGCCGCAGGTCGTCCGAGATCATCGGCGTTGGGGTGGTGAGGGTGGAGGCCACCGTTACCCGCTTACCACGGCGTTGCAGCGCGGCCACCAGGGCGGTGAAATCGCCGTCGCCCGAGAACAGCACCAGATGGTCGTAGTAGCTCGCCATCTCGAGCGCGTCCACGGTCAGTTCGATGTCCATGTTGCCCTTGATCTTCCGCCGACCGGCCGCGTCGGTGAACTCCTTGACCGGCTTGGTGACGACCGTGAAGCCGTTGTAGTCGAGCCAATCGATGAGCGGGCGGATCGAGGAGTACTCCTGATCCTCGACCAGTGCCGTGTAATAGTACGCGCGGAGCAGATAGGACTTGCTCTGAAACTCGCTCAGCAGCCGCCGGTAGTCGATGTCGATACCGATCGCCTTGCTTGTCGCGTACAGATTCGCGCCATCGATGAACAGAACGACCTTTTCACGCGGGTCGATAGACATA
>NZ_DASWVV010000112.1:0-10563 GCF_036406155.1 Devosia sp. | reverse complement strand
GACGGGCGCCGTCCCGATGGCGAGGAGCGCAAGCCGCGCTTTGCCGGCAATCACGGCGCCGACCGGCACCAGCCGCGCCCGCCACGGGAGCGGCGCGAGCCCGCCTTCGATCCGGATTCACCCTTTGCCGCGCTGGCGGCGCTGCGCCAGCCCAAGCCCGAATGACCGGAGCCGATGGCCGGCGATAGAAGCGCCGGGCAGGGCACGAGCCAGCGCCTCGACCGCTGGCTCGTGTTTTCGCGCGCAGTGAAATCGCGGACGCTGGCCCAGCGGCTGATCGAGGCCGGCGCCGTGCGCGTCAATTCCGAGCGCACCCTCGCGGCTGACCGCCGGATCGGGGCCGGCGACGTCCTCACCATGCTGCTGCATGACCGGCTCAGGGTGTGGCGCGTGCTCGATGCGGGGGAGCGCCGCGGCCCCGCTGCCGAGGCGGCGCGCCTCTACGAGGACATCTCCCCGCCTCCCCTGCCGCATCCCAAAGACCGCCGCTAGGCGCCCGCGCGCGCTTCCGGGCGAGCGTTCTACGCAACGCAGCCATGCGACAATTCCCTGCTCCCTGGCAGCCTTGCGGCAGGCAATAAAAAGGATTAGCACCGGTCGACCCCGACAGCGCCTCCCTGCTGCGGGGCCGTGAACGGCATGGGAGCAGGTGAACAGGACCGCCCAGAGATGACTTACATCGTCACGGACAATTGCATCAAGTGCAAGTACATGGATTGCGTAGAAGTCTGTCCCGTGGACTGCTTCTATGAAGGCGAGAACATGCTCGTCATCCACCCGGACGAATGTATCGACTGCGGCGTGTGTGAACCGGAATGTCCGGCCGAGGCGATCAAGCCCGACACCGAGCCCGGACTCGACGCGTGGCTCGAGATCAACACCAAGTATGCTGCGGTGTGGCCCAACATTACCGAAAAGCGCGATCCCCCGGCCGATGCGAAGGAATTCGACGGCATGCCCGGCAAGTTCGAAAAGTACTTCTCCGAGGCGCCGGGCGAAGGCGACTGAGCATCGCAGGACGCAGGGTCGGGGCACAAGGCCCCGGCCGAGCCAGTGATTCGGCATTTTTGATTCTGCCGAAAAATTGTGCTATGGTGCCTTCACCAATGCAGTACACGTCCCCAGCCCGTGCCGAAAGGCACTATTTTTTTGAGACGATAGACATGTTTTTGCGCAGCCGACCGGTCTCGCGGCCCGGTTTGTTGTGGGGAAGGTGCTGACGTCCCATCTACGGGTGGCAAGCAAGGAAAGAACCGGACGGGTCCCGCCGCAGGGAGCCGCGCCGGGAGGCGGCGTCAAAGGAGTAGACCATGGTCACCAAGAAGGCAGTGCAGCGGCTGGGATTCAAGACGGGCGAGTACATCGTCTATCCTGCCCACGGCGTTGGCCTCATCACCTCGATCGAAGAACAGGAAGTGGCGGGGCTGAGCCTCGAGCTCTTCGTCATCGCCTTCGAGCAGGACAAGCTCACGCTGCGCGTGCCCGTCGCCAAGATCAAATCCGTCGGCATGCGCAAGCTGGCCGAGGAGGATCTGGTGTCCAAGGCGCTCGAGACCGTGACCGGACGCGCGCGCGTCAAGCGCACGATGTGGAGCCGCCGGGCCCAGGAATACGAGGCCAAGATCAATTCCGGCGACCTCATCGCCATCGCCGAGGTGGTACGCGACCTGTACCGTTCCGACGACCAGCCCGAGCAATCCTACTCGGAACGCCAGCTGTTCGAGCAGGCCATGGACCGGATGAGCCGCGAGATCGCGGCCGTCAACAAGCTGACGCTGACCGAGGCCATCCAGCTTATCGAAAAGAACCTGTCGCGCAGCCCGCGCCGCGGCGCCAAGGCGGAAGCTGCCGACGCCGAGGAAGCGGCGGCGTAAACTTCCGCGGATCGAAATCGATGCAGGGCCGGCGGCAACGCCGGCCCTTTTTACATCCGCATCGCGCCGGGCACGCAGGCCCTACTGCACGGCGACGATCTTGTATTTCTGCCCCGGCTCCACCGGATCGCCGGGATAGAGATTGTTGAGGATGTAGAACAGTTCGGTGCCGCGGGTCAGGCCCGCCATGCGGCGCGCCAGCGAGTCGGCGGTGTCGAGGCTGCCGGCAGTCACCGTGCGCACGCTCAGCTTGCGGATCTGCGCGATGTCCTTGGCCGTCGCCTCGCGGAAGCTGCGCAGCGTCTGGCCGGCGCCGGCGACGAAGCGGGGGCTGTCGGTCTTGGCGGCGAAGATGAAGCGGTAGACCTTGTCGCCGAGGCGCATGACCGAGACGCGGAAGTGCCATTGTTCGGTGACGGCGACGCCCGAGGCCATGTCGATGCCATTGTGGCTCTCGCGCACGACGCTGTCGGGCCGCAGCCCCGCGATCCAGCCCGACTTGAGATAGTCCACGAGCGCCATCGTGGGGGGCACTTCGGCGCTGTCGAAGCGCACCGCTTCGCCGTCTCCGGCGACGCCGACCACGGCGCCCTTGGAGGTCTGCAGCACATAGCCCTGCGGCACCTCGAAGGTGAATTTGCGCACCGGGTCGATGAAGCGGCGGCCGACGATGGCACCCTGCGCAGCGCTGTCGCCGAAGGCGAGGCCCTCGATGCCGGCCATGTAGCCGGACCTGTCCGTCTCCCCCAGACCCGGCGCGCCGAAGGCGGCCCGCGCCGTCTCCACCGCCTTCTGAATGCGGTCGGGCGTGGACGGATGGGAGGACAGGAAGTCGTCGCCGTCGGCGGCGTCGCCGGCCGAGAAACGGGCAAAGCGGCTCATGGCCCCGAGGAAGCGGGCGGCGGCGTGCGGATCGTAGCCGGCCTTGCCGGCGATGGTGATCCCCTCCTTGTCGGCCTGCAGTTCCTGCTGCTGGCTGAAGGCGGCGAGCGACAACCGGGCGCGGTTGGAGCTCTGGTCGGTGGCGACGTCCGCGCCGAAGACGCCCGAAACCACCTTGTCGACGATCTCGCTGGTGCGCACCCGGTTGGTGCGGGCGCGGGCGTGCCTCAGCGTGACGTGGGCGATCTCGTGCGCCAGCACTGCCGCCAGTTCGCTGGTATCGGAAGCGAGCGCGAGGATGCCGCGGGTGACATAGACATAGCCGCCCGGCAGGGCGAAGGCGTTGACGTCGGCGGTATCGAGGATGGTGACGGTGAACTGGCTGTTCGGCTGGTCGGCCGCGGCCAGCAGCCGCCCGACGATGCGGGCCAGCACGATCTCGGCCTGCCGGTCGGAATAGACCCCGCCATAGGAGGCGACGATGCGCGGATGCTCGCGCGCGCCGATGACGTCGTCCTCGGCATCGCCGTAGGCCGGCACGATCGGCGCGTTCTGGCCGCCGGTGGCGCTGACCTTGACCGCCGGCCCGGCCAGTCCGGCGCAGCCGGCGAGCAGCAGCAGCGCCGCCAGCACGCCGGCGCGCGCCACCATCACGATACTGGGCTGCAAGCGGCTCATCGCGTTGCCAGGACCTCGATCTGTTCGGGATGCGTGACCTCGATGCGCGGGCCGTCCCGATCGTCCAGCCAGCCGCGCACGCGGATCAACGCCCCCTGTAGCACAAGCGGATCGAGCCCGCTGTCGCTGAAAAGCCGCAACGCCCCGGCATCGATCACGACGGTGAAATCCTCTTTCCAGCGCCGGCCGAAATTCAGGTAGACGCGGCCGCCCGCCGCGCCGGCCACGAGCACCCTGCCCTCGACAAGTTCATACTGGCCGGTGCGCCCGGCGAATGCCGCTGGCCGGTCGGCGCGGCGCACCATGTAGTATGGGTCACCCCAGATGCCAAGCTGCATCGCCCGTGCCCTGCCTTCGGCCGCCATCAACTCGGCGAGGCAGGCGCGATTGTCGGGGAACGAATAGACCCGCGCCAGCCCGCGGGCGAGCATTTCCTGCTGCACCCAGGTGCCCCCGGCCTCATCGAGGAACACCTGGCCCAGCGCCCGGCCGTGCCGGTCGGCCCGCTCGCCGCCGTAGCGCACCCGCACCGGCCGGTCGAGCACCAGCGCCGCGAGGGCGGCGCGGGCCTCCTCGGCCTGCGGCCAGGACGCGAAGCCGTCGCGGCCCAGCGCCAGCTTGGGCGCCTGCATGCCGACGAGGCGGACGGTGAGGCCGCTGTCGAGCACCACGGTGTCGCCGTCGGTCACCTGCCGCACAATGCCCGCGGGGCCATCGCGCAGCCCCTCGCACGCCCCTGCCGCCACCGGCAGAAACGCAAGTACGGCTCCCGCCGCCAGGCCGACCGCACGTCGTGAAATCAAGCTTCGCCCCGTCTTCGACACCTTCAAACTGCACGAAATTGCGGCAATTTTGATCCCGCTTCGTCAAACTCCTGGCAAGCGTCGCACGGCCGGCGCCACTGCCCAATAGGCAGTTCTCCCAAGCCGGCCGAATGGGGCTTTATTCGCCGGGGCGATCTCAGTAAGTTGCGCCGCACCGATCCCGTAGCTCAGCAGGATAGAGCACAGGATTCCTAATCCTGGGGTCGCGCGTTCGAATCGCGCCGGGATCGCCATCCTCCCTGACAGCCGCCGTCGCAAAGGACAGACCATGCCCATCAGAACCGATCTTGCCGCCCTGGCGGCGGCGGGGTTGCTCGCGCTCACCCTGGCCGGCTGCGCCGGCGGCAGCGCGGCGTTGCCCGCCGGCCTGACCGCCCGCATGGACCAGCCCGGCGCCGGCCTCAGCCGCGGCGAGGCGCTGGGCCTCGTCAATGCCTACCGCACCACCACCGGCACGTCGCCGCTTGCCGCCGACCCCGGCCTCGACGCGCAGGCGCAGGCGCTGGCCGCGGGCTATGCCGGCACCGGCACGCCGCCGCGGCTGCCCGCTGGCGCGGCAGGCATGCGGGTGAGCGCCGGTTACGCGACCTTTGCCGAAACCTTCTCGGGCTGGCGCAACTCGCCCGCCGACGCCGCGGTACTGGCGACGCCGACGGCGCGCCGCGCCGGGCTCGGGGTCGTCTACGATGCCGGCTCGGCCTATGGCGTCTACTGGGTGCTGCTCCTTGCGGAGTGAGCAGGCGGCCGTGGTCGATGCGCGCGGGCTCAAGTGCCCGCTGCCGGTGCTGAAAATGGAAAAGCGCCTCGCCCGGCTCCCAGCCGGGGCCGGCCTCGTGGTGCTCGCGACCGACCCGATGGCCAAGGTCGATATCCCGCTCTACTGCCGCCAGCACGGCCACGACTGCGCCGTCGACGGCGCCGACGGCGTCCTTCGCTTCTCCATCCGCAAGGCCGGCTAGTAGGTGGCGGCGACCACCGGCGCAAAGCTGGGGCGCGGGCGCGGCAGGGGCACATCGCGCCGGCGCCCGAGATCGGTCGCCGTGTAGACGGCCCCCTCGATGCGGTCGTTGAGGTAGCTGGGCTGGCCCTTCAGCCCCAGCGGAAACGCCGCCTCGCGCTCCTTGGCATAATCCTTGGCCTGCTTGCCGCAGATGAGCGGGCGCATGTTGACCGGCTCGGCCGCGATATTCGGCAGCGCCACGACGCTCTTGCCGGTGCCGCGCACCGCCCCGGAAAGCCCGCGCAGGAACAGCTCCGCCACCATCTCGTTGCGCTCGCGCGCCGAGGCCCCCCCCAGCACCACGCCGAGCAGGGAGCGCCCCTGGCGTTCCACCGTCGCCACGATGTTGAGGCCGGAGGAGCAGACATAGCCGGTCTTCATGCCGGTGGTCCCGGCGAAATGCTCGAGCAGGCTGTTGTTGGATTCGAGGCTGGCCTTGCCCAGCTTCACCACTTCGGTACCGAACATCGGCAGGTATTGCGGAAAGTCGCGGCGGATGTAGAGCGCCAGCACCGCCAGGTCGCGGGCCGAGGTGACCTGCGCCGCATGGTGCAGTCCGTGCGGGTTGACGTAGTGCGTGGCGGTGAGCCCCATGGCGGCGGCCATCCCGTTCATCTCCGCCACGAACTGGTCGACCGAACCGGACACCGCCTCGGCGATGGCCACGGCGATGTCGTTGGCCGATTTGACCACGAGAATGTAGAGCGCATCCTGCAGGGTAATGGTGCTGTCGATCTCGAGCCCGGATTTGGAGGGCGCCTGATTCCAGGCGTTGCGCGAGATGCGGATGGGGGTGTCGAGGCCGATGCGCCCCTGCGCGATCGCCGCGAAGGCGACATAGGCCGTCATCAGCTTGGTGAGCGAGGCCGGGTGCCACGGCTGGCCGGCATCCTGCTCGTACAGCACCTCGCCGCTCTGCGCGTCGACCAGCAGCATCGGGGTGGCCCGCGCCGGCGTCGCCAGCACGCCGGCAGCGACCAGTGCCAGAATGAGCAAAAGGCGAACGAACTGCACGACGGTGTGGGCTCCGATTGCTGGCGGGAGGGATTGTGGGCCCGTCTTAGCAGCGGGACATGGCAACCTCAAGAATGCAGCAAAGTACTGCGCGAAGCAGACGCGAACCGGCGCGGGAGGACGGCCCCTAGGCACAATTGGTAACTGTGACTATATTTGTGCCTGAACCACGCAGGAGGCACCGGCCCCATGAGCATGTCCAAGGGCAATATCGAGCACGCGACCTGCCTCGCGATGAGCGACATCCTCAACCGCATCGGCGACAAGTGGACGGTGATGGTGGTCGGCATGCTCGGCCGCAGCGGCACGCTGCGCTTCAACGAGCTCAAGCGCATGATCAACGGCGTGTCGCAGCGCATGCTGACACTGACCCTGCGCAACCTCGAGCGCGACGGGCTGGTGACGCGCACCATCTATGCCGAGATCCCGCCGCGCGTGGAATATGGGCTCACCCCACTAGGCCGGTCGCTCGAAGGCCCGATCAGCGCCCTGTGGGACTGGTCCGCGGCGAACGGCCACGCCATGGTCGAAGCGCGCGCCGCTTACGACGCCCGGCTGGGGACGCAAACGGACGGCGCCGGCCAGCCGCTCGCCCGTGCCGGCTGACGCAGCCGGCCGGCACACGCGGCGAAGGCTTCGGGCCGACCTGGAAACGCTCGGGCTGCAGGCGGGCGACACGGTGCTCGTGCATGCGGCGCTACGACGTGTCGGGCCCATCCTCGGCGGCCCCGACGAACTGATCCGGGCCCTGTGCGAGGCTGTGGGCCCGAGCGGCACAGTGCTGGGCTACACCGATTGGCAGGGCGAGGACGAGGTGCTGCTGGTCCCCGAACTGCGCGACCAGATCCCCGCCTTCGACCCGCCGGCGTCGCGGGCCATCCGCGCCAACGGCGCCTTTCCCGAACTGCTGCGCACCACCCCCGGCGCGCTGCGCAGCGCCAACCCCGGAGCCTCCTGCACCGCCCTGGGCGGGCGCGCTGCATGGTTCGTGGCGGACCATGCGCTCGACTACGGCTACGGGCCGCAATCGCCGTTCGGCAAGCTGGTGGCGGCGGGCGGCAAGACGCTGCTGCTCGGCGCCCCGCTCGACACCATGACGCTGCTGCACCATGCCGAGCACCTGGCCGCCATCCCCGGCAAGCGCGTCCGCCGCTATGAAGCGCCCCTCCGCATCGAAGGGCAAACGGTGTGGCGCCGCTTCGAGGAATTCGACACCACCGAGCCGGTGGTTGCGGGCCTGCCGGAGGATTACTTCGCCACCGTGGTGAGCGACTTCCTCGCCACCGGCCGGGGCCGGCGCGGTACCGTCGGCGATGCCCCCTCGGTGCTGGTCGCAGCCAACGAGATCGTGCCCTTCGCGGTCGCGTGGCTCGAAGGCCGTGCCGCTAGACCAGCGCCCTGATCTCCTTCTTGCGCCAGAACAGCACGTAGTAGCCGGCCTGCAGCGCCAGCATGGTGCAGAAGCTGAGCGCATAGGCGACCCACACACCCTCGAGCCCGATCATTTCGCTGAGCACCAGCGCCGCCGGCAGTTCGACCACGACGATGGCCGCCAGCGACAGCAGCATGGGCACGATGACGTCGCCGCTGGCCCGCATCACCGCCGACAGCACCTGCGCGAAGCCGCTCATCACCACGCTCCACAGCACGATGTGCAGCAGCGTCTCGGTGAGATCGATGACGTCCTGGGAGGTGATGAACAGCCGCACCAGATGCTCGGAGAACAGGTAGGCGAGCAGCACCAGCCCGCCGGTGACGACGAGGTTGATCACCAGCCCGGTGCGCGCGACGTGCTCGACCTCGGCCATGCGCCGGGCACCGATGGCGTGGGAGGCGAGGATGGCCGAAGAGATGCCGATCGACAGGGCCGGGAACTGCACGTAGCTCATCACCTGGTTGACCGCGCCGTAGGCGGCCGTCGCATCCGAGCCGAAGCGGTTGACGATGCCGACGATGACGATCGCGGCGAGGGAGGAGACCACCATGGCGACGCCAGCGGGCAGGCCGAGCCACAGGACGGAGCCGAGCAGGCGCCTGTCGACATGCAGTCGCCGCAGCAGTGCCGCATCGGGCGCCAGCGGGCTGCGGCGCCAGTTGAGGTAGAAGAACAGGAAGACCAGAACCACCATGAAGCCGATGATGAAGGCTATGGCGGCGGCGGCGACGCCGAGCGGCGGCAGCCCGAACCAGCCCAGGATCAGCGCCGGCGTCACCACGAGGCCGCCGGCGATCGACAGCGTCAGCGCGATCAGCGGCGTCACGGTATCCCCGACCCCGCGCAGCATCGAGGTGATGATCATGAAGATGAAGAAGCCCGGCATGCCGATGAACATGATGCGGGTGTATTCGGTGGCGAGGTCGATGATGTTGGCGGGCGCCCCGAGCAGTTGCATCACCTGGCGCGAGAACAGCGCGCCAACCACGGCGACGCCGATGCCGGCGAGGAGGGTGACGGTGAGCACGGTGCCATTGATCTGGCGGATCTTTTCGAGGTTCTTGGCGCCCCAGGCCTGCCCGATGAGGATGGACGCCCCGGAGGCGAGCCCGACCAGGAAGGAAATCAGCAGGATCATGATCGGGAAGTAGATCGACACCGCCGCCAGCGCCTCCACTCCCAGCAGCTGGCCGACATAGATGTTGTTGATCGTCCCCGACAGCGACTGCAGCACGTTGCTGAGCATGAGCGGCAGCAGGAACGTCAGGAACCGCTGCCAGAGCGGCTTGGGGGCGGCGGGCTGCATGATCACTTCTCCGTTGACCGGCGACGGCGCGGCGGCCGGCAGTCACGCTGAGGCAGGGCAGGATAACGGGGACGGGAGCGCGGCGCCGTTCCTATCCCGGAGGAAACGACGCGTCAACCGCGGCAGGTGCATCATCGTCGTGCATGGGAGCCATGACGTCAATGCGTTGGCAGCGGGCCCGCCCACCCCCTACATTGGCCTGAGCGGAGAACGACTTGGACGCCATCACCACCCATACCGGCCGGCGCGCCGACCAGTTTCTGCTGGGGGCGCGCATGTTCATTCCCCTGGCCATATCGGTGGGCGCCTACGGCCTCGTGTGGGGCGTGCTGGCGCGGCAGTCCGGCCTCGGCCTCGCCGAGGTCGGGCTCATGGGCGCGCTGGTCTTTGCCGGCGCCAGCCAGTTCGTCGCCCTCGAGATGTGGAGCCTTGATGCGCTGCCGGTCGGCGCCATCGTCTTTGCCACGCTCATCGTCAATCTGCGGCTGATGCTGATGACGGCGACGCTGCGCCCCCTGCTCGGGCGCCTGCCCGCCTGGCAGGCGGCACTCGCCACGCACTTCGTCACCGACGAGACCTGGGCCATGACCATGGCCGAGATGGCGCGGGGCCGGGGCGCGCTGGCCTATCTCATGGGGGCAGGGTCGTTGTGCTTCCTGTCCTGGCTCATCGCCACGCTGACCGGGCACGTGCTCGGCTCGGCCGTGGACGACCCGACGCGCTACGGGCTGGACTTCGCCTTCACCGCCACTTTCCTGGCGCTGCTGCTGGGCATGTGGCGCGGCAAGGCCGATCTCGTGCCGTGGCTGGTCGCGGCGCTGGCGGCCATCGCCACCGCGCGGCTGGTGCCGGGCCACTGGCACGTCATCGTCGGCGGCCTTGCCGGCAGCCTCGTCGGCGCCGTCATCGAGACGCGCCGGGAGCGGTCGAATGCCGCCTGACGCCCTCCTCGCCATTCTCGGCATGGCCGCCGTCACCTTCGCCGTCCGCGCCGGCGGCTATTTAGTCGCCAACCGCCTGCCGGCCTCGGGGTTCGTCGCCGCCTGGATGCGCCACATCCCCGGCGCCGTGCTGGCCGCGCTGGTCGCCCCGGCCGTCGTCGCCGGCGGGCCGGCCGAATGGCTGGCGACGCTGGCCACCGCGCTCGCCTTTCTCGTCTCCCGCAACCTCCTCGCCGCCATGGCGGCGGGCGTCGTCGCCGTCTATTTCGCCCGCATGCTGCTCGGCGGCTAGCCCCCGCACGCAACGTTCGCGCCGGCGCGCCGTTTCCATGCTAGGATGACGCTGCCGGATCCCGGAGGGCAGGCATGAAGACCGTTTCCGGATTGTTCGATACCTACGCGCACGCGCTCGAGGCGGTGCATGCCCTCAACGCCGCCGGCATCACCAATACCGATGTGAGCCTCATCGCCAACAGTCCGGAAGGCGTGGGCGAACCCTTCGACGTGGTCGGCAAGGACCTGACCGCGGGCGCCGAACTGGGGGCGGCGCTGGGCGGCGCCGGCGGGCTGCTGGCCGGGCTCGGCGTCATCGCCATTCCCGGGCTCGGC
>NZ_DASWVV010000111.1:0-4821 GCF_036406155.1 Devosia sp. | reverse complement strand
TGATAGAGGCGCAGCACCCGCTCGGCCTCCGGGCTGAAGCGCTGGAAGCCCTTGCCCTCCTCCCGCGCGAACTCCGACAGCACGTGGCCGGCGATCTCGATCACGTCGTCGTCGCGTTCGCGCAGGGCCGGCAGGTGGATGGGGATGACGTGCAGGCGGTAGTACAAATCCTCGCGGAAGCGCCCCTCCTCCACCTCGCGCAGGGGGTCGCGGTTGGTGGCGCAGACGATGCGCAGGTCGACCTTCTCCACCTTGCTGGTGCCCACCGGCATGAAGGTGCCGGTCTGGATGAAGCGCAGCAGCTTGGTCTGCAGGTCGGGCGCCAGCTCGCAGATCTCGTCCAGGAACAGCGTGCCGCCGTCGGCGCGCGCCGCCGCCCCCTGGCGGTCGGACACGGCGCCGGTGAACGAGCCCTTCACGTGGCCGAAGATCTCGCTCTCCATCAGGTCCTTGGGGATGGCCCCGCAGTTGATGGCGACGAAGGGTTTGTCGCGGCGCGGGCTCTGGCGGTGGATGGCCTCGGCGCAGACCTCCTTGCCGGTGCCCGACTCGCCGGTGATGAACACCGTGGCCTTGGACGACGCGGCGCTGTCGATGATGCGGTAGGTCGCCTGCATCGCCAGCGAGGAGCCGATGAAGCCGTGATAGCGCGCCCGCCCCAGGTCCTTCTGATAGGTCTCGACGATCTGCGACAGGCGCAGCCGTTCCATGGCGTTGCGCACGGTGACCACCAGCCGCTCGGCGGAGAACGGCTTGACCAGGAAATCGTAGGCGCCGTAGCGCATCGCCTCGACCGCGACGTTGACCGAGCCGTGCGCGGTGATCACCACCACGGCGCAGGGCAGCCCCTGGTCGGAGACGTGCTTCAGCACCTCCATCCCGTGCATGTCCGGAAGCTGGAGGTCGAGCAGCACGATCCTCGGCGCGCCGTCCGACAGCACCTCCATCGCCGCGGCGCCGGTTTCCACCGGGACGACGGCGTACGCCTCCTTCTTCAAATACTCGGTATAGACGCGCGCCAGCGACGGCGTGTCTTCGACAAGCAGGACGGGAGTGGTGCCGGAAACCATGTGGGTCCGCCGATGGCGATGACTGATACGCAAAAATACGGCGTTCCTTGCCGTCGCGCCAGCGATGAACGGCGCCGGGCTTGCGGCGGTTTCACAGCACCGCCGGATCGGGCCGCCATCCCTTCGCCAATGCCATCGGCCGCGTCGTGAGGCTTGTCCCGAGCGCCGCGTTGGAATATCTGAATTCTACAAGTTCAACTGCGCAAGCGCCCGACCGACGCCCAAAAGGAGGGCCCCCGTGCACGATCACGCCATCCTGGCCGGCAAGCGCATCCTGCTCGTCATCGCCGGCGGCATCGCGGCGTACAAGAGCCTGGAGCTGATCCGCCGCCTGCGCGAGCGCGGTGCCTCGGTGCGCGCCATCCTCACGAAGGCCGGCGCGCAGTTCGTCACGCCGCTGTCGGTGCAGGCGCTGACCGAGGGCACGGTGTACCAGGACCTGTGGTCGCTGACCGACGAATCGGAGATGGGGCACATCCGCCTGTCGCGCGAGGCCGATCTGGTCGTCGTCGCGCCGGCCACCGCCAACCTGCTGGCGCGCATGGCCGCCGGCATGGCCGACGATCTGGCGGCGACGGCGCTGCTCGCCACCGACAAGCCGGTGCTGGTGGCGCCCGCCATGAACGTGCGCATGTGGCTGCACCCGGCGACGCAGGCCAACATGGCGCTGCTGGCGGCGCGCGGCGTGACCCGCGTCGGCCCCAACGACGGCGACATGGCCTGCGGCGAGTTCGGCCCCGGCCGCATGGCCGAGCCGATGGAGATCGTCGACGCCATCGCCGCGCACTTCGCCGCCCAGTCCGTCCCGAAACCACTGGCCGGCAAGCGCGCGCTGGTCACCAGCGGCCCGACGCACGAGCCCATCGACCCGGTGCGCTACATCGCCAACCGCTCGTCCGGCAAGCAGGGGCACGCCATCGCCGCGGCGCTGGCGGCGCTGGGCGCCGAGGTGACGCTGGTTGCCGGGCCGACCCGGCTGCCCGACCCGCCGGGCTGCGCCGTGACGCACATCGAGAGCGCGCGCGAGATGCTGACCGCGTGCATGGCGGCGCTGCCGACCGACATCGCCGTCTTCGCCGCCGCCGTCGCCGACTGGCGCGTAAAGGGTCTGTCGGAGCGCAAGCTGAAGAAGGACGGCAACGCCCCGCCGGCCCTGGAGCTGACCGAGAACCCCGACATCCTCGCCACCATCGCCGGGTCGGGCGCGCTGCGCCCCGCCCTGGTCGTCGGCTTCGCCGCCGAAACCGGCGACGTGGTGGAGTACGCGCGCGCCAAGCGCGCCCGCAAGGGCTGCGACTGGATCGTCGCCAACGATGTGTCGCCGGGCACCACCACCTTCGGCGGCGACGACAACGCCGTCCACCTCATCCGCGCCGACGGCGTCGAGGACTGGCCGCGCATGGGCAAGGACGCCGTCGCCTCCCGCCTCGCCGACACCATTGCAGCCCATTTTGGCGCTACCCACTTCCAGGGGAAAACCCCGTGACCGCCAGCATTCCCATCCTCCGCCTGCCGCACGCCGAGGGGATTCCCCTGCCGGCCTACGCCACCGACCATGCCGCCGGCCTCGATCTGCAGGCGGCCGTGGCCGGGCCGCTGGTGCTGGCGCCCGGCGCCCGCGCGCTGGTGCCGACCGGCGTGTCCATCGCGCTGCCCGAAGGGTACGAGGCGCAGGTGCGCCCGCGCTCGGGCCTGGCGCTCAAGCACGGGGTGACGGTGCTCAACAGCCCCGGCACCATCGACGCGGACTATCGCGGCGAAATCGGCGTCATCCTGATCAACCACGGCGACCAGACCTTCACCATCGAGCGCGGGCAGCGCATCGCCCAGCTCGTCATCGCGCGTTACGAGCGCATCGCCTGGACCGAGACCGCCACCCTGCCCGACAGCGCGCGCGGGGCGGGCGGCTTCGGTTCGACGGGCCAATTCAGCCAGGAAGCGGATCCATGCTGCGCATCTCCAAGAAGCTGATGTTCGCCATCGAGGCGGTGCTGGACATCGCCTACAACGCCGGGACCGAGCCGGTGCAGTCCGGCGAGATCACCCGCCGGCAGGGCATCCCCAAACGCTATCTCGAACAGGTGCTCCAGCAGCTCGTGCGCGAGGGCATCCTGGCCGGCGTGCGCGGCCCGCGCGGCGGCTACCGCCTCGCGCGCGAGCGCCGGCGCATCACCATCGGCGAGATCGTGCGCGTCGTGCGCGCCATGGAGACGGCCAGCGACCCCATCGAGGAACCGGCCGGCTCCATCCTCGGCCACAAGGTGGTGCGGCCGCTGTGGGGCGAGCTGCAGGAGGACTGCATGAAGCGCCTCGAATCCGTGACCATCGAGGATCTCTGCATGCGCGCCCGCGCCGCCGGCGTGGAGAGCGAAACCGAGGACCGCATCGACTTTACGATTTGATTCGCGGGCCTTTGGGGCTAGGTTCAACAAGAATGTGTGGAACAACCCAATTCCACGTTACCGGGAGGTGAAATCAATGTCCGGTCCCGAATTCCGCGGCAGGATCTACGACAGCATCGTCGACACCATCGGCGCCACCCCGCTGGTCCGCGTCAAGCGGATGGCCGAGGAGGCCGGGGTGAAGGCGCAGATCATCGGCAAGTGCGAGTTCTTCAACCCGCTCGCCAGCGTCAAGGACCGCATCGGCCTCGCCATGATCGAGGCGGCCGAGCGCGAGGGCAAGATCACCCCCGGCACATCCACGCTGGTCGAGCCGACGTCGGGCAACACCGGCATCGCGCTGGCCTTCGTCGCCGCCGCCAAGGGCTACAAGCTGATCCTGACCATGCCGGAGAGCATGTCGATCGAGCGGCGCAAGATGCTGAAGCTGCTGGGCGCCGAGCTGGTGCTGACGCCCGCGCCGGAAGGCATGAAGGGCGCCATCCGCCGCGCCGAGGAGCTGGTGTCCTCGACGCCCGACGCCTTCATGACGCAGCAGTTCAAGAACCCGGCCAACCCGGAGATCCACCGCCGCACCACGGCGGAGGAGATCTGGCGCGACACCGACGGTCAGGTCGACATCCTGATCTCCGGCGTCGGCACCGGCGGCACGCTGACCGGCGTGGCCGAGGTGCTGAAGGCCCGCAAGCCGACCTTCAAGGCCATCGCGGTGGAGCCGGAGGACAGCCCCGTCCTGTCCGGCGGCATGCCCGGCCCGCACAAGATCCAGGGCATCGGCGCCGGTTTCGTGCCCGACATCCTGAACACCAAACTGATCGACGAGGTCGTGCGCATCTCCAACCAGCGCGCCTTCGAGACGGCCCGCAAGGTCGCCCGCCTGGAGGGCCTGCCGGTCGGCATCTCCTCGGGCGCGGCGCTCGCCGCGGCGCTGGAGGTCGGCGCCCGGCCGGAGAACGCCGGCAAGCAGATCGTCGTCATCCTGCCGTCCTTCGCCGAGCGCTACCTCTCGACCGCGCTGTTCGAGGGGCTGGAGTAACCGCCGTTGGGTTTTCGCTGACGCTCAACCCAACCTACGGGTACGTCTCGCGTAGGTTGGGTTGCGTTCTCACCGGCGCGGGCCGACCCGCAGCGGATGAAAAAGTGGCTGTACTGGGCCCCCACCCTAACCCTCCCCCACTTCGCGGGGGAGGGAACTCCGCTGCTCTGCCCCCTCCCCCGCTCTCAGCGGGTCCAAAGGACCCGCCTGTCGCGTCAGCCGGATCAAAGATCCGGCGAGAGCGCAGTGGGGGAGGGATGGGGTGGGGCCCGACGACGAGACTTCGTCGGCCACCGACACTCCGGCTCCGTCC
>NZ_DASWVV010000110.1:0-3194 GCF_036406155.1 Devosia sp. | reverse complement strand
CGCCGCGCCGGCCACGGCGTCGACCACGGTCGCGCTGTCGGCCACCAGCGACAGGCGCGTGCGCCGCGCCACGGCGCCGAGGCGGTCGAGCTTGGCCGGACCCAGCACGTTGGTGGTGAGGAACAGGTCGGCGATGCCGGCAGCGGCCATCACCTCCGCCTCCCCGACGGTCTGCACGGTGACACCCTTGGCGCCGAGTTCGACCTGGCGCAGCGCCCAGGCCGACGTGCGGTGCGTCTTGATGTGCGGCCGGTTGGCGAGCCCGGCCCGGTCGCAGCGCTGCTGCCAGCGCACGAGGTTGGCGTCGGCGATGTCGGCGTCGATCAGCACCGCCGGCGTTTCGAGGGTTGCGAGCGTCCGATCGAGCGGCAGCAGGGCGGACTGGATGTATCTGGGCAGCGGCATCGGCGCCTCGCGACGTGAAGGATTGCCGATAGGCAGGCTGTCTCCCCCCGGATGTCAAGCCCGCATGGCATGCATCTGCAGGTCGCCCCGCGGCGCGGCGATCACCGAGGCGTGAAGGCGGCGCCCACCGCGCCTGCCCTGCTGCCGCCACCTTCGCCCGCCTATGTCAGGGTGCCGGCGGGTGGCGACGGGGACCCGCGGCGTCCGAGATTCCCGTCCGGAGGCGCGCATGCGCAGTCGTCGACAAGGACTCCAACTGGCCATTGCCCTGCTGCTGCTCCTCGTGCCGTCGGCGAGCTTCGCCGCCCCGGCCGGCGGCGCCCTTCTCGGCAGCTATGCCGGGGATTGGCGGGGACGCGGCGTGCTCCAGGGCAAGACCAGCGAGACCGTGGTCTGCCGGCTGTCGCTGCAGCCCGCAACCGCCAACCGCTTCAGCTACGCGGGCAAGTGTGCCCTGGCGGGCGAACCGCTCACCCTGCGCGGCACGCTCGAATACGATGAAACCAGCAAGGCGTTCATCGCGCGCACCAACAACCGGCGCTTCGAGGGGGTTCGCCGCGGCGGCGGGGTGGTGTTCACCATGAGCCAGAAATTCCGCCGCGAGGGCCACAGCGGCACATTCTCGGCCGGCTTCTCGCTGACCGGTGGCACCATCAGGATCGACTTCCGGATCGACGACGCCGCGACCGGGCTGAGCACGGCCCGCGTGCAGCTGCAGAAATCGTGACAGCCGGGCGATGGACGAGCGCTTCCGGCTCAACCCGACCCGCATCTTCCTCATCGGCCTCGTCGTTGTCGCGCTCGCCCTCGCGGCGCTGACCATCGCGGCGAGCCTCGAGGCCTGGCGCGAACAGGACGCCGCGGTCACCAGCGGCGTGGCGCCGCCCGGCTGACCCGGCTCAGGCCACCAGCGCTGCCGGCACCGCCTCGGCGATGAAGCCGCCGCCGAGGACTTCGGCGGTGTCGCTGTCGTCGGCGTAGAAGACGCAGGCCTGGCCGGGGGAAATGCCGTACTCGCCCTCGAGCAGGGTCACGAACACGGCATCGCCGTCGCGATGGACGATGCCCGCATGCGGCGGCCGCGTCGAGCGCACCTTGACCTCGACCGGGGCGCCGTTGCCGCCCGCCAGCCGCGTCAGCGACTCGTCGCCCAGCCAGTTGACGTCGCGCAGCCGCACCGTGCGGGTGAGCAGCGCCTCCCGCGGCCCGACGATGACGCGGTTGCTCGTGTGGTCGAGCTTGACCACGTAGAGCGGCTCGCCGGCAGCGATGCCAAGTCCCTTGCGCTGGCCGACGGTGTAATTGACGATGCCCTCGTGCCGGCCCAGCACGCGGCCGTCGAGATGCACGATGTCGCCGCCCGCCTCGGCCTCGGGATGCATCTGGCGGATGACGTCGGCATACTTGCCCTGCGGCACGAAGCAGATGTCCTGGCTGTCGTGCTTGTCGGCGACCTCGAGCCCCAGCCCGCGCGCCAGTTCGCGCACCTCGGGCTTGCTCATGCCGCCCAGCGGGAAGCGCAGGAAGTCGAGCTGTTCCTGCGTGGTGGCGAAAAGGAAATAGCTCTGGTCGCGATGGCTGTCGACCGGCCGGAACAGCCGCCGCCGGCCATCGACCAGCCTCGTCTGCACATAGTGCCCCGTCGCCAGCACGTCGGCGCCGAGGTCCTTGGCCACTTCCATCAAATCCACGAACTTGACGCTCTGGTTGCAGGCGATGCACGGCACCGGCGTCTCGCCCTGCCGGTAGGCATTGGCGAAGGGCTCCATCACGGCGGCGCGGAAGCGCTGCTCGTAGTCGAGCACGTAGTGCGGAATGCCGAGCGCGGCGGCGACCCGGCGCGCGTCGTGGATATCCTGGCCGGCGCAGCACGCGCCCTTGCGGTGCGTCGCCTCGCCATGGTCGTAAAGCTGCAGGGTGACGCCGACGACATCGTAGCCCTCGCCCGCCAGCAGGCCGGCCACCACCGAGGAATCAACGCCCCCGGACATGGCGACGACGACGCGCGTGTCCTGCGGGCGCTTGGGGATATCAAGCGAATTCAGCATCTGTCTCTCATCCGGCTTGGGGTCAAGGGCCAACGGACCGAGGGGTTCTACATCGCGCTGCCGCGCGCGGCAACCGGCGACGCCCCCGCGCGCCGGCAGAAATTGCCGCGCCGGCGGCGACATCTGCCGCCCGCCCCGCGCCCGGCCGCACTCCGCCTTGAACAAAGCACTGATTTATAACACCTATCTTTCTGGCATCGGATTTGCATGAGGTTCCTCGACAGTGTTTCTCGTTTCAGGTCGGCAGCGGTGGCAGGCAGCTTCATCCTCGGGATCTCCCCTGTGGCGCCAGGCGCGGCGCCCACCCGGCCCGGTTTCGCCGCCCCCGCGGAAGATGCCGGCGCGGCCGGTCTCTTCGGCGCCCTGCTCGACCGGCTCGAGCAGGCGGTGGCGGGGGCCGGCGTCGCCCCGGCCGCCGATCCGCAGTCCGCACCGGAGCCCGATGCCGTCGCGGCGCTGGGCGCGGCACTGCCCGCCCCGCCCGACGCAGGGGACGACACCCCCTCCCCCCTTCGCCCCGAGGCCGAGGCCCGTGGCACAGGCGCGCTCGCGGAACTGGTCGATTCCCTCATGCCGCTGGTCGACGCGCTGCAGGCGGCTGTCCCGCAGGACGGCGGCGCCGTGGACCCGGCCCTGCTCGCGCAGGTCGCCGACGCCATCGACGCACTGGCGGGCCTCCTGGACCTCGCACTGCCATACGCTGCGCAGCGCGCCGCACCGGCCGCGAGCGCCGCGCCCGTC
>NZ_DASWVV010000109.1:0-5861 GCF_036406155.1 Devosia sp. | reverse complement strand
AGCCTTGGTGTCTCCGTCTTCATCAAGGAGGCGGTGAAGGAATTCTACAGCCCGCAGGCGCACTATTTCCCATCGGTCTTCCCGTCGACCACGGTCGACGTGTTCGGCGCCGCCGTATCGTACCAGAATATCGGCAATATCGTCGTCGCGCTGCTGACCATCGGGGGCCTGCACCTCTTCCTTTCGCGTACGCGCACCGGCCGGAGCATGCAGGCGACCGCGCAGAGCCCGGCGGTCGCGGAGATACTGGGCGTCAACGTCAAGCGCATGGTGCTCTACACCTTCCTGATCAACGCGGCGCTGGTGGTGGTTGCCTCGATGCTGATCAGCCCCATCTATCTTGCCAAGTTCAGCAACGGCGAAACCATCGGCATCGTCGCCTTCATCGCGGCGATCGTGGGTGGCTTCAACCAGATCCGCGGCGCCTTCGCGGGTGGGATACTCATTGGCGTGCTCGACAACCTGACGGCAGCCTATGTCTCGGCGGAATACCGCGCGGCCGTGCCGCTGGTCCTGCTCATCATCATCATACTCGTCCGTCCCCAGGGGTTGCTGGGGAAGGCGGAAGGAAGGGTCGTCTGATGAGCCCTCGCATGCTCCTCACCGCCGGCGGGTTGCTGCTGTTGGTCGCCGTGCCGTTCAGCCAGGGACCGTACGGGCTGTACGTCCTCAGCCTGTGGCTGGTGTTTTCCATGTCTGCCATGGGACTCAATCTCACGCTTGGCTATGCCGGCCAGGTGTCCATGGCGCAGGCCGCGTTCATGGGTATCGGCGCCTATACGTCAGCGCTGCTCACCATGGCGGGGGTCCACTGGCTGATTGCGGCACCGGCCGCCGCAGCATTGTGTTTCCTGGTTGGCCTGCTGCTCGGCTATCCGGCCCTGCGCGTCCAGCATCATTTCCTCGCCTTCGTCACGCTCGCGTTCACCACCCTGGTGTGGCTGGTGCTGCGCAACGAGGAGTGGTTGACAGGCGGGAACTACGGGCTCGCAGGCGTTCCCCGGCCCACTTTCGGCGGGGTGAGCACGATGCCGCCGATGAACTTCTACTACTTCACCCTCGCCGTCTTCGTGCTGGTGGCCGCGGGGCTCTACGGCATTGTCCGTTCGCCGTGGGGGCGGGCCTTCCGGGCCCTGCGCGAGAATCCGGTTCGGGCCGACAGCCTCGGGGTCGACATCCGAAAGATCACGCTGCTGTCCTTCGCCATCGGCGGCGCCATCGGCGGTATTTCGGGGGCGCTCTTGGCGCCGCTGGTCCAGTTCATCGATCCATCGGGATTCACGCTGCTGATCTCGCTCAAGATTCTGCTCATGGTGGTCGTCGGCGGATCCGGCTATTTCCTCGGGCCGCTGCTGGGGGCCGGCCTCGTCATCGTCGTGCCGGAGTACCTCCGCTTCGCCGAAGGCTACTACCTGATGATCTTCGGCGCATTGGTGGTGGTCCTCATGATCTTCTGCCCGTCGGGACTGATCGGGCTTGGCCAGCGAATTGCCGGGAGCCTGAAGCCGAAACGCGTCGCCCGGGCCGACCTGAAGCAGGGAGCGCTGCTGTGAGCCCAGTGGATCACGTGCTCAGCGTGCGCAACCTGAGCAAGTCGTTTGGGCAGATCAGGGCCGTGCGAGACGTCAGCTTCGACGTGGCGCCCGGCGAGATTCTCGGGCTGATCGGACCGAACGGCAGCGGCAAGTCGACCCTGTTCAATTCCATCCTCGGCCAGTTGAGGCCCGATCACGGCGAGATCCACGTCAACGGGCGCCAGGTCAACCGGATGCGCGCCTGCGACCTCGCCCGGCTCGGGGTTGGCCGCACCTTCCAGATGCTGCAGGTCTTCCCCAAGATGACGGTGCTCGATAACATCATCATTGCCGGGCAGGAGCACCAGGGCACCATGTTGTCCAGGCTGTTCGGCCGGCCCGACGCCGGCTTGACCGAAGAGGCCGACAAGCTCATCGCCTTCTTTCGGCTCGGGCATCTGCGCGACGAACTGGCCGGCAGCCTGTCGTATGGCCAACAGAAGCTGCTCGATGCGGCGATGGCGTTCATGGCGGGGCCCTCGCTCGTGCTGCTCGACGAGCCCGCTGGCGGCGTGAATCTGTCGATGCTGGAAAATCTGAGGGAACGCCTGCTCGCGTTCAACTCTGAAAGGGGCACGACATTCGTCGTCATCGAGCACAACATGGAGTTCGTGATGTCGCTGTGCACGCGGATTATCGTCCTGGCGGAGGGTGCGATCATCGCCGAAGGCTCGCCGGACGAGATCCGGGAGAACCCCGATGTCATCTCGGCGTATCTGGGAGGCTGAGGTGCTGGAGCTCATCGACGTCCACGGCGGCTACGGCAAGGTCACCATCCTCAACGGCGTGTCTTTCAGGATCGCCGCCGGCACCATAACCACGGTGATCGGGCCGAACGGCGCCGGCAAGTCCACCGTGTTCAAGGCCATCTTTGGCCTGCTCAACGTCCATGCTGGCAAGATCCTGCTGCAAGGAGAGGACATCACGGGCCGGGCCCCGACGCAGCTTATCGCGCGGGGCATCACCTATGTGCCGCAGGGCCGCAACATCGTTCCGATGCTCTCCGTGTACCACAATCTCGAGCTTGGCGGCATCACCGTGCGCGACAAGAGCGCCCTGCAGGAGCGCATCGAGGCGGTGATGGCGCAGTTCCCGATCCTGCAGCAGAAGCGGAATGAACCGGCAGTCGCCCTGTCCGGCGGGCAGCAGAAGCAGCTGGAAATTGCCCGGGCCCTACTCCTCGACCCGAAGCTCATCCTGGTCGACGAACCTTCGATCGGGCTCTCCCCAAACCTTGTCCAGGAGGTGTTCGCCACGTTGATCCGACTGCGTGACCGCGGCGTCACCGTGCTGATGGTCGAGCAGAATGCCAAGAGCGCGTTGCGGGTGTCGGACTACGGATTGGTGCTCGAACTCGGCCAGGTGCGCATGCACGACAAGGCGGACACGCTCCTTAACGACCCGCAGGTCGGCCGGCTCTTTCTCGGTGGAACGATGCATCCCCAAGGCGCCGCCGAGCAGCCCGGAATATTGGTCGGCGGCTAGCCGTCCGTTCAACCCAGTGGAACTGTCATGATGGAACAGCTTTCGGATCGCATCAGAAAACTCGAGATCGCAAACGAGATCAGGAACCGTATTGCAGAACAGTCGCGGCTGCAGGACGTTCCGTACGCATTGGAAGCACTTGAGTTCTATTCATCGGATTCCGTGATGGACCTTGGAGATCTTGGTGCCTATCAGGACATCGAGCTTAAGCGCCAATACTATAGGGAACTGCACAAGACGGTGACGTTCCAGCTGCACTACAAATTCGGCCGTATCCATAACGTGGATCCGGAAAAATCGACCGCAGATGGCACCTATGTGTTTCTGGAACTGCCAATCACGAGAGGGAAGGCAACGTTCTACATTATTCGAGGTGAGATGCAGCTCAAGCAGGAAGACGGGCTATGGAAGCTTGGGCAGTGGGATCAGCGCCTCGCCTCAGCACCCTATGACGAGGGGTGGGCGAATACCGAGCCGATCGCCGCACCAACCTCCATGCAACAGTGACGAATGAGGACTCTCATGACGATGTCTGCCGAACAACGAGTACAGAACCTCGAGGACTTGGAGGCGATCCGGCGCCTGCGCCACGAGTGGTGCGCCCAACTCGATATCGCGCTGGAGAGCGACGACGCAAATGCGGCCGCTTCCGCCATCGCCTGGCTGCGGAAGCACTTGGCGGATGACTTCCGGCTGACGTCCAATCTGCACGAGCCGATCCGCTCTGGCGCCGAGTTTGCCGAGCGCCTCGCGGGGGCCGTGGCCGACTACGCCATGTCGTTCCACATGCTGAGCAACGACCTCATCAGGCCGCTGCCGACGCCGGCGGGTGCTGAGGCGGCGGCGTCCGGCAGCTGGTACACGCTGGCGATGCTGACGCTGGCGGGACAGCCCCTGTGGGCGGCGAGCATTTCCGAGGAGCTGTACCGCAAGCAGGGTGACGGCTGGCTCGTCGCCAGCATGGCGCTTGACTACCGGTTTGTCTCTCCGCACGCGAGTGGCTGGGAGAAGGAGCGGTTTGCCGACCCCTCGCTGTGCAGCCGCGTGTACTAGCCGAACTCTTGAGCAGAGCAGTCAGCATGCACCACGACCACGGAGTGACGAACGGGCGAGATGCCGCCGCCGGGGCCCCTGCCCAGGCGGCCGGGCCCGCCATAATCTTCGAAGGTGTGGACAAGTGGTATGGCGCCTTGCAGGTCCTGCGCGGCATCAACCTGGAGATAGCTCGAGGCGAGCGCATCGTCATCTGCGGCCCGTCGGGGTCGGGAAAGTCCACGTTGATCCGCTGCATCAACGGGTTGGAGGTGCATCAGGCCGGAAACATCTGGGTCAACTCGATCAAGCTGAGCACGGAGCGAAAGCAGATCAACCAGGTGCGGCGCCAGGTCGGCATGGTGTTCCAGCACTTCAACCTGTTTCCGCACCTCACCATCTTGCAGAACTGCATGTTGGCGCCGATGGTCGTCCAGAAGATGGATCGTGCCGCGGCCCGCGAACTGGCGATGGACTATCTGTCGAAGGTCCGCATTCCCGAACAGGCGAACAAGTATCCGGCGCACCTGTCGGGGGGGCAGCAGCAGCGTGTCGCGATCGCACGCTCGCTTTGCCTGAAACCCCAGATCATGCTTTTCGACGAACCGACCTCCGCACTCGATCCGGAGATGGTGTCCGAAGTGCTCGACGTGATGGTGGGGCTCGCAGAGACCGGCATGACGATGGTGTGCGTCACCCACGAGATGGGTTTCGCCCGCCGCGTCGCCGACCGCGTGGTCTTCATGGACCAGGGCCGGATCATCGAGAGTGCAGAGCCGAACGCCTTCTTCGATCACCCGCAGAACGACCGGACGCAGAAGTTCCTGGCGCAGGTGCTCCGTTAACGCGGGGCGTCAGGATCCGGTGCCCACTATGCCTGCCGCGGCCAGCGGCTCACACTCCAGGGAGAGACCCATGACTGGACTACCTAGACTGCTACGACGTCTGTCGCTGTCGGCCAAGGCCCTTGCTGGTGCCTTGGTGATGACGGGCCTGTCGCTGTCGGCGGCAGCGGCCCTCACGCCGGCGGAACTCGCGGCCAAGAACAAGCTCGTGGTCGGCGTGCTGGTTGAAAGTATTCCGTGGGGCTTCCTTGATGAAAAGGGCGAGCCGGCCGGCTACGATCCGGACGTGGCGCAACTGCTTGCCCGTGAGCTCGGGGTTGCAGACGTCGAGTTCGTGCGGCTCGCCGTGGCCAGCCGGATTCCTCAGCTGCTGTCGGGTAAGATCGATATCGCGGTCTCCATCCTGGGCATGTTCCCGGATCGGGCCAAGGCCATCCAGTTTTCGAAGCCCTATGGAGTGCAGCAGCAGATCGTCATGGGGCGTAAGGATGTTGTGGTCGACGACCTCGCCGATCTGGCAGCACTCAAGGTCGGGGTGACCAAGGGCAGCGCCCAGGACGTAGCCCTGACCACCGGTGCGCCGGAAGGCACCGAGATCCTCCGCTTCGACGACGACGTGGCCGGAATGCAGGCCCTGATCGCGGGGCACGTCGATGTCATCGGCGGCGCCAGCACCTACATGCTCAACATCGAACAGATGGCCCCGGGCCAGTTTGAGCAGAAGCTTGTGCTGTCGAAGATGTATATGGGAGTCGGCCTGCGCCCCGATGACAAGGAACTGCACGCCGCCGTCAACGCCGCCATCGATCGCCTCATCGCCAGCGGCGAACTCAATGCGGTGGCTCAGAAGTGGCTAAAGCACGACCTGCCGGAAATGCCGACGGAGATCGAAGGCGTTCCCTTCAATTAGCATCCAGCGGCGAGG
>NZ_DASWVV010000108.1:0-4413 GCF_036406155.1 Devosia sp. | reverse complement strand
GAGACGGTATCGACGATACGGTCGGCGAAGATGCGCTTGAGGATGTCGTTGCCCTTGCGGCCGACGGTGAGAATCTTCACCGTCTTGCCTTCGCTGATAAGCTTCTGCGCCGTCTCGCGGGCCAGCCGCGCGATCGACGAGTTGAAGCCGCCCGCCAGGCCGCGCTCGCCGGTGGCCACCACCAGCAGGTGCACCTGGTCGCGGCCGTTGCCGGCCAGCAGTTCGGGCGCCCCGGCCCGGCCGGCATAGGCGGCGCCGAGCGCCGCCAGCACCTGCCCCATGCGCTCGGCATAGGGCCGGGCCTGCTCGGCCGCCTCCTGGGCGCGCCGGAGCTTGGCCGCCGCCACCATCTGCATGGCCTTGGTGATCTTCTGGGTCGACTTGACCGAGGCGATGCGGTTCTTGAGGTCCTTCAGCGAAGCCATAGGGCCACTTTCTTCTGGTTCAGGCTGCGAAGGTCTTCTTGAAGGCGTCGATCGCCGCCTTGAGCCGGCCGCGCAGCTCGTCGGACAGCGCCTTCTCTGTAGCGATGGCCGTCAGCACGTCCTGGTGCTTGGAGCGCAGCGCCCCGAGCAGGCCCTTCTCGAAGGCACCCACCTGGCTCACCGGCAGGTCGTCCAGATAGCCCTGGCCGCCGGCGAAGATCACCGCGACTTCCTCTTCCGGCTTCAGCGGCGAGAACTGCGGCTGCTTGAGCAGTTCGGTGAGGCGGGCGCCGCGGTTGAGCAGGCGCTGCGTCGCGGCGTCGAGGTCCGAGCCGAACTGGGCGAAGGCCGCCATCTCGCGGTACTGGCTGAGCTCGCCCTTGAGCGAGCCGGCCACCTGTTTCATCGCCTTGATCTGGGCGTTGCCGCCCACGCGGCTGACCGAGATGCCGACGTTCACGGCCGGCCGGATGCCCTGGAAGAACAGGTTGGTCTCGAGGAAGATCTGGCCGTCGGTGATCGAGATCACGTTGGTCGGGATATAGGCCGAAACGTCGTTGGCCTGCGTCTCGATGACGGGGAGCGCCGTGAGCGAACCCGAACCGTGCTCCTCGTTGAGCTTGGCGGCGCGCTCGAGCAGGCGCGAGTGCAGGTAGAACACGTCGCCCGGATAGGCCTCGCGCCCAGGCGGGCGGCGCAGCAGCAGGCTCATCTGGCGGTAAGCGACGGCCTGCTTGGTGAGGTCGTCATAGGCGATCACGGCGTGCATGCCGTTGTCGCGGAAATATTCGCCGATGGCGGCGCCGGTCATCGGCGCCAGGAACTGCATCGGCGCCGGGTCCGAGGCGGTGGCGGCGACGACGATCGAATATTCGAGCGCGCCGGCGTCCTCCAGCACCTTGACGAACTGGGCGACGGTCGAGCGCTTCTGGCCCACCGCGACGTAGATGCAGTAGAGCTTCTCGCTCTCGGGCGCATTCGCGGCGTGGGCCGGCTTCTGGTTGAGGAAGGTGTCGAGGATCACCGCGGTCTTGCCGGTCTGGCGGTCGCCGATGATCAGCTCGCGCTGGCCGCGCCCGATCGGGATCAGCGCGTCGATGGCCTTCAAGCCGGTCGACATGGGCTCGTGCACCGACTTGCGCGGCAGGATGCCCGGAGCCTTGACGTCGACGCGGCGGCGTTCCTTGGCCTTGAGCGGCCCCTTGCCGTCGATCGGGTTGCCGAGCGCGTCGACGACGCGGCCAAGCAGTTCCTTGCCGACCGGGGTGTCGACGATGGCGCCGGTCCGCTTGACGGTGTCGCCTTCCTTGATGCCGCGGTCGGCGCCGAAGATCACGACGCCGACATTGTCGGTCTCGAGGTTGAGCGCCATGCCCTTGATGCCGCCCGGGAACTCGACAAGCTCGCCGGCCTGCACGTTGTCGAGGCCGTAGACGCGGGCGATGCCGTCACCCACCGAGAGCACCTGGCCGACTTCGGAGACCTCGGCCTCCTGGCCGAAATTCTTGATCTGCTCCTTGAGGATCGCAGAGATTTCCGCGGCTTTGATGTCCATTATCCGACCTCTTTCATGGCGATCTTCATCGCCGTCAGCTTGGTTTTGAGGGACGAGTCGATCATCCGGCTGCCGACCTTGACCACAAGGCCACCGATCAGGCTCGGATCGACGTGTTCGGTGAGCGTGACCGTCTTGCCGATCCTGGCCTTGAGCGTGCCGGCGAGCTCGGCGAGCTGGGCCTTGCTCAGCGGCGCCGCCGAGGTCACTTCGGCCGCGATCTCGCCGCGGCCGGCGGCGCATAGCGCCGTGAAGGCCGAGATGATGGTCGGCAACGCGAACAGCCGGCCGTTGCGGGCCACGACCTTGACGAAGCTGGCCACCGTGGGGTGCGCCTTGGCCTTGGCGAGGATGGCGTCGACCGCCTCCGCCTTGGCGTCGGCGCTGATCACCGGCGAGCGCAGGAAGCGCCCGAAATCGGCGCTGTCACCGGCCAGCCGGGCGATGGCGCCGAGGCCGGCCTCGACCGCTTCGAGGGTGTTCTCGCCGCGGGCGAGATCGTAGAGCGCCGCCGCATAGGGCCGCGCGATTTGCACAAGCACTGAATCCTGCGCTGCCAATGCTCCGTCACCCTCATGATTTGCAACCTCAGGGCCGGCGGGAAAACGTGCCGGGACGGTTGCTGTCGCTTGAGCTGGTTCTCCGGAGGGAGCCAGCCGGCCCCTCCAGTTCGCGGCCCCCTCTAACACGATGAGAAATGCCCCGCAAGGCTGGCCGGAATGAGTCTTTGGGGGAGAGTTGTCGCACGCTCCGGCTCAGAAAAAGCTCATCGGGTCGATGTCCACCTGCACCTTGAGGTTGCCGCTCGGCCGCTCGGCCGAAGTGAGCCAGAAGCGCACATAGCCGGAAAGGTCGAAATCCCTGGGGCTCTGCGCCAGCAGGCGCACGCGGTGGCGCCCGCGCACCATGGCGACGGGCGCATCGGCCGGGCCGAACAGCCGCAGCCCCTCCGCCATCGGCGCCGCCGCCAGCAGCCGCCGCGCGAAGCCCATGGCGGCGTCGTGCTCGCTGGCCGAGACGATCAGCGCCGCCAGCCGCCCGAACGGCGGCAGTCCACCTTCCGCGCGCGCCTTGAGCTCGTAGGCGTAGAAGGCCTCGCGGTCGCCCTTGACCATGGCCTGCATCACCGGGTGCTCGGGGTGGTAGGTCTGCAGGAAGGCGCGCCCGGCGCGCGCCGCGCGCCCGGCCCGGCCGGTCACCTGCGTCAGGATCTGGAACGTCTTTTCCGCCGCCCGCGGATCGCCATGCGCGAGGCCGAGATCGGCGTCGAGCACGCCCACCAGCGTCAGCTTCTCGAAATGGTGGCCCTTGGCGACGAGCTGCGTGCCGATGATGAGGTCGTAGGCACCGCGCGCGATCTCGGTGAAGCGGTCGCGCAGCTGCGCATTGCTGCCCATGTCGGAGGACAGGATCACCGTGCGCGCGTCGGGAAAGCGCGCCGCCGCTTCTTCCGCCACCCGCTCGATGCCCGGCCCGATCGGCACCAGCGCATCCGCCGCCCCGCACGCCCCGCAGCTGTCGGGCTTCTTCTGCTCGCGGCCGCAATGATGGCACATCAGCACGCCGCGGAAGCGGTGCTCGACCAGCCAGGCCGAGCAGTCGGGGCACTGGTACTGGTGGCCGCAGGCCCGGCACAGGGTCAGCGGCGCGTAGCCGCGCCGGTTGAGGAACAACAGCGCCTGCTCGCCGCGGTCGAGCGTAGCGAACACTTCGCGCGCCAGCCGCGGCGCGATCCACTGCCCTTTTTCGGGCGGTTCCTCGCGCATGTCGATGGCGGTGACGTCGGGCAGCGCCGCCTCGGCGAAGCGGCTCGACAGCAATACATGGCGGTAGCGGCCGGTATTGGCGTTGTTGCGGCTCTCGACCGAGGGCGTCGCCGAGGACAGGATCACCCGCGCCCTGGCGAACTTCGCCCTGACCACCGCCATGTCGCGGGCGTGGTAGCTGACGCCGTCCGACTGCTTGTAGGCCCCGTCGTGCTCCTCGTCGAGCACCAGCAGGCCGAGTTCGCGGAACGGCAGGAACAGCGCCGAGCGCGCCCCCACCACCGCCCGCACCGTGCCGTCGAGGACGCCGCGCCAGGTGCGCGCCCGCTGCACCGGCGTCATCTCGGAATGCCACTCCGCCGGCCGGGTGCCGAAGCGCCGGGCAAAGCGGGCAAGGAAGGTGTGGGTGAGCGCAATTTCGGGCAGCAGGATCAGTGCCTGCCGCCCGGCCCTGAGCGTGTCGGCCACCGCTTCGAAGAATACCTCGGTCTTGCCGCTCCCGGTGACCCCGTCGAGCAGCGCCACGGCGAAACGCCCGGGATCGAGCTCGCGGATCTGCTGGAGCGCCGCTGCCTGCTCGACGCTGAGGCTGGGCACCGCGGCCTCCGTATCGGGCGGCAGCACGACCGGCGCCGGCGGCACGTCCACCCGCACCAGCGCCCCGGCG
>NZ_DASWVV010000107.1:0-49529 GCF_036406155.1 Devosia sp. | reverse complement strand
GTCGCTCACGGCGGGAGCGACGGGTTCGCTGGCGGCGGCAGCGTCGGTGGCGGAGACCGCCCCTTCCGCGACCAGTTGCGCCACGTAGACCTGGACCCGCGCCACCAGATCGCGCGAGGCCTGCGGGTCGGCGAGGATCTCCTCGAAGGTTGCGAGCGCCGCGTTGCTGTCGCCGGCCTTGTACTGGGTGAGGCCGAGGGCCTCGCGCGCCGCGTTGCGCATGGGATTGTCGGGCGCGAGCAGGCCGGCGACGCGCTGCTGCACGGCACCGACATCGCCGCCGTCCACGAGCACGTGGGCGCCGAGCACCAGCGCCAGTTCGCGCACCCTGAGATTGGTTTCGGAGGTGGCGAGGGCGTCATAGGCGGCCAGGGCCTCGGCGGTCTTGCCCTCCTCGACCAGCAGCCCCGCCTTGCGGAAGCGCGCCAGGGCCGGGTAGCCGCCCGATCCTTCCGCGATCACCTTGTCGAGCGCGGCCTGTGCCGCGCCGATATCGGTCCCCTCCGCCAGGTCCAGCGCCTGGTAGAACTGGTCCGACGAGCGGGCCGCGTTGGAATTCTGCCACCATGTCCAGCCCTCGTTCACGGCGACGACGAGCACGATCGCCACCGCTGCCCCGATGACATAGGGCCCGTAGCGCTTCCACAGCGCCCGCATGCGGTCGCTGCGCAGCTCTTCGTCGACTTCGCGGAGGAGTGTGTCGTTGGACATTGAACGCCTTGTTGGTGGGTCGGTTGGCCGCGCACAATAGTGACGCCGCCTGCCGAATGCAAACTGATCCGCCCGCCGCCGGACGCCGGCGGATGACGCAGGTCAAGGCAGGGGCGCCGTCCCCGCGGCACCCTTACCTACCCGTGAGTACAGCCATGCTTCGCCGCCTGCTGATCGTCCTGCTCGTCGCCCTCGCCACCGTCTCGCCGGTGCTCGCGCGGCAGCTGCTCGTGACTGTCGACATCAGCGAACAGTCCATGCGCGTCGGCGTCGACGGCGACACCTGGTATCGCTGGGACGTCTCGACCGGGCGCAAGGGCTACCGCACGCCGCGCGGCACGTTCCACCCCGTCCGCCTCGAAAGGATGTGGTACTCGACCCGCTATGACAGCGCGCCCATGCCGCACGCGATCTTCTTCTTCCACGGCTACGCCATCCACGGCACCACCGAGACGCGCTCGCTGGGGCGCCCGGTCTCGCACGGCTGCATCCGCCTGCATCACGACAATGCGGCCGAACTCTATGCCCTGGTGCGGCGGGTCGGGCGGGCCAACACCATCATCCGGGTCCGCGACTGACGGTGGCTCAGATCGGCGAAACGCCGAACAGCCAGCCGTGCAGCCACAGCACGAACATCACGTAGAGCACCGTTCCGGCGACGACCGCCATCAGGTCGCTGCGCGGGCGCACCATTTGCGGGGCCGGGTCGCCGCGGGGGATGACGGCGACGAGGTTGATGGCCGAATAGGCGAGGAACGATCCGAACAGCAGCAGCGAGGCCAGGTCGCCGTTGACCAGCAGGTGTCCCGCCGCCCACAGGATGACGCCCACCAGCATCGGGTGCTTGACGTAGTAGCGGATGCGCCCGGCCGGCATGTTGGCGGCAGGCAGCAGGATGAAGGCGAGCAGCACCAGGCCCATGGCGATGTGGCGCCCCCAGGCGGGCGGCTCGTAGAGTTCGGGGGCATCGCCGCGATACAGGATCCAGCCCGCAATGATCAGCACGAACCCGGCGAGCGAGACCAGCGCATACAGCCCCTTCCAGCGCCGCTCGTCGGCGGCAAGCTGGGCCTCGCGGTAGCCGCCGGCCACCATGCGCACCGAGTGCATGGCGAAGAACAGCGCCAGCCCGAGGAGCAGTACCCACAGTCCCATCGTCTCACCTCCGCTGCGCCCGGACCGAGCCGGCCCGGCGCCGGGCGTATTTCCAGCACGCCCCTGGCCGACCGGCAACCGGCGAACGCCTGCAGTCAACAGGAGATCGCCATACACGGGAACGGCAGGCAACAGCGCGAATGGTAGACCGACCGCGTCATTCGTACAGCCCGACGGCCCGCGGTGCGTCGCTTCTGCCGCAACCATTCCCTTTTGAGGCTGTTCCGATACGGGGCTAAAGTGACAATTCGTGTTACATGGCTTTCTTCAGAGCCTTACACATAGGAGGGCTGATGTGTCCGCTCCGCTGACTCTGCATCTAGAATCTGCTCTCAGTCTGATGCTGGCGGTGATCTCCGCGTCCAGCACGCCCCTCCTTCTCCTGAATCAGCAGCTGCAGGTGATCGCAGCGAGTGCATCGTTCTGCAAGGCATTCACGATCGATCCTGAATCCGTTCCCGGCAAGAGGCTTGCCGATCTGGGAGCGGGGGAATGGAACGTGCCGCACCTCACATCGCTGCTGGAGGCCACTGCCTCCGGATCGGCCGAGATCGAAGCGTATGAAATGGACCTCAATCGAAAAGGTCAGCCGGCGTGTCATTTGATCGTGCGGGCCCACAAGCTTGACTATTCCAACAAGGAGGAAGTTCGGCTGCTGGTGGCGGTTGCGGACGTGACCCAGGCCCGCGCGGACGCCAAACTCAAGAATGACCTCGTAAGAGAGAAAGACATCCTGCTGCGCGAAGTCCAGCACCGTGTTGCCAACAGCCTGCAGATCATCGCCAGCGTGCTGATGCAAAGTGCCCGCAAGGTGCAGTCGGAAGAAACGCGCGGGCACCTGCACGATGCCCACAACCGCGTAATGTCAATCGCTGCCGTGCAACAGCAGCTCGCGGCGTCCACGCTCGGTGACGTCGAACTTGGCCCCTAACCTGGTGCAACTCTGCAAGAGCCTGAGCGCATCGATGGTCCACGACCCCAAGCAGCTTTCCATAGAGGTTGACGTCGATGACAGCGTCGTCGACGCCGACGTCTCGGTGAGCCTTGGTTTGATCGTCACCGAACTCGTGATCAACGCTCTCAAGCACGCCTTCCCTGACCATCGCCACGGTAAGATAGTTGTTGCCTACCACTCGGGGGGACCGAACTGGACACTGTCGGTCACCGACGATGGGATCGGGATGCCCGAGAATGTGAAGGATGCCAGGCCCGGCCTCGGAACCAATATCGTCGAGGCACTCGCAAAACGGCTCGAGGCCGAAGTAGTGATCTCACCCGAAAGGCCGGGGACCTCGGTCACGATCGCTCACAGGCAGATTGCCGCGCTTGAAGATGGCGAACCGGAGACCATGTGACCCGCCTTTCCGGAACTGTCCCCCCATCGCGTGCAGGATGGTAGCAGCAGCCCGCGCTCAGTCCTCCCCCGCCTGCGTCAGTGTTTCGAGATAGGCCTCGATCTCGTCGAGGTCGGCGGCGAAGGGATACGGCTTGTCGCCGAAGACGATCTCGTAGCTCTCATCGTTGCGCAGCATGTAGCCGCCATGCGCCTTCACCCTCGCGTCGGGCTTCTGCGCCTTGAGCATGGACAGGCCATGGCGCACCGCGACGCGGCGCACCCGGCGTTCGACGGAAACGAGGGCGTCGCGACGGCTCATCCCGGCCCCTCTATTCCCACTCGATGGTGCCGGGCGGCTTGCTCGTCACGTCGTAGACCACGCGGTTGATGCCGCGCACCTCGTTGATGATGCGGGTGGCGGCGCGGCCGAGGAAGTTCATGTCGAAATGGTAGAAATCGGCGGTCATGCCGTCGACGGAGGTCACGGCGCGGAGCGCGCACACGAACTCGTAGGTGCGCCCGTCGCCCATGACGCCGACCGTCTGCACCGGCAGCAGGACGGCAAAAGCCTGCCAGATCTTGTCGTACTGGCCGGACTTGCGGATCTCGTCGAGATAGATGGCATCGGCGCGACGCAGGATGTCGAGCTTCTCGCGGGTGATGCCGCCCGGGCAGCGGATGGCCAGCCCCGGGCCCGGGAACGGATGGCGGCCGACGAAGCGTTCGGGCAGGCCCAGTTCGCGGCCCAGCGCCCTGACCTCGTCCTTGAACAGTTCGCGCAGCGGCTCGACCAGCTGCATGTGCATGCGCTCGGGCAAGCCGCCGACATTGTGGTGGCTCTTGATGGTGACCGAGGGCCCGCCGGTGAAGGAGACGCTCTCGATGACGTCGGGATAGAGCGTGCCCTGGGCGAGGAACTCGGCGCCGCCCAGCTTCTTGGCCTCGGCCTCGAAGGTCTCGATGAACAGCCGGCCGATGGTCTTCCGCTTGGTTTCCGGGTCGGCCTCGCCCTCGAGCGCCGAGATGAAGGTGTCGGCGGCATCCACGTGCACCAGCGGGATGTTGTAATGGTCACGGAACATGGTGACCACTTCCTCGGCCTCGTTGAGCCGCATCAGGCCGTGGTCGACGAAGATGCAGGTCAGCTGGTCGCCGATGGCCTCGTGGATCAGCACCGCCGCCACCGAGGAGTCGACGCCGCCCGAGAGCCCGCAGATCACCCGGCCCTTGCCGACCTGGGCGCGGATCTTCTCGATCGCCCGCTGGCGATAGGCGTGCATGGTCCAGTCGGACTCGAGGCCGACGATCCTGTGCACGAAATTGGCCAGCAGCCGGCCGCCGTCGGGAGTGTGCACGACCTCGGGGTGGAACATGGTGGTGTAGTAGCGCTTGGCTTCGTTCACGGCGATGGCGAAGGGCGCATTCTCGGAGGTACCGACGACCTCGAAGCCGTCCGGCAGCTCGGTGACCCGGTCGCCGTGGCTCATCCATACCGGGTAGCGCCCGCCCACCTCCCAGACGCCCTCGAACAGCGGGCTCGGCGCCCGGATCTCGACGTCGGCGCGGCCGAACTCGCGGGCGTGGCCGCCCTCGACCTTGCCGCCCTGCTGCAGGGCCAGCGTCTGCTGGCCGTAGCAGATGGCCAGGATCGGCACGCCGGAATCGAACACTTCCTGCGGCGCCCGCGGACTGCCCGCCTCCGTTACCGAGGCCGGGCCGCCCGAGAAGATGACGCCCTTGGGCTGCAGCCGGGCGAAAGCCTCCCCGGCGTGGTTGAACGGGTGGATTTCGCAGTACACGCCCGTCTCGCGGATACGGCGGGCAATGAGTTGCGTCACCTGCGAGCCGAAATCGACGATCAGGATCGCATCGGAGGGCGGGGCTTGCACGAGCGCTGTCATGGCGGGGCTTTATCGGCCCCGTTCGAATCGTGCAAGGGGGTGGCGCGCGCCCGGTCAGGCGGCGAGGCGCTGTTCCATCAGGGTCATCACCCGGTCGTTGGGGCAGAAGCTTGCGGCGTGCAGCCGCGCCGTGCCGGCGTCGAGCTCGCGCCGGCAGCGCGTCTTGCTGGCGCAGCGCGCGCAGGTGCTCTCGAGGTCGCGCTGCAGCGGCGCCGAGATGGCCCGGTCCGCAAGCCCGCGGGCGGCCAGCATGCGATCGAGCAGCACGGCGACCGCGCCCCCCTCGTGCAGCACCTGCCTCAGGCCCGGGGCGTCGAGCTTGACGTCGGCGGCAAGGGCGGCTGCCTGTTCCGGCCCCATGAATTCCAGCGCCCTGAGGACCGCGGCCTGCTCCTGGCGATCCCGCCATCTGTGCAACAGCGTCGTGAAGTAGCTCATCGGAAACCTCCTCGCAGGCGGCCACATTGCGGCATGCGGGGCAAGGCGAACGTTGACGTGGATCAAACTCCGCGGCGGCTCGGTGCCGCGCTCAGTTCAGCCAGGCGATGGCGCCGTTGAGCAGGGTGGCGAAGCCGACCCAGGCCGCATAGGGGACGAACAGCCAGGCCGCGACGCGGTCGCGGGTCCAGCGGTCGGCGATGAAGGCGACGATCAGCGCGAGCAGCACCACGATCACGCCGAGCGCCGGCCAGGGCAAATGCAGGGCGAAGAACACCGGCGTCCACAGCCAGTTGAGCAGCATCTGCCCCGCCCACAGCGCCATGGCGCGCCCCGCCGGCTCGCGCCGCCAGGTGCGCCAGCCGGCAATGGCGATGCACACATAGAGCGCGAACCATACCGGCGCGAACAGCCAGCTCGGCGGATTGAACGGCGACTTGGCGAGCCCGGCATACCACGCCCCGGGAGCGGTCACGACGCCGATGACGGAGCCGACGCCAATGACGAGGAGGAGGAACGCGCCGAGCCCGAGCAGCGGGCGCAACGGGCGGGACGGGGCGGTGTTCACGGTGCTCATGCGCGAAGTAACGGCCGGCAGCCCGACTGAGTTTCACTCACCCGCTGCGGGCGGCCGCGAAAAGGTAGAAGCCGTCGGTGCCCGTCGTGTGCGGCGTGAGCGCCACCCCGCCTTCGGGCGAGAAGCGGGCCCGGGCGGGGCTGCCGCTGAACCTGCCGTGCCACAGGCTGTGCCCCGGCACGATGGAAAACTCGGGATGCGCGGCGAGGAAACCGGCCGCCTGCAGCCCATTCTCCTCCGGCAGGACGGAACAGGTGATGTAGACCAGCACGCCCCCCGGCTTCACGTAGCGTGCGCCGTCCTCGAGGATGGCTTTCTGCTCGGCGACGCGGGCCGCGACCTGCTCCGCCGTCAGCTTCCATTTGGCATCGGGGCGGCGGCGCCAGGTGCCGCTGCCGGTGCACGGCGCGTCGATCACCACCCGGTCCATCCGCCCCACGAGATCATCGAGCGCGCCCGGCGCGGGCGCCCGCACCTGCACGTTGCGCACCCCGGCGCGCCGCAGCCGGTCATAGATCGGCGCCAGCCGCACGCGATCGCTGTCATGGGCGAAGATCTGGCCCTTGTTGCGCATCGCCGCGGCCATCGCCAGCGCCTTGCCGCCGGCCCCGGCGCACAGGTCGAGCACCTGCTCGCCGGCCCTGGCGCCGGCCAGTTCGGCCACGGCCTGGCTGCCCTGGTCCTGCACCTCGAACCAGCCCTTGCGATAGCCCTCCTCGACCAGCACGTTGGGGGTGCGGCTGTCGCGCGTGCCGGCGGGGATGCGGATGCCGTCGGGCGCGACCGGCCCTTCGAGCGGTGCGAACCGCCTGAGCTCCTTCAACACCTTGTCGCGGCCGGCCTTGAGCGTGTTGACGCGCAGGTCGAGCGGCGGCCGGCCAGCCAGCGCCTGGGCCTCGGCCACCCAGGTCTCGCCCCAGGCCTCGCGCAACGCCGGAGCAACCCACTCCGGCATGTCGGCGCGCACGTGCTCGGGCGCCCCGGCGAGCGGATCGGCGGCTTCGAGCCGCGCCACCTCCTCCTCGGTGAGCGCCGCTGGCGCGTGTGCATCGCCTGAGAAAAGCCCTGCAAGCGCTTGCGGCGTCTCGCCCCACTCGCGGACGACGACGCTGAGCACGAGGCCGCGCGGCGTCTCCCCGCCCATCGCCCAGGCATGCGACGACCGTCGGCGCAGCGCGTCGTAGACGAGGTTGCCGATGGCGGCGCGGTCGCCGGCGCCGGCGAAGCGGTTGGCCAGTCCCCAGGCTTTCAGCGCCTCGGCGACCGGGCGCCGGCGCGCC
Source organism: Devosia sp. (assembly GCF_036406155.1). Taxonomy (GTDB): domain Bacteria; phylum Pseudomonadota; class Alphaproteobacteria; order Rhizobiales; family Devosiaceae; genus Devosia_A. The sequence goes on along the minus strand of NZ_DASWVV010000107.1, from coordinate 42,131 downwards.
TCCACCTCGGCCAGCACCGCGATGGCGGCGGCGATCCGTCCGGGCAGGCGCATCAGATCTCGCCGCGGTAGTTCGGGCTCTCGCGCGTGATCTTGACGTCGTGGACATGGCTCTCGGAGAGCGAAGCACCCGAAATCCGCACGAAGGTGGCGTTGTCGCGGAACTCCTGCAGCGTGTGCGCCCCGGTATAGCCCATGGCGGCGCGCAGGCCGCCGGCGAGCTGGTGCAGCACGTTGCCGGCCGGCCCCTTGTAGGGCACCTGCCCCTCGACGCCTTCCGGCACGAGCTTGAGGCTGTCGTTCACCTCCTGCTGGAAATAGCGGTCGGCGGAGCCGCGCGCCATCGCCCCCACCGAGCCCATGCCGCGGTAGGATTTGTACGACCGGCCCTGGTACAGGTAGACATCGCCCGGGCTCTCGTCGGTGCCGGCAAGCAGCGAGCCGACCATGACGCAGGCGGCGCCGCCGGCCAGGGCCTTGGCCATGTCGCCCGAGAACTTGATGCCGCCATCGGCGATGACCGGCACGTTCTGGCGGTCGGCCTCCTCGGCGCAGGCCATGACCGCGGCCAGTTGCGGCACGCCGACGCCGGCGACGATGCGGGTGGTGCAGATGGAGCCCGGCCCGATGCCGACCTTGACGGAGTCGGCCCCGGCGTCGATCAGCGCCTTGGTGGCTTCGGCCGTGGCGACGTTGCCGGCAACGATACGGGTGGCGTTGCTTTCCCGCTTGATGCGCTCCACCGCCTCGGCGACGCGCACGGAGTGGCCATGGGCGGTGTCGATCACCAGCAGGTCGACGCCCGCCTCGATCAGCGCCATGGAGCGCTCGAAGCCGGCGTCGCCGACCGTCGACGCCGCCGCCACCCGCAGTCGTCCCTCGGCGTCCTTGATGGCGTTGGGGTTGAGCTGCGCCTTCTCGATGTCCTTGACGGTGATGAGCCCGACGCACTGGCCGTCGCCGTCGACGACCAGCAGCTTCTCGATGCGGTTGGCGTGCAGCAGGCGCTTGGCCTCGTCCCGGCCGACGCCGTCGCGCACCGTCACCAGGCCCGTATGGGTCATCAGTTCGGAGATCTTCTGGCGTTCGTTGCTGGCGAAGCGCACGTCGCGGTTGGTAAGGATGCCGACGAGCCGGCCGGTGATGCGGCCGCCGGTGCCGCCGTTCTCGACGACGGGGATGCCGGAGATGCGGTTGGCCTTCATCAGCGCCAGGGCATCGGCCAGGGTGGCGTCGGGGCCGATGGTGATCGGATTGACCACCATGCCGCTCTCGAAGCTCTTGACCTGCCGTACCTGCTCGGCCTGCTGGGCGACGCTGAGGTTGCGGTGGATCACCCCCATGCCGCCGGCCTGGGCCATGGCGATGGCCATGGTGTGCTCGGTCACCGTGTCCATGGCCGAGGACAGGATCGGCAGGTTGAGCTCGATGTCCCTGGTGACGCGGCTGCGGATGTCGACCTCGGTCGGCAGTACGTCGGAGCGCGCCGGCTGCAGCAGCACGTCGTCGAAGGTGAGCGCCGCTTCGCCGGTTGCGGAAGAAATGATTTTCGCCAAGGCCAGACCCTTCCTGCCTCTGATGGGGATCAGAAATAAATGGAAGCCCGGAAAAGCGACTCTCGCCCGCTCTCGGGTTGGCGAGGGTCAATAGCATCGGCCATGCGGTTTGGAAAGTGTGTGCTGCGACCTGCCGCCCGGCCCCGGGCGTTGCTTGCCACGATCACGCTTCGGAGCATGCCCCCCAGCTGCCGCTCCGCACCCGCAGTAGCATGCACCTCAAAGCGTGAGGGTCGGGGCGGATCCGTCCCACCCCCACGGAACGTCATCCTCGGGGGCGCGCAGCGCAACCCGAGGACCCAGGCGGACGGTGCCGGGCGCGGTTGCGCACCGGTGCGCGAACTCTGGGTTCTCGCGACTGATCCTCGGGTCGAGCCCGAGGACGAAGATTACGGCTTCGGGAAGGCTATGCACGCAACCCGGCACCTCCGCCCCGCCGCCAGAAGTCGGCCTTCCCGCCCCTTGCGGGGAAGCTGGCCCGGCGCAGCCGGGACGGGTGAGGTCCCTCTGTGCTCAGTTGCACCACCGCCACCCGCCGTCCCTACGGGCCGACACCCTCCGCGGGGGAGGGAGAGACCTGCTGCAATTGAGTGTTGCCGCAGAGGCCGCGGCTCCATCGCTCTCTCCCCTTGTGGGAGAGGGTGCCCGAAGGGCGGGTGAGGGGAACGACGCGGCCCTGCCCCCCTCATCCGGCTTCGCCACCTTCTCCCACAAGGGGAGAAGGCGCCGACTTTCGGCGCCGCGGCTCGTCTCCAGCCACATCGCGCCCAAGACGTGATCCCCGAGGTGGAAAGACTCGAGGCGAAACCGATGGGCACGCGCCGAGGCGGGGTCTTGGCCTGCATGCAAGGAAACCGATCGAGCCGATCCCGCCGGCAAACCCGGCGTCACTCCTCCCCCGCTGCCGCCATCCCGGCCGGCAGCGGCGCGACGTCCGTCGCCTCGGCATCCGCGATGAGCTGCACGATCTCGTCGATCTTGTCGGTGCCCGCCTTGCCGAGGGCGAAGCTGATGGTCATGAATTCGCGGCCCGGGCAGAAGGTGCAGATGTTGGACGAGGGGTGGAAGGCGCCGACATAGACCGGCTCCATCGTCCATTCGGTCAGCGGCCCCATGGCGTAGTGTGGTGGCACCATGGTGAGGACGATGTCGCTGCGTCCCTGGAAACGCCAGAAGCGCGGGCCGTAGAGCCACGGGAACAGGCGGTGCAGCGCCCGGTGCGTCGAGAACATGGCGTTGACGGCCATCTGCACGCGGTGGGTGTCCCGCTTCTCGACTTCCCGCATCGCCTCGTCGACGCCGCGCACATAGGCGGCGAAATCGTCGTGCACGGGGAAGCGGGCGTTGAGCGTGCGGACGCGGAAGAAATCGTCGTCGGCCGCGTGCCGCTCCGTGTCGAGGACGGTGTAGTAAACCGCGACCGCATCCTTGTTGCGGCGGCGCCCCGCCTCGCGAAACAGGGCAAAGGTGACGAGGGCGAAATACATCGCGCGCTGGCCGACGCCGAACTTCGTCGCCAGCCGGCGCAGCCGCGCGCGCGGCAGGGCCAGCGTCCTGAAATGCGTCTGCCGCGCCGGCGGCGACAGGAGGTGCGCGAACAATAGATGCGGAATCGCGATCAGCAACCCGCCCCACGCGCCCCGGGCGCGCTTGCCGAGGGCAACCTTGCGGCTCTTGTCCGACATGATGCCGTGCGCGGCGAGCTGGGAGCGCATCATCAACGCCGAATCCGAGCCCTCGAGCAGCGCGTGCGCGGCGCGCACCTGGACGACCGAGGCACGCCCCCCGGCGTCGGGGCCGGCGCTGCGGTTGGCGACCATCACCCTGAACAGCGGCAGGTCGGGATGCGCGAAAATGTCGGCGCTCTCGGACAGCCAGCGTTCGGGATAGCCCTCGAGGCTGTCGACATCCTCGGCGGAGGTGACGGCCTCGATCTGGGCGTCGGTCAGCGCCTCGCCGGGCCGCGCCCCGGCGAAGCCGAGGGTCAGCTGCGGCGCCAGCTCGACCATCTGGGCGACGAACCCCTTGAGCTGGGCCTTGTCGAAGCGGTGGGCGGAGAAGGCGGTGAAAAAGATCGTGTCCCGGCCGGTGAACAGGAACCACTGGAAATCCGTGAACAGCGCCTGCGGATCCCCAGCCACCGCGGCGCGGGCGCGCGCGACCATGTCCTCGTGGTGGTTGTTGAAGCTGGACGGCGAAAAATTCCTCACGGCTTTCCCCGCGGCGGCGCGCACCGCGCAAATAGGGCACGGCCGGGCCGGGCGGGTCAACCGGAACCGGACGCGGACGGCCGGTTGCCTTTGCCCGCCCCCTCCCCCATAACTCGGGCCCTCCGTCCGCCCCACGCCGATGAACCGCTTGCGCATCACGCCCCTCATCCTCGCCGTCGCGCTGTTCATGGAGCAAATGGACTCGACGGTCATCGCCACCTCGCTGCCGGCCATCGCCGCCGACATCGGGGCCGAGCCGATCTCGCTCAAGCTGGCGCTCACCGCCTATTTCGTCGCACTCGCCATCTTCATCCCGCTGAGCGGATGGATGGCCGACCGTTTCGGGGCACGGCGCATCTTCCGCATCGCCATCGCCGTGTTCGTGCTGGGCTCGATCTGCTGCGCCTTCTCCTATTCGCTCGAGACCTTCGTCGGCTCCCGCTTCCTGCAGGGCATCGGCGCGTCGATGATGACGCCCATCGCCCGGCTCGTGCTGGTGCGGGCGACACCGCGCCACGAGCTGGTCGCGGCCATGGCCTGGCTCAGCGTACCCGCCCTGATCGGGCCGCTGGCGGGGCCCCCGCTCGGCGGCTTCCTGACGACCTATCTCAGCTGGCACTGGATCTTCTGGATCAACGTGCCGATCGGCCTGATCGGGATCGTGCTGGTGACCATCTTCCTGCCCAAGATAGAGGCGCGAACGCCGCGGCCGATCGACGTGCCCGGCTTCTTTCTCGCGGGCATCTCCTTTGCGGGCATCATCTTCGGGCTGTCCGTCATCAGCCTGCCGGCCATCCCGGCCGTCGCCGGCTACCTCGCCATCGGCGTCGGCGCTGCCGCGGGCGCGCTCTACTACCTGCAGGCGCGGCGGGCGCCCTACCCCCTGCTCGATCCGCGGCTGTTCCGCCACAGCCTGTTCCGCCACAGCCTGTTCCGCAGCGCCATCGTCGGAGGGTCGCTGTTCCGCGTCGGCATCGGCGCCTTCCCGTTCCTGTTGCCGCTGATGCTGCAGCTGAGCTTCGGCCTCAATCCGTTCGAAAGCGGCATGATCACCTTCATCACCGCCATCGGCGCCATCGCCTCCAAGTTCCTCGCCGAAAGGGTCTACGCCGCGTTCGGGTTTCGACGGGTCCTCCTGGTGTCGACCACGATCGGGTGCGTCTTTCTCGCCGTCAACGCGCTGTTCACCCCGGGCACGCCACACCTCTACCTCTATCTGGCGCTGCTGGCGGGCGGGCTCTCCCGCTCCATCTTCTTCACCGGCATCAACGCCCTGGTCTTCACCGACATCGAGGAGCACGAGGCGAGCCAGGCCACCGGCATCAACGCCGTCGGCCAGCAGCTGTCGGTAGCCTTCGGCGTGGCGCTGGCCGGCGGCGTGCTGGAAATCAGCTCGGGCCTCGGGGGTGGCGAACTCCGGCTCGAGGACTTCCACATCGCCTGGTACGTCGTCGCCGGCGTCGCCCTGCTGAGCGTCCTGCCCTTCCTGCGCCTGCCGCCCGACGCCGGCAGCCACGTCTCGGGGCACCGGCACACGCCGCCCGCGAAGCCGGCCGGCTAATCCTGCGGCGGCGTCCCCTTGAAGCCGCGGGCGACGAGATAGGTCTCCGCCGATTCCGGGCGGCTGGCCTTGGGCTTGGCGTGCAGGGTACTGGCGAAATGGCGCTTGAGCAGGGCCAGCAGCTCGTGCTCGGTGCCGCCCTGCAGCACCTTGGCCACGAAGCTGCCGCCGGGCGCCAGCACCTGGATGGCGAAATCGGCGGCGAGCTCGACGAGATGCACGATGCGTAGATGATCGGTGGCCTTGTGGCCGGTGGTGGGGGCCGCCATGTCGGAGAGCACGATGTCGGCCTTGCTGCCGCCCAGGGCCTCGACCAGCATGGCGGGCGCGGCGTCGTCGGTGAAATCCTGCTTGAGCAGCAGGACGCCGGGGATCGGATCCATGTCGAGATAGTCGATGCCGACGACCAGCGGATGGGCGTCGGTCGATCCGGTGGCCGCCGCCGCCACCTGCGACCAGCCGCCGGGGGCTGCGCCCAGGTCGACCACCCGCATGCCGCGGCGCAGCAGGTGGTAGCGCTCGTCCAGTTCCTTGAGCTTGTAGGCGGCCCGCGAGCGGTAGCCCTCGGCCTTGGCGCGGGCAACGTAGGGGTCGTTGAGCTGGCGCTGCAACCACAGCGTCGAGCCGATCTTGCGACCCTTGGACGTCTTCACCCGGACCTTGAGGTCCTTGTCGGACTTGCGGCCGGCGCCCCCGCCCATGCCGGTGGTCTTGGCCATCAGCGCCCCTTGTGCCCGCGCGCCGCCCGGTCGGCGTCGATCAGCGATATCAGGATGCCCTCGCGCAGGCCGCGATCGGCGACCCGCACCCGGTCGGTCGGCCATTCGCGCCTGATGGCCTCGAAAATGGCGCAGCCGGGCAGGACCAGGTCGGCGCGGTCGCGGCCGATGCAGGCATGCGCGACACGCCGCTCATACGGCATGTTGAGCAGCGCGGCCATGGTGTCGTCGACCTGCCGGCTGGTCATCCACAGCCCGTCCACCTTCTGGCGCTCGTAGCGCTCGAGCCCCAGATGCAGCCCGGCCAACGTCGTCACCGTTCCGGACGTGCCGATCAGGTGCACCGGATGTTCGGTGATCATCTGGCGCAGCTTGTCGCGGCCGCGGAACTGGCGCAGGTGCCCGGCGACGTAGTCCACCATGTCCGCGAAGGTTGCGGCGGAGACCTCGACGCCGCCGAACTTCTCGGCGATGGAGACCACGCCCACCGGCAGCGATTGCCACGAGCGGATGGAGGCGGCCATCCGCCCCTGCCGCTTCGGCCGCCCGCCGCGGAAATCCAGCCAGGCCAGTTCGGACGAGCCGCCGCCGATGTCGAACATCAGGGCCCCGGACGTGCCGTCCTCGATCAGGTCGGCGCACCCGGTCACCGCCAGCGCCGCCTCGGTCTGGCGATCGACGATCTCGAGCACCAGGCCCAATTCGCGCTGCACCCGGGCGATGAACTCGGCCCCGTTGCTCGCTACCCGGCAGGCTTCCGTGGCGATCAGGCGGACATGCGCCGGCTCGTGCTCGCGCAGCTTGTTGCGGCACTGGCGCAGCGCCTCCATGGTGCGTTCCATGGCGGCATCGCCGAGCCGTCCCGTGGTCGACAGCCCCTCGCCCAGCCGGACGATGCGGGTGAAGCCGTCGAGCACGCGAAAGCTCTGCTCGTGCGGGCGGGCGATCAGCAGGCGGCAATTGTTGGTGCCGAGGTCGAGGGCCGCGAAAAGCGGTCCCCGCGACCGGCGCGCGGACGGATTCCGGCTATTCTGCGTCCGCCTCTCCGCCCCGTCCGGATGGGGACGATTCCCCACCGCGACGGTTGTCGGGAAACGGTCTTCGCCCGTTCCCTGGCGGTGCCGCACTTCCCCTGCCGGAGACGCCGCGGCGGCGGACCGATCGAGATCGGCCACCCTTATCTCCATCCTGCGCGGTCGCCGGAAGGCCTCGCGGCCCAACGCGCCCAACCGCAGTGCATGCATGTGTCGCAGTCAGCGTAGAGCATGCGCCCGCCGAGCGCAACGCCGCGGCTCCGCCTTGATTTCGCCGGCCGGGGCACCATCTGGGGGGCACAGGCGACGCGCTGCCGACGGGCGCCGGTTAGGTGTTGATCGGCGGCGCGATTGCCGCTAGAAGGCACGCCAGTCGCGGCCAACCGGTTCGACCGGCCTGCGCCCGGCCAGCGCTTGGGGAATAGTTCAACGGTAGAACAGCGGACTCTGACTCCGTTAATCTTGGTTCGAATCCAGGTTCCCCAGCCAACCTATTTTTCATGAAATCATACGCCTAGCCGCCAACCCTGAGCGCCCGGTGGGGGCGGCCCTGCAGGGGCGGCACGGGGCGCGTCGTCGTGATTCGTAGCACGCTCAGGAGTTGTCGCACGCCCGGGCGGAGCCCCGGGGCCGGGGCAATGAAGCGCATCGCACCCCGTTGCGCAGCAGAGGGCGCTCCCGGCCCTTGCCCGAGTTTCACGCAAGCAGCGCGTCGGGCCCGGCGCCGCAAATGATGGCGCAGACGGTCTCGCCGGGGCGGAGCCTCACCCGGCCCTGCCGCAGCGCGGCAATGGCCGCGGCGCCGCTGAGGTCCGCGGCAAGCCCCATCTCGAACCACAGCCAGCGGGCGGCGGCACGCATCTCCTCGTCGTCGACCAGGACGATCTCGTCCACCTTGTCGCGCACGATCTCGAAGATCGCGTCCTCGGTCTTGGCGCAGGCCATGGTGGCGACGGAAGTGGTGACCCGCTCGAGCCCGACGTTCTTCCCCGCCTCCAGCGCCTTGAGCAGGACCGGGCAGCCGGCAGCCTCGATGCCGACGACGCGGGCCTGCGGCCGCAGCGCCTTCAGCGCCGTGGCGACACCGCTGACGAGGCCGCCGCCCCCCATGGCCACCAGCATGACATCCACATCGGGAACCTGCTCGAGCACTTCGAGGGCCACGGTCCCCTGCCCCGCGACCACGAGCGGGTCGCCGAAGGGGTGGAAATAGGCTGCCCCCGTGCGCGCGACGTGCTCGAGCGCCGCGGCATTCGCCTCGTGCCACACCGAGCCGACGATGCGCGTTTCCGCCCCCCATTGCCGGAGTTTCTCGATCTTGGCCGGCGTCGCATTGTCCGGCAGGTAGATGGTCACCGGTACGCCGGAGACGAAGCCGGCCCGGGCCGTCGCGAGGCCATGATTGCCCCCCGACGCGGCGACGATGCCGCGCTGCAGGGTCGCCGCATTGGTGGCGAGCAACCGGTTGGTCGCACCGCGGGCCTTGAAGGAACCGGTGACCTGCAGCAGTTCCAGCTTGAGGACCACCTTCACCCCGTCGCTAAGGGGCGATTTCAGGTTGTCGGCCGCGAGCACCGGGGTGCGCCGTACCCGCCCGGCGATGTTGTGTGCGGCGCCCTGCACGTCCGCGAGCGTGATCATCATAGCTCCCCTTCGTAGCGCGCGGCGACGACGACGCAGCAATTGCCCGGCGTCACCCGCCCCGGCTGCCGCCGCCCATAGACCATCCCGTCGGCTTCATAGTGCAGCACTTCGGGGGGGCGCCACGGCTCGCGCAGATTGTGGATGCGGCCGGCAACCTGGCCGGCCTCAACCATGGTGCCGAGCCGGTGTTCGCCTTCGAACACGCCTTCGGTCGTCGCGAAGACATAGCCCGGCGGCCCGGGAATCCTGAGGATGGCTTGATCGGCGTGGCGGCGCTCGCTCCCGGGCGCAGGCGGCAGGATCCCCAGATGAGCGAGCACGTTGCGCACGCCGCGCCGGCAGATATCGAGAGCGACGTGCGAAACGGTGCCGCTGCCAGCCATTTCGGTGCCCACCGTGGTCAGGCCGGCCCGCACCGACGTGGCGGTCGAGGTGCGGGGATCGCCGAGATTGTCGATGACGACCGTCAGGGGCGCGTCGAAGGCGAGCACGGCCGCGACGTTGCGTTGGCGATGCTCGGCGGTGGGCGCCGGTTCGATGATGGCGCTGGGCAATATGTCGAGCGAGGACCCGCCGGAATGCAGGTCCAGCATGGCGTCGCCCAGCGGATAGATGTGGTCGCTGACATAGGCGGTGATCTGCTGTGTGAGCGAGCCGATCGGGTCGCCCGGAAAGGTGCGGTTGAGGTTGAGCCCGTCCACCGGCGAGGTGCGTCGCCCAGCCAGGGCGGCCGGAAGATTGAGCGCCGGCAGGAGGATCAGCCGGCCCGAAACCATGCCGGGGTCAAGGTCGCGAATGATCTCGCCGAGGGTGATCGGCCCCTCATATTCGTCGCCGTGATTGCCGCTCATCAGGATGGCGGTAGGTCCCTCCCCGTTCTTGATGACGCACAGGGGAATGCGGGTGGCGCCCCAGGCATCCTCGTGCGGCGAATGGGGAATATTGAAAAAGCCGGTCTGCTTGCCTGGCTTGTCGAAGTCGATATTGGTGCTGACCGTCGAAGGGCGGGCCATGAATTGCATCCGGGCGAGAGGGTGGAGCAGGCGGACACGATGGTGCCCGCCCGCCTGTTCGCAGTTGCTGGTCAGAGCGTCGGGAAGTGTTCCGGCAGTCGTTGCCCGAGCCACTTCTCGGTGAGCTCGGAAAGCTTGCCGGTCGTCATGTGGTAGAAGACGAAGGTGTCGAGCCAGCGCAGCAGCTCCGGATTGCCTTGCTGGATACCGATATGCGTCGGCGAATAGCGCAGGATGAACTTGGCTTTCAGCTGGACGTTGGGATCCTTGTCCATCAGGTCCTTGGCGACGACGTTCGCCGTGGCGAAGAGTTGGGCCTGGCCCGAAAGGAACGCGGCCGCCGCCGTGGCGTCATCGTCGAAGCGCATGATGTTGGCATCGGGTGCGACGGCGGTCAGCTCCAGGTCCTGCGTGGTGCCCCGCGCCACGGCGATGGTCTCCGAGCCCAGTTCCCCGGGGCTCGAGACCGCGATGCTGTCCGGCCCGAACACGCCGATCGACAGCGCCGAATAGGGCGACGAGAAGGCGATCTGCTGCGCGCGCTCCGGGTTGGCGCCCATCGCCGAGATCACGAGGTCGAGCCGGTCGGTGACGAGGTAGGGTATGCGGTTGGCACCGGTGATCTGCTGGAGTTCCACCTCCACCCCCAGCGCCTCGCCGATCATCTTGGCGACGTCGACGTCGAGGCCGACCGGCTGGTTGTTCGCGTCGACGAACCCGAAGGGCGGTACGTCGATCGGCACGCCGATGCGCACCTTGCCTGCCGAAAGGATGTCCTGGAGGTCGGCGGCGATTGCCGGAGCCGCGAAGCTTGCGCCCGCGGCAATGGCGGCAGCGGCGGCAAGTCTGGTCAGTTTGCTCAGCATACGTAATCTCCCTGTTTTCGTATGTGACGTCTGGCAGTCTACCTGTCTCCCGGCGCATCGCCCGCCGCCCTGGGACGGCGGGCCCCGGCGCGGGGCGGGCTAGTGCAGGACCGCGGCAAGAAAGCTCCTCAGTTCCGGGGTCTTGGGTGCGAGCAGCGTCTCCCGCGCCGGGCCGTCCTCGTGGATGCGGCCCTCGTGCATGAAGATCACGCGATTGGCCACGTTCTTGGCGAAGTTCATTTCGTGGGTGACGAGCATCATGGTCATGCCCTCGTCGGCGAGCCCTTCGAGCACTTTGAGAACTTCGCCCACCAACTCGGGATCGAGCGCCGAAGTGATCTCGTCGAACAGCATGATCGTCGGCTGCATGGCGAGCGACCGGGCGATGGCCACGCGCTGCTGCTGGCCACCGGAGAGCTCGTCCGGATAGGCGAGCAGCTTGTCGGCCAGGCCCACCTTGGCGACCATCCGCCGCGCCAGTTCGCTCGCCTGGGCGTCGCTCTGCCGGCGCACCAGCTTGGGCGCGAGCTTGACGTTCCGCTCGACATTGAGATGCGGAAACAGGTTGTAGCTCTGGAAGACCATGCCGACACGGGCGCGCAACTGATTGTGGTCCGCGCCCTCCGCCGTGACCTCGATGCCGTCGACCACGATGGAGCCGCCCTGCACCGGCTCGAGGGCGTTGATGCAGCGGAGAAGGGTCGACTTGCCCGAGCCGGAACGGCCGATCACCGCAACGATCTCGCCCTTCTCGACGGTCATGGAGATGCCCTTGAGCACCTCCAGTGCACCGAAGCGCTTGACGACGTTCTCGAGCTTAACGAGAGACATGGATTCTCCCTTCGACGACCCGGCTCAGCTGGCTCAGGCCAAAGCAGATGGCGAAGTAGATGGCGGCGGCAACCAGGTAGACCTGCAGCGGGGCGAAGGTGGCCGCCGTCATGATCTGGCTCGCCCGGGTCAGCTCGACGAAGCCGATCAGCGCCGCCAGCGAGGTGTTCTTGACCAGTTGCACCAGGAAACCGACCGTGGGCGGGATCGAGATGCGGATCGCCTGGGGGATGATCACGTAGCGAAAGCGCTGACCGTAGGTCAGCCCGAGCGAGGCCCCCGCCTCCCACTGCCGCTGCGGCACCGATTGCAGCGAGCCGCGCCAGATCTCGGCGAAGAACGCACTGGCGTAGATGGACAGCGCCAGGGCCGCCGCCGTCCAGGCATCCACGGAGAGCCCGAGGAGCGGCAGGCCGAAAAAGAAGACGAACAGCTGGCCGAGCAGCGGCGTCCCCTGGATCAAGTTGATGTAGCCGATGGCCAGCCAGTTGAGCGGCGCCGCCGGAACCACGCGGAAGATGGCCACGATCAACCCGAAGACGCCCCCGCCTATCGCCGCCGTCAGGGCGAGCAGCAACGTCCAGCGGGTGGCGAGGAGCAGGAAGCCGACATCAGCGAGGGCGAATTCGCGGATCATCGGGCCGGCCGGCGAACGAAGACCAGCCAATAGATGGCGGAGAACAGCAGCCGGAAGCCCAGCGTCAGGCCGAGATATGAGATGGTGATCAGCGTGTAGGCTTCGAAGGAGCGAAAGGTCCGGGATTCGATGAAGGCTGCCTGGTGGAACAGCTCGCTGGCACCGATCGCCGAGACGATGCTGGTGGCGAGCATGAGCAGCACGAACTGGCTCGCCAGCGCCGGATAGATCGCCTTGAGCGCCTGGAACAGGACCACGTGGCGGAACGTCTGCAGCGCCGTGAGGCCGAGCGCGCGACCGGCCTCGACCTGGCTGCGGCGGATCGACTCGATGCCGGCGCGGATGATCTCGGCGCCGTAGGCCCCGAGATTGATGGACAGCGCGATCACTGCCGCATCGTTGGCGTTGAGCCTGACACCGAGGCTGGGCAGACCGAAAAAGACGATGAACAGCTGCACCAGGAGGGGCGTGTTGCGGATCAGTTCGACATAGCCGCGCGCCGGCAGGCGAAGCCAGGGATTGGACGATGTGCTCAGCGCCGCAACGCCAAGCCCGATGGCGAGGCCGATCACCATCGTCGTCGCCGACAACTGGAGGGTGAGGAGGACCCCCTCCACGATCTCGTCCCAGTAGCGCAGGACTGCCGCAAATCTGAAGTTGTATTCCATCAGCGCATCGCCCCTCGCCGCCAGATGGCCTCAGAGCGCCTATCCCCAAGCGCTTTTCGGATGACAGGAGGCTACAAGTGCTTCATATGTGCCGTCAAGCGTCATTAGTGAAACGATGATCCTATGAGCACCAACGGCTCCAACTACTCAGCCCCGGCCCTGGAGAAGGGACTGGACATCCTCGAGCTGCTGGCCCAGCGCGGGGTGCCGATGACCACGCGCCAGATCGCCGAAGACCTTGGCCGGTCCAAGAACGAAATCTTCCGGATGGTCCATGTGCTGCTGTCGCGCGGCTACATCCTGCGCGAGGCGGGGGGCGAAGAGCTGATGCTTTCCAACAAGCTCTTCGGTCTCGGCATGCAGACCGCCCGGTCACGCGACCTTGTCAGCGTTGCGGCGCCGATCGTCGAGCGTTTCGCAGCGGAGATCCACCAGGCGGCGCACCTGGTGGTCGCGCACCGCGGCGAAACCGTCATCATCGCCGCCAGTTCCGGCGGTGCCGACATGAACTTCTCGCTCAAGCTCGGCTATCGCCGCCCGCTGGCGGACGCCCACTCGGGCCTGGTGCTGATGGCATTCCAGCCACCCGACCGGCGGGACCGCATGATCGCCGAGACGCTGGTGCTGATGCGCAACCCGCCCGACCGGGCCAGCCTGCTGGCCGAACTGGATCGCGTGCGCACCGCCGGTGCCATCATCCACGAGAGTCGCGATATCGTCGGTGTCACCGACGTGGTCTGCCCGATCGTGATCGCGGACGGCCATGCCGTGGCGTGCATCACGGTAGCAGCGGTGGCGCGCCGGAGCGTCGCCACCGACCTCGATGCCATGCTGGCCCGTCAGAAGCTGGCATGCGCGGAGATCGCCAGCCAGCTTGGCGTCTACTCGCCGCAGGCCCAGTTCGCCGACGCCTACTGATCACGCGACGACAATGAGGTCCCTGCCACTCCTGGCGAGCACTTCCGCACCGCTGTCGGTAACCAGCACATTGTCGATCAGCCTCGCACCGAGGCCTTCGTCGCCGAGGAAAACCGGGGGTTCGACGGTCACCACCATGCCCGCCTCGAGGACGTATTTGCTGCCGCCGAACATGTGCAACGGTTCGCCCCAGGTTGGCGGAAAGCCAGGCGCCAGGCCGTAGCCAGAGGTGTGGACGCGACCGCGATCGAGGCCCGCCTTCGCGATCACGGCCTTCGCTGCTTCGTGGGGCAGCACGGCCGGCACACCGGCCCGGATGGTGGCGATCATGGCGTCGGCGGCCTCGCGGACCACGCCGTAGAGCTCGAGCATTCGGGGGGTCGGCTGGCCGAGCGCGAACTGGCGGCCGATGGTGGCGGTGTAGCGGTGGCTGGTGGTGCCGAATTCGACATTGCCGAAATCGCCCGGTTGCAGGATCCGGTTCGTCGGGGCGCCATGGCTGTAGGCGGTGCGCCGCCCCGTCACCAGGTTGATGGGGCTGGCCGGAATGCCGCTTCCGGCTGCCATGGTGGCACCGATGATGGCCCCGGCCAGCGCAAGCTCGCTCTGCCCCGGCCGCAGGGCGCGACGAAGCGCCTCGATGCCGATATCCGCGAGGGCCGCGGCCTTGCGGATATAGCCCAGTTCGGTCGGCGACTTCACCAGCTTGAGGTCGTGAACCAGCGCGCTCGGCTCCTCGACAAGCGCCGGGCCGAGCACCTCGCGAAGACGTGCATAGTGATGCGGATGGAGATAATAGGCCGGAACCTCCATTCCCACCCGGGCCGAGCCCAGGCCGAGGTCTGCCGCGAGCCCGGCGAAGCGCTCGATCGGGTCCTCCGGCTCGGGCCCGCCCCACGTCTCCAGCCTGTCGACGCGGGCGTCGTCGACAAACTCGTTGCGTTCGCCCTCGCGGGTCAGGACGACGATCGCATCGTCCTCGGCCGGGAACAGCAGGCACTGGAACTCCTGGTAGCTCTTGGCTTCTGCCCCGGTCAGCCAGTGGATCGACACCGGGTGGAAGCACACCAGCCAATCCAACCCGTGCGCCGCCATGGCGGAGCGCAGCCGCGCCCTGCGCGCTTCGAACTCGGCCGCCGTGAAGTCATGCCTCGACACTGCCCCCTCCCCTTCGCGACTGCAACCGACCGCGCCGGCCGACGCATGGTCCACGAGACCGGTGGCGCCTCGACGACGATGGCCGCCTGCAGATGGCAGGTCTCGAGGGCCGCCATGTCAACCTCCGTTCTTCTCAACAGCCGGTGGCCGCCCCTCGCCGGCTCAAAGCCCGCCGCTTCCCGACAGCAGCAGCGCCACCAGCGTCGCCGCCGAGATCGGCACGCCGAACGGCACCCTGCCGGCTTGGTCCAGTGCCTGCGCCAGGACGCTCGACCAGCGGCTCGGCAGCAGCATGGGCGCCTTCATCGCGGTGAAGGCGGCAAGCGAGAAGACCAGCAGCGCCACGACCAGCGGCAGCGCGCCGGCGGAACCCACCAGCAGCGACACGACCGTCATGAGCTTGACGTCGCCCGCGCCCAGCTTGCCGGCGAGCCAGAAGCCGATGAGCACGACGAACACCGCGGCCGCAATGATGGCGGCGCCCTGGGCCGGGGCGAGGCTGTGCACCCGCATGCATTCGGTGATGACGGCGGCGAGGGCGAGCGCCAGCAGCGGCAGCAGCTCGGCATTGTAGATCTTGTGCTGCCGGAAGTCGGTGACGGCGATGCGCGCCAGCAGCGGCACGGCGGCAGCCTTGAGGAAGAGCGCCGCCGTCGCCAGCAGAACCTCCGGCTGCATCTAGCGCTGCACCACCGAGGCGCTCGCGCCGAGCAGCTCGAGATTGTTGGCGACGATGATGTTCTTGGGGTCCATCTCATACGCCTTGAGGAAGTTCTGCCGCGCCGCGACGAGGTTGCCGCGCAGCAGGTTCGAGTAGCCGTAATTGTTGTAGTATTGCAGCGTCCCGCCGCTCAGGCCGAACAGCCGGCGATAGGCGCGGTCGGCGAGATCGAACCGGCGCAGCCGGTCGTAGGACGCGGCGAGGCCCAAGAAGGCCTCGGCGTCCTTCGGTTCCAGTTCGGCGGCACGCTTGTACAGCGTCGCCGAGTGGCCGTAATTGCCGTGCCGGAACTGGTTCTTCGCCTCGGCCAGGGCCTGGTCGGAGGCGTAGTACTCGATGTTGGCAATGTCGGCCAGGCCCGACTTCCGGTCGCCGAACGCCCCCTCCATGGTCGTGCAGCCCGCGAGCAGCAGCAACAGGGTCGCGAGCGCCGGCAAGGACGCCCTCACCCCAAGACGATTTGCACCCGACATTTTCGCCCTACCTCCAGGAACTCAGAAAAACACGCCACGCATGCGGATGATCAGCGGCAGCATCACGATCATCATGACCACCGGGAAGATGCAGAACCCCAGGGGGATGACCATGCGCACCGGCAGGGAATTCGCCTTCTCCTCGGCCCGCAGCACGCGCTGCGTACGCATCTCGGCGCCATAGACGCGCAGCGCATCGACGAGGCTCGTCCCCAGTTCCTCGGATTGGCGGAACAGCACCGCCAGCGCCTTGGCCTCCTCGAGCCCGATGCGGTCGGACATCTCGCGCAACCCCTCGCGCAGCGGTTTGCCGGCGCGCAGCTGCAGCGTCAGGATGGCGAGCTGGATGCCGAGGTGGCGGTGCGTCGCCGCGAACTCGTTGGCGACGCGCTCCACCGCCGCCTCGAGGCTCATGCCGGCGTCGGCGCAGGTCACCATCATGTCCATGAAATCCGGGAAGCCCCGCCGGTACTGCTCCTTGATGCCCTTGGCGTAGAAGTCCAGGGCGATCGAGGGGAGGACGATGAAGGCGGCCCCGAACACCAGCGACCCGCCGAGGATGAAGGGTAGCGGCACCAGCTTGCCGACGAGGCCGTTGACGAACAGGAACGCCCCGAGAAAGGCCGCCACCACCGTGCCGATGCGGATCAGATTGTAGACCAGCACCGCGTTGCGCCCGTAGAATCCCGCCTCGAACAGCCGCTTCTCGATGGCGTCCTTCTGGCTTTGCTCGCGCTCCATGGCGGTGAAGTAGGCATCGACCGGCCCCCTCGCCGCGAGCTTGCGGATCTCCGCCTGCGCGCCAAGCGCCTGCCGGCCGCCGAAGCCCTGGCGCACCAGTTCCTGGTCCAGCCGCTTCTGCGTCTGCAGGACCGGGGCAAGGAAAAGGGCGATGCCGAGGAAGATGGCGACCGCGGCCGCGAACACCGACGCGGAAATCACCAGTCCGATCTGGTCCCCCCGCAACAGCTGTGTCAGCGCCTCGGCCATCTCGCATTCCTAGAAATCGAAATTGACCATGCGATACATGATCATGTCCCCGAACAGCGCCCATAGCCCGAAGCCGGCGAAGACCGGCAGGATCAGCGGATCCCCCCAGACGTCGCCGTAATAGCTGGGAGCGATGAGCAGCAGCACGCCGAACATCACGACCGGAAAGGCCGTGAGCATGATCGCCGATACCCGCCCCTCCGACGACAGCGCCCGGATCTTCAGCCTGAGCATCAGGCGCTCGCGCATCACCTTGCTCAGGTTGTGCAGGATCTCGGACAGGTTGCCGCCGGTCTTGGACTGGATGCTGATGGCGACGCTGAGGAGTTGCAGCCCCTCGAGCCCGACGCGTTCGGCCATCTTGCGGAACCCGGTTTCGAGATCGGCGCCGAAGCTCACCTCGTCGGCGACGATGCCGAACTCGGTGCCCACCGGATCGGGCATTTCGCGGGCGACGAGCCCGATGGCGACCGAGGTGGGGTGCCCGGCCCGCAGGCTGCGCACGATCATCTCGAGGGCGTCGGGAAGCTGCCGCTCGAACTGCTTGAGTCGGCGCGAGCGCGACCGGCGCAGCAGCCAGAACGGCAGCGCCAGCGCCACCAGCAGCCAGGCCAGCAGGGCCGCGAGCAGGCCGCCGCCTAGCAGCAGGATGGTGAGCGCGATCACCGCACCGACGCCGAAGAACCAGGCGGCGAAGACCAGCGGCCGGCCGGCCACGCCCGACTGCACATAGAGCCGGTTCAGCCAGACGAGGCCGGAAACGTAGTCGCCGGAATCCGACAGCCCGCGTTCGCGCAGCAGGTTGCGCAGGCTCTCCTGCTGGCTGACGTCCCCGCTCAGCCTGGCCAGCCGCCGGTTGATGGCGCGCTGCCGGCGCCCCGCGACGAACTGCAGGTACAGCGCCTCGATCAGCAGGATCGCCGTGGCGGCGGCCAGTGCGTAGATCACGTAGATGAGGAGCTGTTCGAGCGGCATCACAGGCTGATCTGCGGATTGAAGGCATCGGGAGCGAAGGCAAGCCCCTGCGCCTCGGCCTCCGGGGCGAAGCGCGGGCGCACGCCCGTGGCCCGGAACTCTCCCACCACGGCGCCGCCTTCCCCGGTGCCGGTGCGAACGAAGCGATAGATCTCCTGCATCTGGATCACCTGGCCTTCCATGCCGGTGATCTCGGCAATGCTGACGATGCGGCGGCCGCCGTCGGACAGGCGCTGCGTCTGGACGATGACGTCGAGGGCGGATGCGATCTGGCCGCGGATGCTTTCCTGCGACATCGGCATGCCGGCCATGCCCACCATCTGCTCGAGGCGCGCTAGCGCATCGCGCGGGGAATTGGCGTGGATGGTGGTCATCGAGCCTTCGTGGCCGGTGTTCATCGCCTGCAGCATGTCGAAGGCCTCTTCGCCGCGCACCTCGCCGACGATGATGCGGTCCGGCCGCATGCGCAGCGCGTTCTTGACCAGCTCGCGCTGGCGGATCTCGCCCTTGCCCTCGACGCTGGGCGGCCGCGTCTCGAGCCGGCCGACATGGGGCTGCTGCAGCTGCAGTTCGGCCGCGTCCTCGATGGTGACGAGCCGCTCGCGATGCGAGATGTTGTGCGACAGCGCGTTGAGCAGCGTGGTCTTGCCGCTGCCGGTACCGCCCGAAACCAGGATCGACTTGCGCGCCTGTACGGCGATGCGCAGAAACTCGACCATCGGCGGGCGGATGGAATTGAAGGCGATGAGGCGCTCCAGCGTATAGGCCTGGCGCGAGAACTTGCGGATGGAAACCAGCGGCCCGTCGATCGAGATCGGGCGGATGGCGACGTTGACGCGCGAGCCGTCGGCGAGGCGCGCATCGACCATCGGCGAGGATTCGTCGACGCGCCGGCCGATGGCGGAGACGATCTTGTTGATGATGCGCAGCAGGTGCTCTTCGTCGCGGAAGCGCACATTGGTCTCCTCGAGGCGGCCGCCGCGCTCGATGAACACCTTGCGGTGCGTGTTGATCAGGATGTCGGCGATGGTGTCGTCCTTGAGCAGCGGCTCGATCGGCCCCAGGCCGAGCATCTCGTCGGCGGTGTCCGATACCAGCGCGTCGATCTCGGCGGCATTGAGCGGGAAGTTCTGCTCGCGCACGTAATCCTTGACCAGCGGCCGGATCTGCTCCTGCAGCTGCGTGCTGCTGATCTGCTCGATGGCGGCGAGATTGAAGCGGTCGAGGAGATGCCGGTGCAGGTCGACCTTGAGGGCCACGTAGGCGTCGCTGTCGCGCATGGCCGCCGGCCGCGCGGCTTCCACGGGAGGCTCGACCGCCGCCGGCGTCGCGACGGCGCCTTGCTGCGTGTCCACGACGGGCGGGCTCTCGCCCTGCCGTTTGACTGCGCCCGTGCCTGAGAATCTCCCCCACATTACTTGGGTCCTGGAGTATCAAAGTGAGCAACAATGTGGCGATCGCGGCGCTGTTGGCAAGACATTATGTGGCGTCTCCTTAACAGGTCACCGGCGTAACACCAAAAAGCCATCGATGTGCGTTGAAACGGTCACAGTCGCCGCCTCTGCGTTCGCCAGTTTGCGCCTGACCAAAAGCGCCTTCTATTCTCCATCGGCGGCAATAATCGGTTCATAACACACGCATATCCATTTCTTTAACGCGTTCGCTGGCATATTTTCTATCGTCGACGGACGTCAACTGACCAGTTACAGGGCAACGCTGGCGCTGGGCAAGCTGTTGCCATAGTTAAGATGCGAATTTGTTCTTCTTTTACAATGCATTATCGATTTGCTAACCGTCATTTACATGACACAGTCCAGACATTGTTCTGGCAAGATTTATTGACTCATGTTGCTTACGGATTATTAATGACCTCAGACGAGGGCAATAGGAATGGTCCTAAACGCCTGTCTCGTCTCGCAAAACTCATGGGGACTATGTCATGCGAACTATTGCTGACATGACCAAACGGTTCCGCCAGGACGAAGACGGCGCCGCCATGGTCGAATATTCAATCCTGATCGGAATCATCACTGCCGCGGTGATTGCGATAATCGTGGCCGTCGGTGCCTGGGTGACAACGCAGTGGACCACGCTCTGCGGCGTCCTCCCCGGCGCGACCTGCCCGTAATCCATCGCGCGGGGCGGCGTCCTGGCGCCGCCCCGCGCGCCCGTTGCTGCGTGTTTCCAGTCGGGGCCAACTCAAGATGAAGCCCAACACACTTGTCATGCTCCTGCTTGCCGTCGTGTTCGGGGTGGCTGCCGTCTTCCTCACCAATCTGTGGCTGGCCGGGCAGCAACCGACCTCCGCCGCGGCCGCGGACGAGAACGCCGTGATCGAGGATACGGTCGTCGTCGCCGCGACGCCGCTGCGCTTCGGCGACAAGCTGACGGCCGACAATCTGCGCGAGATTCCCTGGCCCGCCGCTTCCCTGCCGTCCGGTGCTTTCCGGACGCGCGCGGCGCTGCTCGACGCCAAGGAGGGCGACCGCCAGGTGATCACCGCCATCGGCCCCAACGAGCCGGTGCTGGAATGGAAGATCACCGGCCCCGGCCAGCGCGCCACGCTCTCCGCCGTGCTCGATGACGGCATGAAGGCCGTCTCGATCCGCGTCAACGACGTGCTCGGCGTCGCCGGCTTCGTGCTGCCGGGCGACCGGGTGGACGTGCTGCTCACCCGCATTTCGAACAACGACGGCAGCCCCTATGTCGACGTGCTGCTGCAGAACGTCAAAGTGCTGGCCATCGACCAGACGGCGGATGACCGCCAGGAAGCGGCCGCCGTGGTCAAGGCGGTGACGCTCGAGGTCGCCACCCAGGACGCGCAGAAGCTGACGCTCGCCGCCGGCATCGGCCAGTTGTCGCTGGCGCTGCGCGAAGTGGCGTCCAACGCCGGCGAGGTCACGCAGCGCATCACCGTCAACGACCTCGTCGCCGGCGTGCCCGAGCTCGCCGCCAGCGAGCCGGCAGTTCCTGCGGCGCCGCCGGTCGCCGCAGCCCGCAGCAATACTCAGGTCGGCGTGACGCGCGGCGTGGAACGCAGCGTCTACGACGTGCCGCTGACGGCCAGGTAACGCGTCGATTTCAACCGAAGGGGCAGGTTCTGAATGGCTGGTTCATTTGCATTGCGGCGGGCAGGCATCGTCTGGCAGCTCGCCGTCGCCATCATCGCGGTCGGCTGCCTGGGCAGCACCGTCTCCGCGCCACGCGCGCAAACCCTGCAGATCGACATGAGTCGGGGCAGCGTGCAGCGCATCGCCCTGCCGGTGTCGCGCTCGGTCACCGTGAGCCTCGACCAGCCGGTCGGCGAATTGCTGATCGCCAATGTCGACATCGCCGATGCCCAGCCGATCACCGACAAGACCATCTACGTCATCGGCAAGGCGCAGGGCACGACGACGATCAATCTGTTCAGCCCGACCAAGGTGCCGCTCGGCCTGCTCGAGATCGAAGTCGGCGTCGACGTCGCCGACATCAGCCGCGCCATCCGCCAGATCGCCCCGGATGCCGACGTCAAGGTCGGCACGGTCAACGGCCGCGTGCGCCTCTCCGGCACGGTGGGCGACGCCGAAACCATGCAGAAGGTGCTGCAGGTCGTCGGCCAGTACGGCAGCGACCAGATCATCAACGCCGTCACGCTGTCGGGCGGCCAGCAGGTCAACCTCGAGGTTCGCATCCTCGAGGCGAGCCGAAGCGCCGGACGGGAACTCGGCATCAACTGGCGCTATGGACCGCTTGCCGTCAATCCAGAGAAGCCAGACGTGGTCGTGGGCACCTACGGTGCTCCCGGCGGCGCGGGAGCGGGCGCCATCGGATCGGGGACGTTCCAGAATGGCGGCATCGGCCTGATTACCGACGGCGCCCCGGGCCAGGGGGTCACCGGCAACCCCAGCTTCGCGACCTTCATCACCAACATCATCTCCGGCGCCGCCGGCGGCATGAATCTCGACATCATCATCAACGCGCTGGAAAACAAGGGACTGGTGCGCAAGCTGGCGGAGCCGAACCTCACCACCTTGTCCGGCCAGGAGGCCCGCTTCCAGGCTGGAGGCGAGGTGCCGATCCGGGTCTCGGACGGCAAAGGCGGCTTTACCGTCGAGTACAAGAAGTTCGGCGTGCAACTCAAGTTCGTGCCGGTGGTCCTGAACGACGACCGCATCCAGATTCGTCTCAGTCCCGACGTGAGCGAAGTCAGCGGGACTACCCCGACGGGCGATCTGATCTTCAGCACGCGCAACCTCGATTCCGTCATCGAGTTGCGCGACGGGCAGAGCTTCTCGGTGGCCGGGCTACTGCAGAGCACTAACCGCAAGGTGCAGAGCCAGTTGCCCTGGATCGGCCAGATCCCCGTCCTCGGCGCACTGTTCCGCTCCTCGAGCTACCAGAAGGAGGAGACCGAACTGGTGGTGATCGTCACCCCGCGCCTGGTGCGGCCGAGCACGCCGGGCATGGAGCCGGCCTCCCCGCTCGACCAGGCGCGCACCAGCAACGACGTCGAGTTCTTCCTGCTCGGCCAGATGGAAGTCACCAAGAAGATGATCCGCAGCTACGAGACCGGCGAGGGCGTCGTCGGCCCCTTCGGCCACATGATCGACCTCGATACGGATGGGATGGTCTATGCCAAGCACTGATGCCGTTCTCCGCCCCATCGCCGCCGGGCTGGCACTGGCCCTGCTGCTCGCCGGCTGCTCGTCGGCCGATTACTACAACCGGCGCGACCGCGTGACCCTCGCCGGCGGCGACGCTGTGCGCCAGAACATCGAGCGGGAAACGCTCAACCCGGCGAAGAAGTCGATGTACGACGTTTCCGGCCTCGGAAAGGACGGCGGCGTGATCCCGGACGACCAGGATGCGCAGGCCGTGCCTCCTGCCAATCCGTAGCCGCCATGCCTTATGAGGGCAAAGTGCTGAAGGAGCGGGCCCGGGCGGGATCGATCGTGGGCCGCTTCCGGCGCGACGAGCGCGGCACGGCCCTCGTCCTCGTGACCGTCATGCTGCCGATCCTCGTCGGCTTCTCGCTGCTCGCCATCGACATGGCCCGGGTCAACAATTTGCACAACGACTTGCAGAAGGCCGCCGACGCCTTCGCGCTCGCCGCCGCGGCGGAACTGGACGGGCAGGCCGACGCCCATGACCGGGCCGACCGCGCGCTCGCCAACCTCGTCGCCAATGACAGCCGCTTTTCCGACCTCGGCCTGCACACCCTCGCCTTCTCGAGCGTCGACGGCGAGTCCGACATCGAACGCCATTTCCTCACCGGCCTGCCGCTCAACGACGACGACCCCATCGACTACGACACCTACGAGTCGGATGACCCCGCCGAAACCCGGCTCATCGAGGTCAGGGTCAACCCGACCCCCTTCACGTCGATCTTCCCCGCCAGCTTCCTCGGCGGCGCCAATGCGTTCAACGTCGCGGCGACGGCGGTGGCGGGGTTCGGCAGCGCGGTATGCGACTTCACCCCCGTCTTCATCTGCAATCCCTACGAGGACAGCGAGGAGGGCCTGACCCTCGCCGACGCCGTATCCGAGACCCGCTACCGCCGCCGCCAGATCAGCCTGCGCAGCGTCGGCGGCGGGTCGGCCTACTTCCCGGGCAATTTCGGTTTCCTCGACGCCGCCGGCGCCAACGGCGCGCGGGCGCTCGCGGAGATGATCGCCAGTTCACGCCCACTCGCCTGCTACTCGAGCAAGGGGGTGGACACCAAGACCGGCCAGAACTCGGGCCCGGTGAAGGGCGCCATCAACATCCGCTTCGGCATCAAGGAGCCGGGCGCCAACTGGACCGGGGCCGACTATGGGCCCGCCCCGAACGTCCGGAAGGGCGTGGCGCCGGCCAACGGCAACGCCTGCCCGAACGGCAACCAGATGGTCTATTCAACCGACCCCGCGACCGGATTGATGGGGCTGCCCACCGACAACTGCCACAAGACGGGAAACTGTCCCCTGATGGGCGGCCGCATGGGCGACGGCAACTGGGACATCAACACCTACTGGTCAGTCAACCACCCGGGCGTCGCCCTGCCACAAGCCCTCAGCGGCACCGGCGACGACCTGCCGACGCGCTACGAGGTGTACCGCTACGAGATCGACCACAACCTCGTCGCCGACACTTCGACCGGCGGCGAGACGGGCACGCCCAAGAGCGGCTGCGGAACGCCCGTCACCAGCGTCGACCGCCGCCTGCTCTACGGCGCCATTCTCAACTGCCAGGCCCTGGAAGCGCAGGGCTACGACCTGGGCGGGCACGAGGTGGGCCTGCCGCCCGAGGCGTTTGCCAGCTTCTTCATCACCGAGCCGGTCAAGGACATTCCCCAGAGCGAGTACGATGCGAACATCTTCGTCGAACTCGTCGACATCACCGGTCGTCACGGCAACGGCACGCTGGAGAATTTCCAGCGCGACGAAGCCCAGCTCTACCGGTGACGCGATGCTGGGGATGCAGCGGTGCCGCCGGTGGCTGTCGCGATTTCGGGCCGATCAAACCGGCGCGGCGCTGGTCGAGATGACCCTCATCGTGCCGCTGATGCTGACGCTCGCCGCCGGCGTCTTCGAGTTCTCCAACATCATCAAGACCAAGCTGCTGATCGAGGCGGGCGTCCGCGACGGGGCGCGGTACATCGCCCGCTGCAACCGCGGCAGCAACCAGGCGACCTGCGAGGCGGCGGGCACGAACATCGCCGTCACCGGCGGATCGGGAACGGCCCGGGTGAGCGGCTGGACCACCGCCGACGTGACCATCTCCTACACGAGCATCGCCATCACCACCGACCCGGACACCGGGCTGCAGAACTACCGCAGCGCCGGCACGGCGGTGCGCACGGTGAGCGTCCAGGCCTCCTATGACTATGCCGGCACCGGCCTGTGGGCCTATCTCGGCTTCGACGCCCTGACGCTGACCGCCGCGCATGAGGAACGGGTGCTGGGCAATTGAAGAGCCTCCACCATCTCGCCGCAGAGCAGGCCGGGTCGACCATGATCGAAATGACCCTGGTGATGAGCCTGCTCATCATGCTCGTGCTGGGCTTCGTCGACTTCGGCTACGCCTTCTACCAGTGGAACGCTGCGGCCAAGGCCGTGCAGGTCGGGGCGCGGCTCGCCGCGGTTTCGACGCCCGTGCCGGTGGGGCTCCTCCTCGAAGCCGGCGCGCCGGCCAGCACCAGCGATGTCGGCCAGCCGGTGCCCGCCGGTCAGTACCACTATCGCTGCACCGCCACCGCCCTCGGCGTCGCCTCCTGCCTCTGCGAAGCGGGCACCTGCGCCAACGTTACTGCTACCCAAAGCGCGTTCGACCGCATCTATTACGGCGACGACCTGGGGAGCGAGGATTGCGGCACCGTATTGCCTGACCACCGGCCCGGACTCTGCGATTTCTTCCCCGGCATCAAGCCAGAAGAGGCGCGCATCGATTATTTCGCCACCGGCCTCGGCTACTGGACCCGCCCGGGCGGTCCGGTGCCCACGATCAGCGTCAGGATCGTGGGGCACACCTTCGATTTCTTCTTCCTGGGTTTTGCCAATATCACGATGCCCGATATGCTGAGCACGATTACCGGTGAAGATCTGCGTTCTACCTTTTGATTTGGTGTGATCAATGAAGTTGTCGGTGTCCCGCCCGGTTCGTGCTGCCATTGCCGTCTATTCTGCCGATCGCGGGCTGCGCGACACCATCGCCGGTTATCTCGGCGGGGCGGGCAGCTACCAGGCGATGCTGGCGGACACGGACGCCTTCCTGTCGGGACGCACCAGCCAGCCGGCACCGGCCGCGATCATCCTCGACGTCGGCGACGGCAGCCTGCTCGAGGACACCCGGCTGCAGGCGGCGCGCGAGAGATGGGGCGCCGTCCCGATCGTCGCGATCTCGCAGGACATGTCGCCGGATCGGGCCCGCCAGCTCGTCCGGCTGCGCGCCGTCGACTGGCTGCAGCAGCCCCTCGACGCCAAGGAGCTGCTTGCGGCATTGACGCACGCCTCGGGGGCCGGCCGGGCCGAGCCGAGCAAGGTGGTGACCTTCGTCAGCGCCTCGGGTGGCGCCGGAGCCACGACGCTCGCGCTGATGGCGGCGCAGCACCTGGCCGACAAGGCCGCACCGGGCGAGACCTGCGTCGTCGATCTCGATTTCCAGCAGGCCAACTGCGGGGCCTATCTCAACCTCGTCAACGAGTTCGACCTGTCGGGCATCGCGGCGCAGCCCGAACGGCTCGATTCCGAGCTGCTCGACACCATCAAGCTGGAGCGCGGCCCCAGGCTGGCGCTGTATTCGTTCGACCGCCCGGAGCTGTCCTTCGCCGCCTCCGGGCGCGCCTTCGTGCTGCGCCTGCTCGACCTTGCCGCCCTCGCCCACCGGCAGACGGTCATCGATCTGCCGCGGCTGGAGACGCCGTGGTTTGGCGACGTCGTGCGCGGCAGCGACATCGTCTTCGTCGTGTTCGAACTCAACATCCCTTCGCTGCGGCAGGCCAGGCACGTGCTGCAGCGGGTGCGCGAGGCGCGCGACAACGGCGACGGCGTCTTCCCGATCGCCAACAAGACCACGTTCAAGCTGATCGGCAATCCGATCTCACGCAAGGATGTCGCGCGGATCTTCACCAGCGGGGCGGTGTTCTCGGTGGCACGCGACGACGCGCTGGCGGCCGATGCCCTCAACCGCGGGGTGCTGCCGTCCGACATCTCGAAGCATTCCCGGCTGGTCAAGGAAGCGGAGCATGTCTTCTCAACCGTCCTCGCGCGAGAACGCACCGGCTGAACACGCGCGCCCGACTCGGCGCGCGCTACTGCGGCTGGGCCTTGCGGCCGCGGCCGGCCTGATCCTGGCCGGAACCGGGCAGGCGACCGACACGCAGCGCATCCACCGGAGCACGCGGCCGCCGCTGCCGGGCATGGGCCCGTCCTTCCGGGAAGAGATCGCCTATGCCGGCGGGCAGCCGGCGGGCACGATCGTCATCGACGCCGGCGCCCGTATGCTGGTGTGGGTGCTCCCCCGCGGGCGCGCCTACCGCTACCGCATCAGCGTCGGGCGCGAGGGCTTCGGCTGGTCCGGCCGCGTCCGGGTCGGCGCCAGGAAGGAATGGCCGGCATGGCGTCCGCCGGCCGAGATGCGCGCCCGGGTGGCCGGCCTGCCGGAGATGGTTCCGCCAGGGCCGTACAACCCGCTGGGCGCGCGGGCGCTCTACCTCTATCGGGGCGGCAAGGACACGCTCTATCGCATCCACGGCACCAACGACCCCGCCGGCGTCGGCTTTGACGGCACCTCGGGCTGCTTCAGGATGACCAACACTGACGTGATCGACCTCTACGGGCGCGTCGCCGTCGGCACGCCCGTCCTGGTGCTGTAGCCGCCGGCGCTCAGGCGGCGCCGGTCGGGAAGTGGATGTCGATCTCGAGGGTGGAGACGGTGTCGCCCCGGGCCATGGTGACGCGCACGTCGTCGTGCTCGACCGGCAGGTGGCGGGTGATGACGGCCATGATCTCCTCGCGCAGCACGGCGACGAGGTCGGGCAGGTTGCGGTTGTTGCGCTCGTAGGCGAGCAGCAGTTGCAGGCGCTCGCGTGCGACCGGGGCGCTGCGCTGGCGGCGGAACAGGTTCAGAAGGCTCATGCGACGCCCCTCCTGAGGAAACGATCGAGCAGGCTGCGGCGCTGGGTAGGCAGCGCCATCGGAACATATTCGCCCATCAGCCGCCGCGCCGCGTCGAAATAGGCGCGCGCGGCCGCATTGGCCGGCTCGCTCAAGGTCACGGGCGAGCCGACGTTGGAGGCGCGCAGCACCCCCTCGCTTTCGGGAATGATGCCGAGCAGCGGTGCCGACAGGATGTCGAGGATGTCGTCGATGCCCAGCATCTCGCCGCGCGCCGCACGCGCCGGCTCGTAGCGGGTGACGAGGATGTGCTTGGCCACCACGTCGCCCTGCTCGGCCCGCAGCGTGCGCGAATCGAGCAGCCCGATGATGCGGTCCGAATCGCGCACCGAACTCACCTCCGGGTTGGTCACGATGATCGCCTCGTCGGCAAAGCGCATGGCCAGCTGCGCCCCGCGTTCGATCCCCGCCGGGCTGTCGCACAGCACGTAGTCGAAGCGCTCCCGCAGCTGGGCGATCACCTGCTCGACCCCCTCCTCGCTGAGCGCGTCCTTGTCGCGGGTCTGCGAGGCCGGCAGCAGGAACAGCGTCTCCACCCGCTTGTCGCGGATCAGCGCCTGCGACAGGTTCGCCACCCCCTGCGTCACGTTGATCAGGTCGAACACGACCCGCCGCTCCGCCCCCAGGACCAGGTCGAGGTTGCGCAGGCCGACGTCGAAATCCACCACCGCGACCCGCCGCCCGGATTGCGCCAGCGCCGCCCCCAGCGACGCCGTCGACGTCGTCTTGCCCACCCCTCCCTTGCCCGAGGTGACCACCACAACCTTGGCTGCCATGTCCAAACTCTCCATCCTGCCTGCTAGCCCAGCGCGGAAACCCAAAGAACCCCGTCCCGGAAGAACGATTGTATCGACCGGCCGCGGACGGACGGCTCCATGTCCTCGGCGGTGCGGTACCAGCCGTCGACCGACAGCAACTCCGCCTCGTTGCGCCGGCAGAAGATGCGGGCCTGCGGATTGCCCGTGGCGCCGGCGAACGCCCGCCCGCGCAGCGTCCCATAGACGTGGATGGAGCCCCCGGCAATGATCTCGGCGCCAGAGCCTACCGATCCCAGGACGATGACGTCGCCGTGCGGATGGAAGATCGACTGGCCCGAGCGAACCGGCACGTCGAGGATGAGCGATTGCGCCGCGTCCGGCGCGGGCGCCGCTTCCGGTGCCTCCGCAACCGCCTGGCCCGCATCCCCCGCCGCCTCCGGTGGCGCCGCCGCCGGGCGCGCCCCCCGCAGGATGGGGGGCAGGTGCGGCCCCAGCGAATCGACGCCCTCGGCCTCGATCGCCATGACGCGGATGCCGCGCTGGCCCAGGTCCGAGACCAGCCCGAAAATCTCCCCCACGGTGAGTTCCACCGTGGTCAGGTCGAGAATCACCGGCCGCCCGACGAAAAACCCCGGCGAGTTCTGGGTCCAGCGATCGAGGTCGGCGAGCCAGCCCGCCAGCGGCAAGCCCGGCGACAGGACGAATGCCACGAAGGACTTGGCAACAAAGCGGCTCGCGGGGCTCGGCAAGGGGGAGACGGTGTTCTGGGGCATTTGTCCTTTGACGGGTCTCGGGTTCCGGACCGCAGTGACTACGGTAGCGCGAACGCGAGGAGCCGCCTAGCTTGCGGTGCCCTGAAACAGTGAATCCCCGGCGTCGGCCGGAAGAGAAGCGGGCGTCTGCGGCGCGGACTCCGCCGGGTCGCACAGGCCGGCCAGGGCCGCGGCGAGTTTTGCGAACGCATCTGGCGCCTCCGGGTGCAACCAGGCTGGCCGCCCATCCCCATCCCGCTCGCGGCGGAGCGAATCGACGGCGCGTTGCCAGTACTGGTCGGCGCGGCCGTCAGGGCGCCCATCCTGTTCCCAAAGGAAATACGCCCTCTCCCGGGCTGCCGCCTCGAAATCGGTCTGTTGCCCGGCGTCGAGGTCGACGCCGTCGTCGTCCCCCGGCACCGGCGGGGGCCGCACCCCGGGGCCGGCCGCGCGGCCGACCAGGTGCTGGATGTAGCGCGCCTCGAAGCGGGCGGCCCGAGGCGGGAAGGTATCGGCCGCGGGTGCGGCGGGCGGCAGCATGGCGGGTCGCCCGGCCTGGTCGGCCGCAGCGGCGACCTGCAGTGCGGTATCCTCGGCCTGCCCGGCGGCCGCGGGGTCGCCGCTTTCGCGGACCCGCTCGCGAATGCTGCCCAGCTGATCGCCCACCGAATCGAGGGCCACGAGGGTTTCCTGCGCCTCGAAGCGCACGGCGAGGTCCCCGGACTGCGTCAGTGGCTCGATGCGGCCCGCCAGCGCCTTGACCTGGGCCAGGCCCAGTTCCGATTCCAGCAGGGCCAGCCGGCGTTTGGCCGCCGACCTGTTGCCGGCCAGCTGCCGCAGGCGCTCCGTCTCGAACTGCCAGCGCGTCAACGCGGGGCGCGCCAGCATGAAGGTCAGGTCGGCTTCGTTGCCCACGACTGCATGGCGCGCCGTGCGCGGCGCGTGCCCCAGCTCCATCGAAACATTCATGGCTGCCCTCCGTCGGTCGAGTGACGCTAGGACTTCACAGGAATGTGTCCGAACAACGATCCGCGGCCGCGCGCGCCGGCTTCGTCATTCCGGGCATGCCGTTACAACGGCCTGCAGGCTCCGGTTCCTGCGATGGTTGAAGATCATCGCGCCGCGGCGCTGCCCCTGTTGCCGGACCGTGCCATCGGCTTGCCGCAAAACCGCCCCCGGCTCCGCCCGCCGGGGGACGCCTCGACCCGGCGCCGGCAGGCGGGTCCGACGCCGCCTATGCGGCAACGAGCGCCCGTTTCAGATGAATTGCGGCTCCTCGACCAGGCGCACCCCGAAGCGGGTGCGGACCTCCTGCTTGATGCGATCGGCGAGGGCCAGCAGGTCGTCAGCGGTGCCTCCACCGTAATTGACCAGCACCAGCGCATGCTTGTCCGAGACGCCGACGGGCCCCATGCGGAATCCCTTGAGGCCGGCCCGCTCGATCAGCCAGGCGGCGGAAAGCTTCGCCTTGCCGTCGGCAAGCGGCCAGGCCGGCGCCCCCGGATTTGCCGCGGCGAGCGAGGCGGCGGCCTCCGAGGTGACGATGGGGTTGTGGAAGAACGAGCCGACATTGGGCGTGACGCGCCAGTCGGGCAGCTTGCTGCCGCGCAGGCGCAGCACCGCCTCCATGACGGCGCGTGCGTCGGCGCCCGCTGCCGGATCGAGGCCGGACAGCCCGGGATAGGTCAGCACCGGCGCCCACGGCTGCGGCAACCGCACCCGCACCGAGACCACGACGTAGCGCCCGCGCTCGTGCTTGAAGACGCTGTCGCGATAGGCGAACCGGCACTGCTCCTTCTCGAACCGCCGCATTTGGTGCGACGCGGTGTCGAACGCCACCAGCGAGTCGAAGCGGTCGGCCAGTTCGACGCCATAGGCGCCGATGTTCTGGATGGGGGCCGCCCCGACCGTTCCCGGAATCCCGGCGAGGTTCTCGAGCCCGCCCAAGCCCTGCCCGATCGTCCACTCGACGAGGCCGTGCCAGTTTTCTCCCGCCGCCGCCTCCACGAGGGTGCCCGCCGGCCCGGCGGCGACGACGCTGCGGCCGCGCGTCGCCACCAGTACGGTGACGCCGTAATAGTCCGGCGACAGCACGACGTTGCTGCCGCCGCCGAGGACGCGGACGGGCAGCGCGCGCCCGGCCGCCACAGCGAACAACTCCGGCAAGACGGCAGGATCGTCCAGCACGACCCCGAAGCGCGAACGCGCCGGCACCCCCAGCGTGTTGTAGGGCCTGAGATCGAAGTCCGGGACCAACCGCAGCTTGTTCACGCGCTCATGCATCCCTGCCGCCGCACCGGGCCCCGTAAGAGCGCGGCGGGGGCGGTGCGTCAAGCACAATCCGCGACCGGCGGCGGCGTCGCGGCCCCTAGGCCCGGCCGCTGCTGAACAACAGCCGCAGGCGACTCTCCCGGGCCATCGCAATGTGCCGCCGCGCCCGTCGGAACAGTATTTCGCGGCGCCGGTGCAGGGGCAAAGGCTGTTTCGCGGCGCTGGCCCGGGCGAGGAAGAAACGCCTGCCGTGCGCATGGAGCTTTTCGGCGGCACGGGTTAGCCTGCGCTCAAAAGGAGGCCGCAGTCGCGGCACCTCCGCCGGGGCCGGCCAGACGGCCCCGCACGTGTCCACAAGGAGCACCCGATGACCCGTTCCCTCCGCCGCCGCACGCTGCTTGCCGCTGCCCTGCTGGCGACCGCCACCTTCGTCCCTGCTGCCGTGGCACAGGACTTCGATCCCGACGCGACCGTGCGCATCGGCTCGCTCTACGAGCCGCAGAACCTCGACAACACTGCCGGCGCCGGCCAGGGCATCAACGAGGCCTTCAACGGCAACGTCTACGAGGCGCTGTTCCAGCTGACCGACGCCGGCACGGTCGAGCCCCGGCTGGTCGACAGCTTCGAGCGCAGCGACGACGGCCTCACCTACACGTTCAAGCTCAAGCCGGGCGTGACCTTCCACTCCGGCGACCCGCTGACCGCAGCCGACGTCAAGTATTCCATCGAGCGCGTCACCGCCGAGGCCTCCAAGAGCTCGCGCAAGAAGAGCCTGTCGACCATCGCCTCGATCGAAACGCCCGACGACGCAACGGTGGTGGTGACGCTCTCGGCCCGCTCCATCTCGCTGCCCTACAACCTCAGCTACGTCTGGATCGTCAACGACGCGGCGGCCGACATCACCGCCGCCGAGGACGGCACCGGGCCCTACGCCCTGGCCGAGTGGCGGCGCGGGTCGGCGCTGGCGCTCAGCCGCTACGACGACTATTGGGGCGAGGCGGCGAGCAACGCCGAGGTGGTGTTCCAGTATTTCACCGACGCCAGTGCGCTCAACAACGCGCTGCTGACCAACGCCGTCGACATCATCACCTCGGTGCAGAGCCCGGATTCACTGGCCCAGTTCGCCGGCAACCCGGCCTTCACCGTGACCGAAGGCGCCTCGACCACCAAGGAACTGCTGGCCTACAACGACCGCGTCGCGCCCTTCGACAACGTCAAGGTCCGCAAGGCGCTGGCCCGTGCCGTCGACAAGGCGCGGCTGCTCAACTCCATCTGGGGCGAGTACGGCACGCTGATCGGCTCATTCGTGCCGCCGACGGACCCGTGGTATGTCGACCTCACCGGCGTCGACCCCTACGATCCGGAAAGTGCCAAGGCGCTGCTGGCGGAAGCCGGCTACCCCGACGGCTTCGAGTTCACCCTCGACACGCCGGACTACGACCCGCACCCGATCGTCGCCCAGTTCCTGCAGGCGGAATTCGCCAAGGTCGGGGTGAAGGTCAACATCAACATCATCACCGCCAACGAGTGGTACACCAAGATCTACCAGCAGCACGACTTCCAGGCGACGCTGCAGGAGCACGTGAACCACCGCGACATCGTCTTCTACGGCAACCCCGATTTCTACTGGGGCTACAACAACCCGGACGTGGTCAAGCTGATCGCCGACGCGGAGGCCGCCGGCACCGAAGAAGAACAGGTCGCCAAGCTGACCGAGGCCAACCGCATCATCGCCGAGGACGCGGCCAGCAACTGGCTCTACCTCTATCCCCAGATCGTGGTGTCGACGGCCAACGTGACCGGGTATCCGATCAACGGGCTGAACTCGCAATTCTTCGCCTACGACATCAAGAAAGCCCGCTAGGCGGCCACCTGCGATAACTTGACGGGCCGCCCTCCACCCCGGGGGCGGCCCGGCGCATGCCTGCAAGGTTCCGTTTCGACGAAGCCGCAGCATGTTCTAGACTGCCGGCCAGCCCGGTCGACACGAGGACCCGCCCGATTCTCAGCTACGTTTTCCGCCGGCTGGCCATCCTGCTGCTGTCGCTGCTCATTGCGGCAGTGGTCCTGTTCGTGTTGCTGCGGCTGCTGCCGGGCGACCCGGCCAACGCCCTGCTCGGCGTCGGCGCGACCGAGGCGCAGATCGCCGCCGCCCGCGCCCAGGTCGGTTCCGACAGGCCTCTGGTCGAGCAGTTCGTCAGCTTTTTGTCGAATCTGGCTCGATTCGATCTCGGCACCTCCTTCGTGAGCCGCGCCGACGTGCTCGGAGAAATCGGCAACCGCATGAGCGTCACCCTGCCGCTCACCGCCTTCGGCTTCCTGCTCGCCATCGTCATCGCCGTGCCGCTCGGCATCGTCGCCGCGGTCAAGGCCGATCGCTGGTACGGCGCGGCCATCTCCGTCATCTCGCAACTCGGCATCGCCATCCCGGTGTTCTGGGTCGGCATCCTGCTGGTCACCGCGTTTGCCATCAATTTGAGGCTGTTCCCCTCCGGGGGCTTTCCGCTGCGCGGCTGGGAGGACCCCGGCGAGGCCGCGATTTCGCTCGCACTGCCGGTGGTGACGGTGGCCCTGGTGATCGCTGCCTCGCTCCTGCGCTATGTGCGCTCGGCCACGCAGGACGTGCTCGGCAGCGACTATCTGCGCACCGCCCGGGCGCTGGGCGCGAGTTTTTCCGAGGCCCTCATCCGCCACGGTATCCGTAACGGCGCCGTGCCGGTCATCTCCATTCTCGGCATCGAACTGGCGACGACGTTCCTTGGCGCCGTGGTGGTCGAAAAGGTCTTCGCCCTGCCCGGTCTGGGCTCCATGCTGCTGCTCGCCATCCAGCAGCGCGACTACCCGAACGTGCAGGGTGTGCTGTTCATTTCGACCCTCATGGTGCTCCTGACCGGCTTCGCCGCCGACCTGCTGCAGCGCGTAATCGATCCGCGGCTCCGGGCCCGCGGGGGCCGGCCATGACCGCGCTCGAGACGGCGGCGGCACGTCCGCACCGCTCGGCGAGCCTGCAGTTGGGCCTCGTGCTGGTCGGATTGCACGTCGTCGTCGCCCTGCTTACCCTGGTCTGGACTCCATACGACCCCGGGGCAATGACGGGCGGCCGGCTGGAGCCGCCATCGCTCGCCCACTGGGTCGGCACCGACCGGCTCGGCCGCGACTTTCTCACCCAGATCATGATCGGCTCGCGCATCGCCCTCATCGTCGGCAGCGCCGCCGTCGCCATCGGCGCCGCCATCGGCATCACCCTCGGCATGCTCGCCGCCTTCGCGACGCGCCTCCCCGACGACGCGCTGGCCGCGACGCTCGACATCCTCATCGCCTTCCCCACCCTGCTCATCGCCATGCTGGTGGTGGCGGCCAGCGACACTGCCAGCCTCGGCACCGCCATCCTCGCGCTCGGCATCGCGCTGTCGCCGATCGTCGCGCGGCTGACGCGCATCCTGGCCAAGCGCGTGCTGCTGCTCGATTTCATCACCGCGGCGCGGACCTCCGGCACGTCGTGGCCCGGCATCGTCTTCCGCCACGTCCTGCCCAATATCTGGCCGACACTGGCCGTCAACCTCGCCCTGCAGTTCGGCGTCGCCATCATTGCCGAGGCCTCGCTCTCCTATCTCGGCCTCGGCGCGCCGCCACCCAACGCCTCCTGGGGACGCCTGCTGCAGGAGGCCCAGGGCACGGTCTACACCGCCCCGATCGGCGCCATTGCCCCGGGCCTCGCGCTGGTCTCGCTGGTCATCGGTGTAAACCTGCTGGCGGACGGGCTGCGCGACGTCGGCGACCCGACGCGGAGGCGCGGCGCATGAGCCTGCTCGCCATCGACCACCTGACTCTGAGCGCCGGCGCGCAGACCCTCGTGTCGGGCCTCTCGCTGGCCATCGCTGCCGGCGAACGGGTGGGCCTCATCGGCGAATCCGGCTCGGGCAAGTCGCTGACCGCCATGGCGGCGACCGGCCTCTTGCCGCCCGGTATCACCGCCGCCGGCTCTGTTCTTCTGGGCGGCCGGCAGGTCGTCGGCGCGCCCGACCGCGTGCTGGACCGGCTGCGCGGCACCGTGACCGCCACGATCTTCCAGGAACCGCTGACCGCCCTCGACCCGCTGCTCCGCGTCGGCCGGCAGGTGGCCGAGCCGCTCCGGCGGCGCGCCGCGCGCGACGGACGAACGCTCGACCGGCACCAGCTCCGCCGCGACGTGCAGGCGCTGCTCGAACAGGTCGCCCTGCCCCACCCCGAGCGCATCGCCCGCGCCTACCCCCACGAGTTGAGCGGCGGGCAGCGGCAGCGCATCGCCATCGCCATGGCGCTCGCCTGCCAGCCGCAACTGCTCATCGCCGACGAGCCGACGACGGCACTCGACGTCACCACCCAGGCCGAAATCCTGAAGCTGCTCGATACCCTCGTGCGCGAACGCGGCATGGCGCTGCTGTTCATCAGCCACGACCTGCCGATCGTCGCCCAGGTGGTGCAACGCGTCGTCGTCCTCAGGCGCGGCGTCGCCGTCGAGCGCGGCCCGGTGGAAGAGGTGTTCGCGCGCCCGCGGCATGAGTATACGGGTGCTCTCGTTGCCGCCGCCCGGGCGTTCGACGCGGCCTTGGGAGGCAGCAGATGAGCCTCGTCAGCATCGAGGGCGTCGACTTCCGCTACACCCGCGACCGTCTCACGCTCGAAAACTTGTCGCTCGAGATCCGCGAGGGCGCCAACGTCGGGCTGGTCGGGGAATCCGGCTCCGGCAAGACCACGCTGCTGCGCCTGCTGCTCGGCCTCGCCCGGCCGAGCGCCGGCCGCATCAATTTCGAGGGTCGGCGGCTCGAGCCGCACGACGGCGCGTTCATGCGGCAGTATCGGCGCAAGGTCCAGGCCGTATTCCAGGACCCCTACTCCTCGCTCGACCCGCGCCAGACGGTGCTGGGCATCGTGTCGGAGCCGCTGCGCTCGCTGCGCCTGCCCGGCGACCACCGCGCCCAGGTCGAGGCGGCGCTCGCCGCCGTCGACCTCGAGCGCGACGTGCTCGGGCGCTACCCGCACCAGTTCTCCGGCGGCCAGCGCCAGCGCATCGCCATTGCCCGCGCCATGGTGGCGAAACCGAAGCTGCTCCTCGCCGACGAGGCGGTCAGTGCGCTGGACCTGTCCACGCGCGTGCGCATCGTCGAGCTCTTGCAGCGCGTCGCCGCCCACATGACCCTCGTCTTCGTCTCGCACGACCTCGGCGTCGTCGCGGCCCTGTGCGACGAGGTCGTCATCCTGCAGAACGGCCGCATCGTCGAGGCCGGCCCCACCCGACAAACCCTCGCCGACCCCGTTCACCCCTATACACGCAACCTGCTCCAGAGCGTGCCGCGCATGCCCGCCTGACGCCTGCACAAGGATGGTCGCCATGACCGCATCTGCCGAATATCTCGCTGCACTTGAAGCCTGGAAGGCGAGGCGCCTAGCCGCCCTCAAGGCCCCCGACGGCTGGCTCAACCTGATCGGACGCTGGTGGCTCGCCCCCGGCACGGTCACCGTCGGCAGCGGCGCAGACAACGATCTGGTGCTTCCGGTCGGCCCGGCCTCGCTGGGGACGCTGACGCAGGCTGCCGGCGGGACCGTCGACTTCACCCCCGCCGACGGCAGCCCGGCGGTTCATCTCGAACCGAACAAGAAGCAGCCGCCGAAATTCCTGCTGCACGGCCTGCTGCTGGAACTCACCACCATCAATGGCGAGAACGCGCTGCGCGTCCGCGACACCCGTTCGACGGCGCCGGAGCTATTCGGCGGCATCGACTATTTCCCGCCCCGGCCGGAGTGGCGCATCGTCGCCGACTGGGTGGCGCTGGACGCGCCCCTCGGCCTGACCGTCGACACCAGCAGGGATATCCCGACCGATGTCGAGGTGACGCACAAGGCGGTGTTCCGCCATGACGGCCAGAGCTGGACCCTGGTGGCCACCCACGGGACTCCGGAGCGGCCGCAATTCGTGTTCCGGGACCTGACGTCGCGCGACTCCACCTACCCGGCGTGCCGGTTCGTCTACGGCGAGGACGTGACCGACAACACCGTGGTGCTCGACTTCAACAAGGCCATCAACCCGCCTTGTGCCTTCACCGATCATGCCGTCTGCCCGCTGCCGCCGCCGCAGAACGTGCTGCCGTTCCGCATAGAGGCCGGCGAGAAGCGCCTGCGCGACTAGCCCCAGAACACAGAAAGCGGCCCGCCAGGGCCGCTTTCCCTCAGGCACCGGCGTCTGCCGGCGTGGCCTCCTGTCTAGTCCTTCTTCTGCTGGCCGGGAGCCTCGCTGCGGGCCGACTCCCCCTCCTCCTTGGTCTGGCCGGGCGCGTATTCCCTGGCCGACTCGCCCTCGCCCTTCAACTGGCCCGGCGCGAACTCCCGTGCCGAGTTCTCGTTGCCCCCCGAATCGAGTTCATCGAGGAAGCCATCGGCCTCGCTCGAGGCGAGCGCCGAATCGCAGGCGCCGTCGACGATCTCCTCTTCGGCAATGCCGCACAAAGCGGCCGCATCGGCACTGGGGTACGCGGTCGTGACCGCGTCGGAGAATGTGACATCGACCATGACCTCCTGGGCACCGGCCGTCGCCGTGAGGGCGACGGGAGCGGCCAGTCCGAGCAGCAGGGCGATAGAGGTGGTCGTGAGCATCTTGTTCATGTTAGTCTCCCGGTCGTTTGGGGTTTCTTGTGGGAAGAAGCCGCGGTGGAGCCTGCGGGGGCGGGCATGTCGGGGTGGCCCACCACGGCCTCTCGGATGTCGCGGACCGGAGGCCATGCGACGGCGCCGAACCTAGCGGTCGGGGTCTGACGGCGACATCGCGGCGAAGGTCAGGAAACGGTCATGTTCGGGCCCCTAGTTTGCCCGCGGGGCACTCGGGAGTCTCACCATATGCTCAGGCGCCTTTTGCGGCCCGCCTTCGTCGCCATCACCCTCGCCGCCATCGTCGTGCCGCCGGCCTGGGCCCAGGGCAACAGCCAGGGGAACGCAAATAGCGGCAACAACGGTAACGGCAACGGCAACAGCGAAGGCAGGGGCAACGAGAACTCGTCCGATGCCGGCGGCAACGGCAAGTCGCGCAAGGCCGACGAGGAGCTGGCGCTCGAGGCTGTCAGGGCGGAGAGCGCGGTCTCGCTTCAGCACATCCTGGGCAGCGTCCGCGGCAACACACCGGGCCGGGTGATCGACGCCGAACTCTATCCGCGCGACGGCCGGCTGGTCTACGAGGTGAAGCTGCTCCTGACCGATGGCCGGGTGACCAGCCTTTATTTCGATGCCGGATCGGGGAGGCAGGTAGGCCCGGACTAATGCGTATTCTCATTGCTGAAGACGATCCCCGGATCGCGGCCTCGCTGGGCGAGGCACTTGCCGCTTCGGGATATCTCATCGAAAACGAAGCCGACGGGGAGATGGCATGGTATCGGGGCGACACCGAAGCCTATGATGCCGTCGTCCTCGATCTCGGCCTGCCCAACCTCGACGGGCTCACCGTGCTCAAGCGCTGGCGCAAGGCCAAGCGCAGCGTGCCCGTCCTCATCCTCACGGCCCGGGGCCAGTGGGAAGAGCGGGTGGAGGGCATGGAGGCCGGCGCCGACGACTACGTGGTCAAGCCCTTCCATGTCGAGGAAGTCGTCGCCCGCCTGCGTGCCATCCTGCGGCGCGCCGGGGGCCTCGCCTCCTCGCGCATCGACATCCATGACCTGGTGCTCGACACGCGGCTGATGCAGGTGCTGCGCGACGGCGTTCCCATTCCGGTGCCGCCCCAGGAATACCGGCTGCTGTCCTTCCTCGCCCACCGCCGCGGGCAGGTGGTGAGCCGCATGGAGATCACCGAGCACCTCTACAGCCAGGATTTCGAGCGCGACTCCAATTCCGTCGAAGTGCTGGTGGGCCGCATCCGCAAGCGCCTCGGCGAGCACGTCGTCAAGACACGGCGCGGCTTCGGCTACTATGTCGAGGATGACGCCGGGTGAAGCAGCGCTCCCTGCGTCTCAGACTGCTGATCGGAGCCGCCATCTGGGTCACCCTGACCGTGCTCGTCACCGGGGCCGCGATCTTCTACCTGTTCCGTGCCAGCGTGGAGCGCGACACAAGGGCCGATCTCGAGGCGACGCTCGACCGGCTGTCGGCACTGATCCAACCCGGGGCCCAGGGGGCGCTGCTGCGCGAGCCGCTTCCCGACCCCCGCTACGAATTGCCCTATGGCGGCGTGTACTGGCAGATCCAGTCGACTGGCGGCATTGTTCTCGATCGCTCACGGTCGCTATGGGACCACGTGCTGCACATGCCGGACGGCGCCGACCTCCGACAGCTGGCGACCCTGGCCGGACCGGACGGCCAGACGCTCGCCGGGCTGGCACGCCACGTCGCCTTCGGCGCGGCCGGGGGCGGACAGGCCTACCTTGTCACCGTTGCCGAAGACCGCAGCATCCTCGATCAGACGATCCGGGAATTCGGCAGCGACATGGCGTTGACGCTGCTCACGCTCGGCATCGCCATTCTCGGTGCCGCCTGGCTGGTGGTTCAGACCGGGCTGAGCCCGCTCGATGCCCTCCGGCGCGGCATCGAGGCCGTCCGGCGCGGCGACGCCGACAAGCTGGTCGACGGCTACCCGAGCGAGGTGCTGCCGCTTGTCGCCGAAGTGAACGAGTTGCTGGCGCTGCGCGGAAAATCGGTGGAATTCGCCCGCGCCCGCGCTGCCGATCTCGCCCATGGCCTCAAGACCCCGTTGCAGGTGCTGACCGCCACTGCCGACAAGCTGCGCAAGGCGGGCGACCAGGGCAACGCCGCCGCGATTGACGACATCGTCGCCGAGATGTCCGACCGCATCGACTACCAGTTGCGTCTCGCCCGGCTCCGGCTGCGCGCCCAATCCGACGTCATCAGCACCTCGCTCAACACGGCATTGACGCGGACGGTGTCGGTGATCCGGCAGACGCATGCAGGGGAGTCCTTGGCCTGGAATCTCGGCCTAGGCCCCGACACCGCGGTCAATATCGACGGCAGCGACCTGCTGGAGCTGGCAGGCGTGCTGCTCGAGAACGCGGCCAAATGGGCCAGGAACCGCGTCGACGTGACGGTCCGGCCGGCCGACGCCTTCGCCGAGGTGATCATCGCCGACGATGGCCCCGGCCTCACCGAGGAACAGATCGCCCGGCTCGGCGTGCGGGGCCGGCGCCTCGACGAGAGCCGCCGCGGCTCCGGTTTCGGCATGGCGATTGCGATGGAGATCCTCGAGCTCAACAACGGCGCCGCCGTACTGGGGCGCTCGGAATTGGGCGGGCTTGCAGTGACATTGCGCCTGCCCCTCGCCGGCAACGATTGAGGGCAGCCTCACGCCGTCGGCGGCACCCTCTGCCGGCGCCGACGCGCCAAGCCGGCAAGCGCCACGATGCCGTTGCCGATGCGTGGTGTCAGTATCGCTATGGCAGCGACCACCGCCACATAGGCGGCGAGCAGGATGAGGCTTTCGACGACGTCCATGCAGGATCTCCGCGACTTCAGCCACAACAGATGCGACCAATCGCCGCCTGTCAAGCTGTCGCAGGCACGCCAGGAACCTTCGCGCGGCCGGCACGTTCCCTTCCCCACCAAAGGAGCGTCAAATGGGCTGGTCGGACAGACGTGGATGGCAGGATGGGCTGCAGCGCAACTTGAGCCGGCAGCTGGCCGACCTGCAGGACGAAGTCTCGTCGCTGGGCAAGTCGGTCTCCCGCTATGGCGGCCAGGTGCAGCACGAGGCCGAAAGCCTCGGCGACGCCCTGTGGCATGGCGGCGAGATGGTGACCCAGCAACTCGGCCGCGAGGCGAAACGCATCGGCAGGGCCGTGCGGCAGGACCCGCTGCCGGCCGCCGTCGCCATCGTCGCGCTGGTCGGCGTGGTGGCGGCCCTCAGCCTCGCCTTCGCGCGCAGATAGGTCCCTGGCCGGCGCCCGGCGCGCCGCTACCGGCCAGGTACATGCCGTCAGGCGCTGCGGAGCGCCGCGACGATCTCCTGCACCGAGTGACCGGTAAGGTCCTTGGCCAGCTCGCCGACCAGTGCCGACTGAAGCTTCGCATGATAACCCCGCCGCAGCTCGCCCAGGGTCCGCGGATCGGCGACGACGACGAGCTTGTCGACGGCGCCGTCGAGCACCAGCCGGTTCAGGTGATCGGCGGTGGCGGCGGCGAACCGGTCCTCGGCGCGCCGGTCATTGTCGGGATTGTCGTTGGCGTCGTGGTGGCGCAGCCCGGAACCGGAATTGCCGGGCTCCAGCCTGGGCTCCTCGAGAGCGACGAGGTCGATCTCGGTTTCGGGGCCACGGTTGCGGAACAGTCTGAGGGAAGCACCGTCCGCGACTGCCACGACGGCGCCGTTCGGTAGGATCATGAGTTCTTACTCCGGGTATGAACACTGGCGGCGCCGGCGGCGCCACTGGGGGTGCTTTCCCATACCGACGTGCGGCCCATTACTCAAGCCGACGAGCGGTTCTTCACCGGCCCGACGCCCCGCTGCCGCCGGCCAGTTGACCATACCCATGAAAAGGCCAATGTAGACGCAAGTCGACCGCGCCGGCCTTTACCTTTCCCCCGCAGCACTGAAGCCAGAACAAGTGATTGACCTCAGATGAATTTTTACCTGCTTTTGCTGCAGCTTGCGGGTTCGGTTGCGCTGCTGTTGTGGGCGGTGCGGATGGTGCGCACGGGGATCGAGCGCAGCCAGGAGCCGGCGCTGCGGCGGGTGCTGCGCGAGAGCGGCTCGGGGCGGCTGCGGGCGGCCGCGATCG
>NZ_DASWVV010000106.1:0-5868 GCF_036406155.1 Devosia sp. | reverse complement strand
CCGCCGCCCCTGCGCCGGTGGCGCCGGCGGCACCCGCGGCGGCCGGGCGCGCCGTGAGGTCGATGACCGGCGGCTTCACGCGCCCCGATTTGCGGTCAGCCATGCGTTGGTCCCTTGTCGGTCGATGTCATGACGCTTCCTGGTCGCGGGCAAAGGACAGGGCCAGCCCCATCATGCCTTCCTCGCTGGGGTGATCGGCAAGGCCCACCCGCACGAAATGGGCATCCATCAGCGGTTCGGCAACCTGCTCGGAGATGCACAGCATGCCCAGTCGCCGCCGCACGCCGGTGTCGAGCCGGGGCGCGGCCAAGGCGGCGAAGGCCTCGGCGGTGCGGCGCGAATAGAACAGCGCGGCCGCGATGCCGCCGCCGGCCAGATCGGCCATGACCGCGGCCGGCAGGGCGGCGACGCGATCCATGGCGTAGACCTGGGCGACGATCACCATGACGCCGTAGGGGGCGAGGGACTTGGCCAGGTCGCCCGACTGGTCGCGGCCGGCCGGGTAGAGCACCGGACCGGACGGCTTCCGGTGGGCAAGCAGGTCGACGAGGTCGCCGAAGGCGCCGCCGGCGCTCTCCACCTGCCGGAAGCCGGCGGCGCGGGCGCGCTCGGCGGTGCGGTCGCCCACCGTATAGACCTTGAGCCCGAGGCAGGACGCCAGGGCCCCGCGCTCCTCGAGCGCCCGCAAGGCGTTGCCGCTGGTCAGCGCCAGCGCGGCGAAACCGTTCGGGTCCGGCAGGCTGGTGGGCAGGGTCGCAAAGCTGAGCAGCGGGCACACCGTGGCGTCGATGTCGAGGGCGGCGAGGCGGGTCGCCGTCTCGCTT
Source organism: Devosia sp. (assembly GCF_036406155.1). Classification (GTDB taxonomy): domain Bacteria; phylum Pseudomonadota; class Alphaproteobacteria; order Rhizobiales; family Devosiaceae; genus Devosia_A. Next base: position 5,044 of record NZ_DASWVV010000106.1, on the reverse strand, counting down.
GCATCAGGCTCGGGCCGTGTCACCAGCATGCGCACCAAAGGCGATCACCCTCCGAAACGAGCGACGAATTTCGGCCCTGCCAGCGCGAGCAGGTGCCGCCCCAGTTCCGCCCCGATCGAGGCGGCCTCCCCGCGCCCGCCGGACAGAGTGGCCTCGAAGCTTTGCGAGCCGTCCGGGCTGAGGACCTGGGCGTGCATGGTGCACGACGTTTCGTTCAATTCGGTAAACACGCCGATCGGCGTCCGGCACGATCCGTTGAGCACGGCCAGCAAGGCGCGTTCGGCGATGACGGCGGTGCTGGTGGCGGGGTGGTCGAGGCCGGCGACGAGGCCGGCGGTGCGCTCGTCCGCGGCGCGGAGCTCGAGCCCGATCGCCCCCTGCGCCGGCGCCGGCGGGAAGCGCCGCGGGTCGAGCACGCTGGTGATGCGGTCGGCCTGGCCCAGCCGCCGGAGCCCGGCGACCGCCAGCTGGGTGGCGTCGGCGACGCCGCGCTGGAGCTTTTCCAGCCTGGTTCCGACATTGCCGCGGAACGGCACGATCTCGAGGTCGGGCCGGGCCCGCTTCATCTGTGCGCCGCGGCGGATCGAGGAGGTGCCGAACCTGGCGCCGGCCGGCAGGTCGTCGAGCGTCGCCGCCGTCAGCGAGACGAAGGCGTCGCGCACGTCCTCGCGCTCGAGGAAGGCGGCGAGGCGGAGCCCGTCGGGCAGGGTGGTGGCGATGTCCTTGCTCGAATGCACCCCGAGGTCGACCTCCCCGGCCAGCAGTGCCGCCTCGATCTCCTTGGAGAACAGGCCCTTGCCGCCGGCCTCCGCCAGCGGCCTGTCGGTCAGCCGGTCGCCGCTGGTGGTGATGACCCGCACGGCGATATCGTCCTCCGACACGCCATGCATCGCGGCGAGGCGCTGCCGCACCAGATTGGCCTGCGCCAGGGCGAGGGCGGAACCGCGCGTGCCGATGCGGATGAATGGGGCGCGTGATTGCAATCGCGTGCCGTCCTATTGTAGGCCACAGTGGAGGTCGGCGACGGCTTAGACCGTTCCGCAGCACCGGGCAAGCGCACATGCAGATTTTGGGAATCGAGACGAGCTGCGACGAAACCGCCGCGGCCATCGTGGCACGCGACGCCGATGGCGGCGGCCGCATCCTGTCCAACGTCGTGCGCAGCCAGCTTGCCGAGCACGCCGCCTATGGCGGGGTGGTGCCGGAGCTCGCCGCCCGCAGCCATGTCGCCCATCTCGACCACATCATCGCCCGGGCCGCCCGGGAGGCGGGCGTGGAGCTGGCCGGGGTCGACGCCATCGCGGCCACCGCCGGGCCGGGGCTGATCGGCGGCGTGCTGGTCGGACTGACCACGGCCAAGGCGCTGGCCGCGGCGCTGGACAAGCCGCTGGTCGCGGTCAACCACCTCGAGGCGCACGCGCTCACGGCGCGGCTGACCGACCGGCTGGAATTCCCCTACCTCATGCTTCTCGTCTCCGGCGGGCACACGCAGTTCGTGCTGGTGCGGGGGGTCGGCGCCTATGAGCGCTGGGGCAGCACCCTCGACGATGCGCTGGGCGAGGCCTTCGACAAGGTGGCAAAGCTGCTCGGGCTCGAGCAGCCGGGGGGGCCGCAGGTGGAGAAACAGGCGGCGCTGGGCGATCCGGCCCGCTTCCGCTTCCCCCGGCCGCTGCTTGGGCAGGACCGTCTGGATTTCTCGTTTTCCGGCCTCAAGACCGCCGTGCGCATGGCGGCCGAGGACATCGCGCCGCTGAGCGAGGCCGACGTCGCCGATCTCTGCGCCGGCTTCCAGGCCGCGGCGGCCGAAATCGTCGCCGTCCGCTCGCGGGCGGCGCTGGCCCGCTTCAAGGCGCAGCTGCCGACCGTCCCGGCGCAGCTCGTGGCCGCCGGCGGCGTCGCCGCCAACCAGGCGACCCGCCTCGGCCTGCGCCAGGTCGCCGAGGAGGCCGGGGCGCGGCTGGTGGTGCCGCCGCTGGCGCTGTGTACCGATAACGGCGCCATGGTCGCCTGGGCCGGCGCCGAGCGGCTGGCCCTGGGGGCCACCGATGGGCTCGACGTCGCCGCCAAGGCGCGCTGGCCGCTGGACAGTGCCGACATGAGGCTGACGCATGCCGCCTAAGCGCGTCGCCGTCTACGGCGCGGGGGCCTGGGGCACGGCGCTCGCCCAGGCCGCGGCCGCCGCCGGCAACGCGGTGACGCTGGTGGCGCGCAGTCCGGCGGTGGTCGAGGAGATCAACCGCCATCACACCAATGCGCGCGCCCTGCCCGAGGTGCTGTTGTCCGAAGAGGTGACCGCCGCCGGTGGGCTCGACGTCGCCGCCGACGTCGTCATCCTCGCCGTGCCGGCGCAGACGAGCCGCGCCGCGCTGGCCGCGATCGGCGAGGCGGCGCTGGCCGGCATCCCGGTGGTGCTGACGGCCAAGGGGCTCGAGGCGGGCACGCTGCGCCGGCAGAGCGAGATCCTCGCCGAACTGTGTCCGCGCGCCGTCCCCTACGTGCTCTCGGGGCCGAGCTTTGCAGCGGACGTGGCCAGCGGCCGGCCGACCGCGGTCACCCTTGCCGGCGACGACGCGGCCGCGACGCTGGCCGTCGCCGCCATCCTCGCCGGCCCGAGCTTCCGCCCCTATGCCGCCGCCGACCGGATCGGCGTGGAACTCGCCGGCGCGCTCAAGAATGTCTACGCGCTGGCCTGCGGCGCGGTCGAGGGGGCCGGGCTCGGGGCGTCGGCGCGGGCGGCGCTGCTGGCGCGCGGCTATGCCGAGATGAGCCGGATCGTGGTGGCCATGGGTGGCGTCGCTTCGACGCTCACCGGCCTGGCCGGGCTGGGCGACCTGACCCTGTCCTGCACGTCGCCGCAATCGCGCAACTACCAGTTCGGCATGGCGCTGGGCCGGGGCGAGCGCGTCGGCGAGATCATGGCGCACGGGGCGCAGCTGGCCGAGGGCGTGGCCACCGCTCCGGTGGCGCAGGCGCTGGCGCGCCGGCTCGGCGTCGAGGCGCCGCTGATCGACGCGGTGAACCTGCTGCTCGCGGGCAGCGCCGGCATTGACGAGATCGTCGCCAGCCTGATGGCTCGACCACTCAAACGGGAGGAATAGACATGCTTTTCGCCATGATCGCCGAGGACCGGCCCGACGGGCTCGAACACCGCCTCAAGGTGCGGCCGACCCATCTCGAGCATCTCGACAGTCTCGGTGACCAGCTGGTCTTTGCCGGCCCCTTTCTCGATGGCGAGGAGAAGCCCTGCGGCTCGCTGGTGGTGCTCGAGGCCGCCAGCCTGGCCGAGGCGGAGGCGCTGGCGGCGCGCGATCCGTTCGTGACCGAGGGCGTGTTCGCCCGCTACCAGGTCCGGCGCTGGAACTGGGGCATCAACAACCCGTCGGGGCGTTGAACATGGCCCACTGGCTGATGAAATCGGAGCCCGATGTCCTGTCCTACGACGACGTCGTGGCCAAGGGCGTGCCCGAGGAATGGCACGGCGTGCGCAACTACGCCGCCCGCAACAACATGCGGGCGATGCGCCTCGGCGACGAGTGCTTCTTCTATCACTCCAACATCGGCAGGGAGATCGTCGGCATCGTCAGGGTGGTGGCGCTGGCCCATCCCGATTCCACCGCCGAACTCAAGGACGGCAAGGTCGTGTGGGAATGCGTCGACGTGCTGCCGGTCAAGAAGCTGCCGCGCCCGGTGCCCCTCGAGCAGATCAAGGCCACCCCGGGGCTGGAAAACATGGCGCTGGTCAAGTTGTCGAGGCTGTCGGTCAGCCCGGTGACCGAGGCGGAGTGGGAGATCGTCTGCCGGCTCGGCGGACTCTGACCCGCGCCTCAGAAGTCGGCGGTGAGGCCCTTGATCTCCCAGTCCCCGTAGCGGGCCGGGTCGAGGCCGCCGCGGCCGCCTTCTTCCCTGGCGGCGGCTGCAGCCTTGCGGTCGATCTCTGCGCGGCGCGCCTCGGCTTCGGCCAGCGCGCGCTTGGCGGCCGGGCTCAGTGCGGGCCTTGCGGTCCCGGCGGCGTCAGTCATGGTCGGTCATCCTCAATTACGGTGTGGTCAGCCGCTTGTCTGGAACGATGCGGCACCCCATCATATTTGGGGTCGGGAAAAGTTTCGAGGTCAAGACAAAGGCAAGATGCTCAATTTCGTTCGCACCGGAGTGCTGCTCGCCGGCCTCACCGCCCTGTTCATGGCCGTCGGCTATTTCATCGGCGGAACCCAGGGCATGCTGGTCGCGCTGGGCGTCGCGGTGGTGACCAACCTGTTCAGCTACTGGAATTCGGACCGGCTGGTCCTCTCCATGCAGCAGGCCCGCGAGGTCGATCCGCGCAGCGCCCCCGACCTGTACCGCATGGTCGAGGAGCTGTCGCATAGCGCCGGCCTGCCGATGCCGAAAGTCTATCTGATCGACACCGAGCAGCCCAACGCCTTCGCCACCGGCCGCGATCCGCAGCACGCGGCGGTCGCGGTGTCGAGCGGGCTGCTGCGCTACCTGGAGCCGCGCGAGGTCGCGGCGGTGATCGCCCACGAGCTCGCCCATATCCGCAACCGCGATACGCTGACCATGACCGTCACCGCGACGCTGGCGGGCGCCATTTCGATGCTGGCCCAGTTCGGCCTGTTCTTCGGCGGCGGCAACAACCGCGACAACCCGCTGGGCGGTTTGGGCGCGCTGCTGATGGTTTTCCTTGCCCCGCTTGCCGCCATGCTGGTGCAGATGGCGGTGAGCCGCACCCGCGAATACGAGGCCGACCGGCACGGTGCCGCGATCTCGGGCGAGCCGCTCGCCCTGGCCTCGGCGCTCGCCAAGATCTCCCAGGTGTCGCGCCGCACCGTCAACATGGCTGCCGAGCGCAACCCGGCGATGGCGCACATGTACATCTTCAATCCACTGTCGGGCGCGCGCATGGACAATCTGTTCTCCACCCACCCCGACGTCGGCAATCGCATTGCCGAACTCGAGCGCCTTGCTGCCGGAATGCGCCGGGACGGCGGGTCGCGCGTCGCGGCCGCGCACGCCGCGCCGGGCCCAGGCTGGCGCGTGCCGCCGGTCG
>NZ_DASWVV010000105.1:0-6848 GCF_036406155.1 Devosia sp. | reverse complement strand
GCCATGGCATCCAGCACCCGGCCCGCCGAGGCCGGGCCGATGCCCGGCAGCAGCTGCAGGACGCGGAAGCCCGCGACCCGGTCGCGCGGGTTCTCGAGCCAGCGCAGCAAGGCCAGCAGGTCCTTGACGTGGGCGGCATCGAGGAACTTGAGGCCGCCGAACTTCACGAACGGAATGTTGCGCCGGGTGAGCTCGACCTCCAGGGCGCCGGAATGGCTGGATGTCCGGAACAGCACGGCCTGCTGCTTCAGCAACATGCCGCCCTCGCGGCACTCGAGCACCCGCTCGACGACGTAGCGCGCCTGGTCCGCCTCGTCCCTGACGGTCACCAGTTGCGGCTTGTCGTTGGAGCGCCGCTCGGTCCACAGGTTCTTGGTGAAGTGTTCCGACGCCTCGCCGATGACGGCATTAGCGGCATCCAGGATCGGTTGCGTCGACCGGTAGTTGCGGTCCAGCGTGACGATGTCGGCCGCCGGCGAGAACTGGGCCGGGAAATCGAGGATGTTGCGGACGGTGGCGGCGCGGAAGGAATAGATCGACTGGGCGTCGTCCCCCACCACGGTGAGCCCGGTGCCGGTGGGTTTCAGGGCGAGCAGCACCGACGCCTGCAGGCGGTTGGTGTCCTGGTACTCGTCGACGAGGACGTGGTCGAAGCGGGCGCCGAGTTCGGCGGCGATGCCCGGGTCGCGCATCATGGCGGCCCAGTAGAGCAGCAAGTCGTCGTAATCGAGCACGTTCTGGCGCTGCTTGTGCTCGACATAGGCGGCGAACAGGCGACGCAGCTCCGCTGCCCACATGGCGCACCAGGGGAAGGCCGTCTTCAGCACCTCCTCGATCTCGGCCTGGGCGTTGACCGCCCGCGAATAGATGGCGAGGCACGTCCCCTTCGCCGGGAAACGGGTCCTGGCCTCGCTGAAGCCGAGCTCGTGACGGACGATGTTGACGAGATCCGCCGAGTCCTCGCGGTCATGGATGGTGAAGGCGGGGTCGAGGCCGATGCTCGCGGCGTGCTCGCGCAGCAGCCGTGCCCCGATCCCATGGAAGGTCCCCGCCCAGGCCAGGGCGTCGGTAATGGCGCCGGCGCCGGTGCCGAGTACCTGCGCGGCGATGCGCTCGACCCGCCGGCTCATCTCCGTCGCGGCCCGTCGCGAGAAGGTGAGCAGCAGGATGCGGCGCGGCTCGGCGCCGTTGGCGATCAGATGGGCGACGCGATGGGCCAGCGTGTTGGTCTTGCCCGAACCGGCGCCGGCGATGATCAGCAGCGGCCCGCCGGACATCCCGGCGCCGACGCCGTGCTCGACGGCGCGGCGCTGCTCGGGATTGAGGCTGTCGAGATAGGCGGCGGCAGCAGGCAAAACGAATCGTCTCCCGGGATGGTCCGACTAGGAAGCATTTTTCGCGTTTTGTTCGCAATCGCCCGGCCCCGGCCGGCGTGGCGTGAACCGGGTGTGAACGGCGATCTCAGGCAGGGTTCAAGCGCGAGGAGGCAACCATGGGACGATCAAATCCGGGCGTGAAGCTGCCCCCGAACTGCACCGAGGAGATTGAAATGCACAAGCTTTCCCTGGCCTTCGTCGCCACCCTCGCCACGCTCGCGCTGGCGCCGGTCACCGCCCCGCTGGCCCAGAGCACCAAGCCGCCAAGCACCTACGAGCCGACGCCCGAGACGTCCTGCGCCGATCCGCTGGGTTTCCTGCGGCGCGTCTACGAGCGGGAACTGGACGGGGTCTCCGATCCGGCGCGCGTGTGGGTGCGCCCGATCTGCGACGGCGAGGAAGTCGGCTCGCTCCGCCACGCCGGCAATGCCGGCGCCCTGCGCGCCCGGATCGCCGGCAACGCCGCCATGATGCAGGCCCTCGACAGCAAGAATTTCCTGCCCGACGACGTCGTCGGGGTGAAGATGACCGCGCCGGATTCGGTCATTCTCTTCGTGCACAGGTTCCTGCACTGAGCGTTGGGGGGGCGCCAGGGGTGCCCCCCTGCCACACATTCGGCCGCTGGATGAACGCTTCCCGACCGCTAGATGAACGCCCCCTGAACGACAAACTCAGCACGGTTTCAGGGCACCTTTGGCACTCTGCCTGCATCGAACGAAATACATGCGACCGATGAGGGACCGAACATGAACAGGACTCACGAAAAACTGCTCGTCGCCGCGCTTGCCGGTCTCGTCATCGCCAGCGCCGCCGCCTTTGCCGTCCAGCCCGCCCTGGCCTCCGGCTACGACGTCGAGGCGCCGGCCGTGGTGACCGGTGTCCAGCGCTGGGACGTGCTCAACGTCCGCAAGTGGCCCGCCTCCTACTCCAAGCGCATCGGCGCTCTCGCGCCGCAGTCCAGCGTCTGGGTCGAGCGCTGCATCGAGGCGCCCCAGGGCGCCTCCGACTGGTGCCTGGTCGAGGCGGCCGGCACCCGGGGCTGGGTCAACGCCCGCTTCCTGACCCCGATCGAGGATTGGGACATCTGATCTGCCTTGCCGCTCCCCCCGGGGAGCGGCGCCCCGACCATCCCATGCAAGACGTGCCTACCCGACTGACCTCCGACAGAGTTGACTTTCCCGGCCCGGTATAGTCCCTGCACAGGACACCGGGCCGTTTTTTCGTCATGCCAGCCAATCCCGTCCTCGCCGAGCAGACGCGCGGCAATCTCGTCGAGAACCGCCATCGCGGCGCCTTCGTCGTCGTCGATGCCGGGGGCAGGGTGATCGCTGCGGCCGGTGACGTCTCCCGTCCGGTGTTCCCGCGCTCCGCCATCAAGGCGATGCAGGCGCTGGCCCTGGCGACCTCCGGCGCCATCGACAGGTTTGCCCTCGGCGACGAAGAGCTGGCGCTGGCCTGCGCCTCGCATCACGGCGAGGAGGTGCACGTCGCCAGCGTCGCCCGCTTCCTTGAAAAGATCGGCCTCGCCCCCGGGGCGCTGGAATGCGGCGCCCACCCGCCCAGCAACGCGGCGGCACGCGAGGCGCTGCGCCAGCGCGGCGAGGAGCCGACGGCGCTGCACAACAACTGCTCGGGCAAGCACACCGGCATGCTGGCGGTGGCGCTGGCGCTCGGCGCGCCGACCTCCGGCTATGTCGGGCGCGAGCACCCCGTGCAGGTCGAGGTCCGCCGCGCCATCGAGGCAGTGGTGAGCGAGCCGCTCGGCACCGACCGCTGCGGTACCGATGGCTGCTCCATTCCCACCTGGGCGGCGCCGCTTTCCGCCTGGGCCCGCGGCTTCGCCCGCATGGCCACGGGCGACGGATTGTCCCCGGCACTGGCCGCCGCGGCGACGCGCGTGTTCGACGCGGCGACGTCGCATCCGCTGCTGGTCGCCGGCAGCTTCCATCTCGACACGGTGGTGATGCAGGCCTTCGGCGGCCGGGTGATGCAGAAGGTGGGCGCCGAGGGCGTGCAGTGCGGCGCCATCCGGAACAAGGGCTGGGGCTACGCCCTCAAGTGCGACGACGGCAACATGGCCGCCAGCCAGGCGATGGTGGCGGGCCTCCTGCTCGGCCTGGCCGAGCCCGACGCGGCCCAGCGCGAGGTGCTGGAGCGCTTTGCGACGCGGCCCATAAAGAGCGTGCGGGGCGCCGTGGTGGGCGAGATGCGGGCGGTGTCAGCCCATTTCCGCCTCGAATAGCGGGGCTGCGACGGCCACGACACCCATCGGACCCGCCGTGGTGCGGCTCAGCCGACGGCGTTGGCGCTCAGCGTCAGTGCCGGGAAGCGCGCCGCCTCGAGGGCCAGATCGTCCGACACGATGTCGCTCCAAGCCAGGCCGGCAAGGGCCGTGCGGCGCGCCGCCGAGACCAGGTTGGAGGAGACGACCGCTCTGCCCGCCCCGGGGGCGACACTCACTCCGATGCCGATCTCGACCTCGCGCACGACGTTGTTGCTCACCACCACGTCGCGCAGATACGGCCCCCAGCCGGCGCCGATGCCCAGCCCCGGGACCGCCTCGACGACGTTGCCGGAGATCACCGTGTCCGCTTCCGCGGCGATGCCGACAGGGACGGTGTCGGGATTGACGGGCGAGTGCGGGAAGATGTTGCGCACGATGTTGCCGATGCAGGTGGCGAGGCGCCCGCCCTCGTTGAAGTTGGTGATGGAAATGCCTTGCGCGGCGCCATCGACGATGTTGTTGGCGATCACCGAGCCGGAGAAGCCGAATTCGGAGAAGATCGCCACCTCCTGGCAGTCGAGGCAGGTGTTGCCGACCACCTGGCAGTCGTCGGTGGCGTTGAGCCGTATGGCCGAGAACTGCGCGCCGGTGACGGTGTTGCCGGTGATGCTCACCGCGCCGGCGCGGAAGACGTTGATGCCGTTGCCGTACTGGCCGTTGCCGCCGGAGCGGCTGTCGATCCGGGCGATGGCATTGCCCGAGACCACCGAGCCGTCGCGGCCGGGCGCCGAGCGCCAGATCAGGATGCCGCCATCGCCGCAGTCCGAAATGCGGCAGCCGCTGACGGCCACGCCGCGGCCGTCGAGCGAGAACACCGCCGCCTCGTCGCAGCCGGCGATCTCGCAATCCTGCACGCGGGCGGCGCTGCGCGCCAGGGCGATGCCGTTGCGGCGGCCGCCGCGGACGGCGCAGCGCGAGACGATGACGCCGTCGCTGTCATCGACCTGGAGGAGGCCGTCGGCGGCCGCGGCGCGCGACACGCTGCCGTCGAGGACCAGCCCGTCGAGCGTGAGCGCGCTGCAGCCGCGGGCGCGCAGCGCGCCGCCATCAATACCGAAGCGCAGCACGGTGGCGCCGGGAACACCCTGCAGCAGCAGGCCGGACGGCAAGTCGACCGTGCCCACGACATAGGTGCCGGCGGGCAGGAACAGCGGCAGCCCGGCTTCGGCCGCCGCCGTGCAGGCAACAGCGAAGCCTGCCGTCTGGTCGGCGCCGGGATCGGGGTGCAGGCCGAAGCCGCGCGCATCGACGGGGTTCTGCGCAAAGACGGGAGGCGCCGCCACGGCAGTGGTGGCGAGGCCGGCGATGACGCTGCGGCGGGTTGTGCTCATGCCGCAAGGCTAGGGCGCGGGCGTGAAGATTTGGTTCGCCCGCGCCTACTGCTCGCCCGGGAAAGCCCGGCTCAGTCGAAGTCGAACAACTCGCCGAGGAACGAGCCGCGCCTCCGGTGCGGCCCGCGGTTCCGGTCGTCGTCATCGTCGTAGCGCCGCTCCTCGTAGCGCTCGCCGGGTCGGCGCCCGGCGTGCTGCGGCGGCTCCGCCGGGCGCGAGCGCCCCTGCTCCTGCCGGGGCGCCTCCTGTGCCGCGCGCTCGATGATCTTGTCGAGTTCGCCGCGATCGAGCCAGACACCGCGGCACAGCGGGCAATAGTCGATCTCGATTCCCTGCCGTTCGCTCATCATCAGCTCGACTCCGTCGTGCGGGCACTTCATGCGGCTCTCTCCCAAGTGGCGGTGGTGTCGCCTAGATAGGGAGCGGGCGCAGCCGATCAAGGAGGGGCGGGTGGCGGCGGCCCGCCGGCGCGGCTATAAAGGCCGACCGCCACGAATCCCGCGAGGACCAATGCTCGTCAACGACAAGATCTTCCTGGGTACCAGCACCCGGCCCGAATACCTTGCGCTCAGATACGCCAACCGCCACGGGCTGGTGACCGGCGCCACCGGCACCGGCAAGACCGTCAGCCTGCAGGTTCTGGCCGAAGGGTTCTCTGCCGCCGGCGTGCCGGTCTTCGCCGCCGACATCAAGGGCGACCTGTCGGGCATCGCGGCGATGGGCCAGGCGGTCGACTGGCAGGTCAAGCGTGCCCAGCAGATCGGCCTCACCGAATATGCCCCGGCCAAGTTCCCGACCATCTTCTGGGACCTGTTCGGCCGGCAGGGCCATCCGGTGCGCACCACCGTTTCCGAGATGGGCCCGCTGCTGCTGAGCCGCATTCTCGATCTCAACGACACCCAGGAGGGCGTGCTCAACATCGCCTTCAAATATGCCGACGACAACGGCCTGCTGCTGCTCGACCTCAAGGACCTGCGGGCGCTCCTGGTCGAGATCGCCGACAATGCGCAGGCCATCTCGACGGCCTACGGCAACGTGGCGACCGCCACGATCGGCGCCGTGCAGCGCGCCCTGCTGGTACTGGAACAGCAGGGGGGCGAGCACTTCTTCGGCGAGCGGGCACTGGAAATCGCCGATCTGATGCGGACGACCACCGACGGGCGCGGTTATGTCTCGATCCTCGCGGCGGACGAACTGATGCGCTCGCCGCGGCTGTACGCGACCTTCCTGCTGTGGCTGCTGTCGGAACTGTTCGAAGAGCTGCCCGAGGTCGGCGACCCCGAAAAACCCAGGCTCGTCTTCTTCTTCGACGAGGCCCACCTGCTGTTCGACGACGCGCCCAAGGCGCTGGTCGACAAGGTGGAGCAGGTGGTCAAGCTGGTGCGCTCCAAGGGCGTGGGCGTCTATTTCGTCACCCAGAACCCGGTCGACATCCCGGAGCCCGTGCTGGCCCAGCTCGCCAACCGCATCCAGCACGCGCTGCGCGCCTATACGCCACGCGAGCAGAAGGCGGTGCGCGTGGCGGCCGAGACGTTCCGGCCCAACCCGGCCTTCTCCACCGAGGAGGCGATCACCCAGCTCGGCATCGGCGAGGCGCTGGTCTCGGTGCTGGAGGACAAGGGCGTCCCCTCCATGGTCGGGCGCACCTTCATCCGGCCACCCTCAGCGCAGGTCGGCCCCATCGCTGCCGAGGAGCGGCGGGCGCTGATCGCCAACTCCCCCGTGGCCGGACTCTATGACAGCATCGTCGACCGCGAGTCCGCCTTCGAGGTGCTGGGTGAGAAGGCCCGCCGCCGCCAGGAACAGGAGGCGCACGAGCGGCGCCTGGCGGAGGCGGAGCAGGCGGCGCGCGAGGCC
>NZ_DASWVV010000104.1:0-6027 GCF_036406155.1 Devosia sp. | reverse complement strand
TGGCCCAGGCGCGGCCGTCGGCGACGACGTCGAGCACGCGGCGGCGCGGCCCGGTCATGCGCTCCGGCTCGTGGCCCGTGCTGCGGTAGGCGGCGACGGGCCGCTCCGGCTCCAGCGCCTCGGCCGAGCGCAGCACCGATCGCAGCACCATGCCGGGCGTCGCGAGCGTGTAGCGGCTGACCCAGTCGACCGTCTGCAGCAGTTCCTCCGACAGCAGTGGCACGTCGTAGACGTGGGCGATGTCCTTGAGCCGGTTGTGGGCGAAATTGTCCTTGGGCGTCCCCCAGACGACCCCAAGCGTCGGCCGCCCGACCAGCGGCACGGCCACGATCGAGCCGCGGGCGACGCGCATGCCGACGGGCACCCGGTAGGAATACGGCCCCTCCACCGAGACGCTCACCATGACCGCCACGATGTCGGGGGAGTGTTCCATGGGTGCCCGTTTTGTTCTCATGGCAGTCTAGGCGGTGCAAGCTGATTCTGCGACCGCGCTGGCCGGTGAGACTTCGCTAACGGAGCGGCGCTAGGCTGGGGTCATGTCCGCTACCGCCTTCCTGGTCGACGCCGACGTCGACGCTCAGCTCGCCCTGTGGCTGCGCGACCTCGGCGCCGTGCGCCGCCTTGCGCCCAGGACGCTCGAGGCGTACCGGCGCGACCTCGGCCAGTTCCTCGCCTTTCTCGCCCCCCACACCGGCGGGCCGGTGTCGCTGGCCACCCTCGCCGGGTTGCGCGGCGCCGACCTGCGCGCCTACATGGCCGCGCGCCGCGCCGGCAATCTGGGCTCGCGCTCGCTGGCCCGCGCCCTCGCCGCCATCCGCAGCTTCTTCCGCTTCCTCGAGCGCGAGGGGGTACTGGCGAGCGAGGCGCTCAATGTCGTGCGGCCGCCGCGCCAGCCGCGGCCGCTGCCCAAGGCGCTGACCGTGCTCGAGGCGAAGGCGGCCGTGGCCGCCGCCGGAGCGATGGACGAGCGCCCCTGGGTCGCCGCCCGCGACGTCGCCGTGCTGACCCTGTGCTACGGGGCCGGCCTGCGCATTTCCGAGGCCCTCGCCCTCACCCGTGCCGATCTCGAGGGCGACTCCTTGCGCGTCACCGGCAAGGGCGGCAAGACCCGCATGGTGCCGCTCATTGCGCCGGTACGCGCCGCCGTCGCCGACTATCTCGGGCTGTGCCCGTTCGCGCCCGCCAGGGACCAGCCACTGTTCCGCGGGGTGAGGGGCGGAGTGCTGTCACCCCGGCTGATCCAGTTACGCCTCGCCCAGCTGCGTTCGGCGCTGGGACTGCCGGCCTCGGCGACCCCGCATGCCCTGCGTCATTCCTTCGCCACCCATTTGCTCGGCCGCGGCGGCGATCTGCGCGCCATCCAGGAACTGCTCGGCCACGCCTCGCTGTCGACCACGCAGCTCTATACCGCCGTCGACAGCGAGCGGCTGCTCGCCAGCTACCGGGCGGCGCACCCGCGCAGCCGAGGCTAGGCGAGCCGCGCTTCCAGCTCCTCCCGGGTGCGCACGAACAGCACGGCGCCGCCCGCATTGCAGCGGCGCACATACGCGGCGAGCGCCGTGCTGCCCGCCATCCTGTCGGCGAGATCGCCGACGAAGGCGACGCGACGGCCGGCGCGCGTCAGCCGGTGCACAAACGCGTCGAGCATGCCATTCTCCGGGACGAAGAATTCCGGCGCCATGCGCCCGACCGGCACCACGATCAACCCGGCGTCCTGCTCGTCGCCCGCGCCCCTGAGGGCGAGCGCATCCTGCTCGCTGCCCAGCTTGGGTCCGCCCGGTGGACAAAGCACCGCGACGGTGCCGTGGATGGTAGTTGCTTCCATGCTCGTTCACGCTCCTGCACTGGCCGCCTGGGGTCCGTACGATCTTTGATCGTACGTCGCCCACACTGTTCCGGCGCATGCGCCTTTGCATGGCAACCCTGCGCCGGGCGCATGGCCCGGCGCAGGGTCGGATCAGATATGTATCGCCCCGTCCCCGCCCCGCTGCTGGGGGTCAGGCGCGGCCAAAGATACGGACCCGGACGCTCGGGCCGTCGCCTACGCGGCCTTCGGCTCGTAGCGCTTCACCCTGATGGCCCCCGCCTTCCTCATGGCCAGCGCCAGGTCATGGCTCATCTGCATCCGGAGCCAGGTTTCGGCGCCCCCGCCAAAGGCCTTGTCGAGGCGGATCGCCATTTCCGGCGTGATCCCGGCCTTGCCATTTACCAGATTGTTCAGCGCCTGCCGGCTGATGCCGAGGACCTTTGCGCCTTCGGTGACGGTGAGGCCGAGCGGTTCGAGGCAATCGAGGCGCACCGCCTGGCCGGGATGGGGAGGGTTCAGCATGGGCATCTCAGCAATTCCTAGTGATAGTCCAAGAGTCGCACGTCATGAACGTGACCCTCGTCGAAGCGAAAGATGATGCGCCAGTTGCCGTTGACCGTCACCGACCAGAACCCCCTGAGGTCGCCGCTCAGCGGATGGAGCCTGTAACCGGGCAGACCCATTTGTTCGGGCGCGGTGATCTCGTCGAGGCGCTGGATGATGCGTTCAATCTTGGCGACCATGTCGGGACGAACGCCCGAGCGATCCCCACGCTCATAGAGACGCTTGAGAGCCCGATCCGAAAAACTGGCGATCACGGCGACAATGTCGCCTGACAAGTGTCACTTGTCAAGCGACCCGTGCGCGCGGGCAATGGGTCGCTTCGAAATCAGCGAAGAACCATGCCGGCCAGAGAGGCAACGAGCCCCACGAACGGTAGCGTCGCGGCCATGGAGCCCGATATTGCCGCCGCTAGGCTTGATGCCACGATATCCACGATTACCCGAGGCCGGCCGGCGAGATCAGATATGTATGGCCCCGTCCCCGCACATCAGCGCCGCCTCGCGGATGGCCTCCGACAGCGTCGGGTGGGCGTGGGTGGTGCGCGCCAGATCCTCGGCCGAGCCCGAGAACTCCATCAGCACGGCGATCTCGTGGATCATCTCGCCCGCGTTCCTGGCGACGATCTGGGCCCCCAGCACGCGGTCGGTAGCGACGTCGGCGAGGACCTTGACGAAGCCCTGCGTCGCCAGCATCGCCTTGGCGCGGCCGTTGGCGGTGAACGGGAACTTGCCCACCTTGTAGTCGATGCCGTCGGCCTTGAGTTCGTCCTCGGACTTGCCGACCCAGGCGACCTCCGGGCTCGTGTACATCACCGACGGGATGACGGCGTAGTTCACGTGCCCGGCCTGGCCGGCGATGATCTCGGCCACGGCGATGCCCTCGTCCTCGGCCTTGTGCGCCAGCATCGGCCCGGCGACGACGTCGCCGATGGCGTAGATGCCCGGGACGTTGGTCTGGTAGCGGGCGTCGGTGCGGATGCGGCCGCGCTCGTCGAGCGCCACCCCGACCACGTCGAGCCCCAGCCCCTCGGTGAACGGCTTGCGCCCGACCGCGACCAGCGCCGCGTCGAACTCGGCCAGCGCCATGTCGCCGCCCGCCGCCGGCTCCAGCCGCGCCACCAGCGTGCCGTCCTCCTGCTTGTCGATCGACTTGACCTTGGTCGCGAGCTTGAACTCCAGCCCCTGGCGCTGCAGCAGGCGCTGCATCTGCCGCGCCACCTCGCTGTCGACGCCCGGGATGATGCGGTCGAGGAACTCGACCACCGTCACCTTGGCCCCCAGCCTGTTCCACACCGAGCCGAGCTCAAGCCCGATGATGCCGGCGCCGATGACCAGCAGCCGCTTGGGCACCTGCTTGAAGGCGATGGCGCCGGTGGAGGAGACGATCCTGTCCTCGTCGACCTCGATGCCCGGCAGATTGACCGACACCGAGCCCGAGGCGATGACGATGTTCCTCGTCTGGATTTCCTGGGCGGAGCCGTTGTCCGGCGTCACCAGCACGCGCCCCGGCGCCGCGATCGAGCCGACGCCGCGGAAGGCGGTGATCTTGTTCTTCTTGAACAGGAACTCGACGCCCGACACGTTGGCGGTCACGGTGTCGTCCTTGTGCGCCAGCATCCGCTCGAGGTTGAGCTTGGGCGTCACCTCGATCCCCAGGTTGCCGAAGCTGTGGGCCGCCTCCTCATACAGCTCGGAGGCGTGCAGCAGCGCCTTGGACGGGATGCAGCCGATGTTGAGGCAGGTGCCGCCGAAGGTCGTCCATTTCTCGACCACCGCCACCTTCATGCCCAGTTGCGCTGCCCGGATGGCGGCGACGTAGCCTCCCGGCCCCGTGCCGATTACCGTGAGGTCGAATGTGTCCGCCATGATGTCTCCGCGCCGCAATGATCCGCCATCGGGAAAAGTTCCCCGCTGACGGGTTAACCCAGCCTGCTTCCGGAAGAAAGCCCCCGTCGAGGTCCGGGCCCGCCGAAACGCACACTTTCGCATGCTTCCGCGGGCGGATTGTCGCCCCTCCCGCGCGAGGCGGCGCTACGGCAGCGCAGCCCGCCCGCCGCTCACCGCAATGGTGCTGCCGGTGGTGTAGGAAGCCTCGTCCGAGAGCAGCCACAGGATGGCCCTCGCCACCTCCTCGGCGGTGCCGGCGCGTGGCATGGGCAGGCTCGGGGCCAGCCGCGCCGCCCGTCCCGGATCGCCGCCCGCGGCATGGATGTCGGTGTCGATGATGCCCGGGCGCACGGCGTTGACCCTGATGCCTTCGCCGGCGACCTCGAGGGCGAGCCCAACGGTGAAGGTGTCGATGGCGCCCTTGGCTGCGGCGTAGTCGACATAGACGCCGGGGGCGCCCAGCTTGGCCGCCGCCGAACTCAGGTTGACGATGGCCCCGCCGGCACCGCCATGGCGCGTCGACATGCGCCTGATCGCGGCCCTGGCGCACAGGAACGAGCCGGTGACGTTGACGGCGAGGATGCGGCCGATGCGCTCGGCATCGAGTTCCTCGACGCGCGCGCCGGGGCCTACGATACCGGCATTGTTGACCAGTCCGGCGAGCCGGCCCAGCCGGTCGGCGGCGCGGAAGACGTGCTCGACGTCCTCCTCGCGGCTGACGTCGCCGCGGACGGCGACGGCGGTCCCGCCCGCGGCGTGGATGCGGGCGCAGACGCCCTCGGCCGCCTCGACATTGCCGGCATAGTTGACCAGGACGCCCCAGCCGCGCTCGGCGGCGAGCAGGCAGGTGGCGGCGCCGATGCCGCGGCTGCCGCCGGTGACGATGAGGACCCTGTCGTGCATGGCGTCCCTCCCCCGGGCCAGTGTAGCGGCTTGGCGGCACAATGCAAAAGGCCCGCCTGGGGGGCGGGCCTTTCGCAAATCCGGTCGGTCCGGACCCTCAGAGGTCGAGCACCAGGCGCTCGGGTGCCTCGAGGCTCTCCTTGACGCGCACGAGGAAGGTCACCGCTTCCTTGCCGTCGACGATGCGGTGGTCATAGCTCAATGCCAGGTACATCATCGGGCGGATGACGATCTGGCCGCCGACGACGACGGGCCGCTCCTGGATCTTGTGCATGCCCAGAATCCCCGACTGCGGGGCATTGAGGATCGGCGTGCTCATCAGCGAGCCGTAGACGCCACCGTTGGAGATGGTGAAGGTGCCGCCCTGCATGTCCGCCATGGCGAGGGCGCCGTCCCGCGCCAGCTTGCCCAGCCGGTTGATCTCCTTTTCGATGCCGGCGATCGACAGCTGGTCGGCGTCGCGCACCACCGGCACCACGAGGCCCCTTTCGGTGCCCACCGCCACCCCGATATGGGCGTAGTTCTTGTAGACGATCTCCTCGCCGTCGATCTCGGCATTGACCGAGGGGATCTCCTTGAGCGCGTGCACCACCGCCCGCGTGAAGAAGCCCATGAAGCCGAGCTTGACGCCGTGCTTCTTCTCGAACAGGTCCTTGTAGCGGGACCGCAATTCCATGACCGGCTGCATGTCCACCTCGTTGAAGGTGGTGAGCATCGCCGCGGTGTTCTGGGCGTCCTTGAGCCGGCGCGCGATGGTCTGGCGCAGCCGGGTCATCTTGACGCGTTCCTCGCGCACCTCGTCCTCGGCCGCGACCGGCCCGCGCGCCGCCGGGGCAGCGGGCCTGGCGGCCGGAGCAGGCGCCGCCG
>NZ_DASWVV010000103.1:0-1984 GCF_036406155.1 Devosia sp. | reverse complement strand
GAGGCGCTGGCGGCGCGGGCGCAGAGCATGGACGAGTTGCGGGCCGTCATGGAGGCCTATGACGGCTGCGGGCTGAAGCTGCGCGCGACGCAATTGTGCTTCGCCGACGGCAATCCCGAGGCCGAGGTGATGCTGGTCGGCGAGGCGCCGGGCAGCGAGGAGGACCTGCAAGGCAAGCCGTTCGTGGGCAAGGCCGGCCAGTTGCTCGACCGCATGCTGGGCGCCATCGGGCTCGACCGTACCCGCGTCTTCATCGTCAATACCGTGCCATGGCGGCCGCCGGGCAACCGCGCGCCCTCCCCCGAGGAGATGGCGCAGTGCCGGCCCTTCCTGTTGCGGCAGATCGAGCTGGCGGCGCCGCGCCTGCTGGTGACGCTGGGCAACGTGCCGACCCGGGCCCTGTTCTCGACCGCGGCCGGCATCACCCGCATGCGCGGGCAGTGGCAGGAGCTGACGCTGGGCCGCCATCGGGTCCGGGCGCTGCCGACGCTGCACCCCGCCTACCTGCTGCGCCAGCCGGCGAGCAAGCAGCTGGCGTGGCGGGACATGCTGAGCCTCAAACGGGCGCTGGATGCGGAAAAATCGGCAAGGGATTGATCTCGTGCCCGAATTAAGTCTGAGTTGACGGGCAAGGGGTAGCCGCGACGCCGCGATGGCGGTGCGCATCCATCATTGCATCCACCGGACCCGGGCGCAGCAGGCGCGGGTCGTGCAGCGGCCCCAAGAAGGGCAGAAGGCGCCATGTCGTCCGTCGTCAAGATCTATGCCCTGTTCCTCGGTTCGGCGCTGCTGATGTTCGGCGGCGGGCTGCAGGGGCTGCTGCTCAGCGTGCGCGGGGCGCAGGAGAATTTCTCGCTCATGGCGCTGGGCCTGATCGGCACCGGCTGGTCGGTGGGGTTCGTCGCCGGCTCGATCACCGTGCCCATGCTGGTGCGGCGGGTCGGCCATATCCGCGCCTTCTCCATCATGGCGGCAATCGGCACCGTCACCATCCTGCTCAACCTGATGTGGATCAACGATATCGGCTGGATCGTGCTCAGGGCCTTCTCCGGCTTCTGCTTCGCCGGCGCGGCGATGATCGTGGAGAGCTGGCTCAACGAGGTCGCCGACAACCGCAGCCGCGGCACCATCTTCTCGATCTACGTGACCATCAACATGGCCGCCTCGACCATCGGCCAGCTGGCCATGTCGGTGACCGGCGTCACCGGCTACATCCCGTTCGTGGTCGGGGCGATCAGCTTCATCTGCGCCGTGCTGCCCACCGCCCTGACCTCGACGCCGCAGCCGCGGCCGCTGTCCTCGGCCAAGCTCGACGTGGCCCTGCTCTACCGGACCTCGCCGCTGGCGGTGATCGCCAGCTTCGCCTGCGGCATGGCCAACGGCACCTTCGGCACGCTGGCCCCGGTGTACGGCTACGCCCAGGGGCTCGACGCGGCCGGCATCGCCTTCCTGTTCTCGGTCACCGCCATTGTCGGGGCGGCGGCGCAGATCCCGTTCGGCCGGCTCTCCGACCGGATCGACCGGCGGCTGGTGATGATCGTCCTGAGCGGCGTCGCCACGCTGGCCGGCTTCCTCGCGGTAGTCAGCAACCCCGGCCCGGGGGCGTGGATGTATGTGCTGTTCGGGCTCTACGGCTTCGGCGCCTATCCGCTCTACGCCATCGCCGTGGCGCACGCCAACGACTTCGCCGAAGAAGGTAACTTCGCCAAGGTGGCGAGCGGCATGCTGCTCATCCTCGGCCTCGGGCTCGCCCTCGGGCCGATCCTGGGCTCATGGGTGATGAACGCGCTGGCGCCGGTCGGGCTGTTCATCGTCACCGCCACCTTCCACGGCGCGCTGGCAGTCACGGCGTTCCTGAGGATGAAGGTGCGGCCGGTGCGCGACGAGACGGGGCGCGTGCGCTTCCGCATCCTCAATGCCGAAAAGGGCGTGTCGCCGGGCACGGTCGAGCTCGACCCGCGCTCGGAAGAACACCAGGAGACAC
>NZ_DASWVV010000102.1:0-2293 GCF_036406155.1 Devosia sp. | reverse complement strand
TCGATGCCGTGGCTGCGCCGCGCCAGCCCGGGCCGGCCGTCCGGACGATACGAGGGCGCGGTGGCGACGCGCTGCTTCGGCACGCCGCCCGGCACCGCCGCCGGCAGCGGCAGCGGGCCCTCCGCCATCTCCATCAGCGGTTTCGGCCGGTCGGCGCGGAGCGGGGAGACGGTCCGCGTCACCTCGGCCCACAGGTGCCAGTCCGGCAGGAGTGGCCCGGGTTTGCGTCTGGCCATGGGGGCACCCGCGCTGCCGGCCGGGTCAGTCGAGCTGGCTGGTGGCGACGAGCTTCCAGTTCGGATCGCGCGACTTGGGATTGCGGGCGAAGGTCCACTCGTCGGCGATGTTGGTCACCTGGTCGGCATTGCCTTCGATCAGGGTGCCGTCGCGGTCGCGGGTAGCGGAGACGACCTCGGCGAAGAAGCGGATGGTGACGAGGGCGTTGCGCTTGTCGAGTTCCGCCTCGGAAATCTCGATGCGCGGCAGGCCGACAAAGGTGAAGTCGACCTTGTGGCCGGCGGCCTCGCGCTCGGCGATGGCCTTCTCGAAGCCGTCATAGACGTCCTTTTCGAGCAGGTTCCTCAGCGTCTTGCGGTCGCCCTGGGCAAAGGCGGTGACGATCATCTCGTAGGCCGACTTGGCGCCTTCGAGGAAGGACTTGGGACCGAAGCCGGGATCGGCCTCGGCGATGGCGGCGAGGCCGGCGGCGACCTTGTCGTCGCCACGCGCATATTGCTCGATCTCGCTGGCGAGGCGCCGGGCCTGCCGCTCGGCGTCGCCGGCCGGTTCGACCGGACGCGGCCGCATCGGCACCACCGTATCGTCGCCGTTCTTGGCGGCGGCCTTGGCCGCCTCGCGCCGCTCGAGCGGCGAGCGCTCGGTGCCAGTGCGGGTGCCCAGGACCGAGCGCAGCCGGAACAGGATGACGATCGCCAGGCCGATGACGATGAGGGTGGGGAGGTCGAAAAAGTCGTCCATTTGTCCTGCGTACCGGTTGGAGGAGGTCACCCCGGGGGGGAAAGCATATGGCAGCGCGCCGCGGTCGACCTATATATAGGGAAAGCTTTACCTCGAAACCAGTTCACGATTGGGCGAGAAAAAGTCCGGCCCCGATGGGGAAGCGAGAGGACCTGCGGTGGGACGCCTGCTACTTGCACTATTTCTGGCCGTGCCGCTGATCGAGATCGCGCTGTTCGTCGTCATCGGTCGCGCTATCGGCCTGTGGCCGACGCTCCTGGGCGTGGTCGTCACGGCGCTGGCCGGCGCCCTGTTGCTGCGCGTCCAGGGCCTGGCGCTGTGGACGCAGATGCAGGACAGCCTCAACCGCGGAACGTTGCCCGCGCGGGCCCTCGCCGACGCCATGATGGTGACGCTGGCGGCGCTGCTGCTGCTCACCCCGGGCTATTTCACCGATGCAATGGGCCTGCTGCTGCTCCTGCCGCCGGTGCGCAGCCTCGTCTACGCCGCCCTGAAGCGGCGGTTGCGCGTCGTTGCCGTGGCCCCGACGGCACCCGGCTGGCACGCCGATCCGCGCGTGCAGGACAGCGGCACCATCGATCTTGATGACGGCGACTGGCGTCGGCACTAGCCCGTGCGGGCGCCTCCCGCGCTTGTCAGGGCCCCGGCAAGGTGCTAGCCAGCCTGCCGCAACCTAGCAGCAAGGACTCGAGCAATGGCTGACGAAACCGCGGGCGCAGGCAATTCGGGCGCCGCTACCGGCACCGGCTCCAGCTTCAACCTCATCGGCCAGTACATCCGCGATCTCAGCTTCGAGAACCCGGGGGCCCCGGCCTCGATCCTTGCCGGCGCGGGGCAGCCAACCTTTTCCGTCAACATCAACGTCGCCGTCAAGAAGCAGGCCGACGATGTCTATGCGGTGGAACTGGCGCTCAACGCCAAGGCCGACCGCGACAAGGCCGTGCTGTTCAACGTCGAGCTGATCTTCGGCGGGGTGTTCCGCGTCCGCAACATCCCGGAAGACCAGCTGGCGCCGCTGCTGATGGTCGAATGCCCGCGCCTGATCTTCCCGTTCGCGCGCCAGGTGCTGGCCAATGTCGTGCAGCAGGGCGGCTTCCCGCCGCTGATGATGGAACCGGTGGATTTCCAGGCCCTCTACATCCAGAACCTGCGCGCCCTGCAGGCCCAGCGCCAGCAGGCGGCCGGGGCCGGCGACAAACCGGAGGCCCCGGCAGCGTCCGCCCCGGACGGCGAAAAGCCCAACTAGGCGACGGCTTCGGCCGGCTCGAGATAGGCGACCCACACCGCTTCGGCGCCGAGCGCGGCGACCAGTCGC
>NZ_DASWVV010000101.1:0-3844 GCF_036406155.1 Devosia sp. | reverse complement strand
CTCTCGCTTCTGGGGCCGCGGGCTGGCTCGAGAAGGGGCGGCGGCATGGCTCGACTATGCGTGGACCATTGGCCTCAACGAGGTGATCGCAACCACATCGGTGCTGAATCTTCCCAGCCAGCGAGTCATGGAAAAGCTCGGCATGCGACGCGATCCCTCCGACGACTATGAGCGCCCCACCGTTCCGGAAGGCAACCCGCTGCGGCCGCACCTGCTCTATCGCATCGCCAATCCATCTCTCGGCGGACTGCCCCAATGACCACGCCCCAGGGCCCGGACATGCGGGAGGATGCGCTCGGCATTCTCCGCGAGAACGACAGGGGGCACTATACTGTGCCCACCAAGGGCCTCTATCCCTTCCAGTGGAACTGGGATTCGTGCTTCACCGCGCTCGGCCAGTCGCACTACGACCTCGACCGCGCTTGGAGGGAGGTGGAGACGCTCTTCGCCAACCAGTGGGACGACGGCATGGTGCCTCACATGGTGTTCCACGAAGAGGCACCCGGCTACTTCCCCGGCTCCGATGTCTGGGGCACCGGCCGCCCCGTGCCGACCTCCGGCATCACGCAACTGCCCATCGCCGGCTTTGCCGTCCATCAGCTCTGGCTGCGTAGCCGGGGGCAGGTCGAGGCGGACCGGCGCGCCCGGGCGCTCCTCGCCGGGCTTGACCGATGGCACGCATGGTTCCACCGCACCCGCGACCCTGAAGGCACGGGGCACGTCGCAGTCATCCACCCCTGGGAATCGCGCGACAACACCATCGACTGGGACGAAGCCTTCGAGCGTGTCCCTACCGACGGTGTCATGCCCTACCAGCGCAACGATACCAAGCACGCTGATCCGGCAACCCGTCCGACCAAGGCGCAATACGACCGCTACCTATGGCTCGTGCAGCACTTCCGCTCCCTTGGCTGGGATTCCCGGCGCACCCACGACGCCTCCCCGTTTCGGATAGTCGATCCCGGCTTCAACGCGATCCTCATCCGCTCCGCCCTGGAGACGGCGGAACTGGCCGAGGCCCTCGGCGAGGTCGAGGTGGCGAAGCGCAATCGCGCCTGGGCCGAGAGAGGCTTGGCCGCGCTCGATACGCTCTGGGACGAAACGGCGGGCCAGTACCTGCCCTTCGACCGCGTCGCCGGCAAGGCCGTGCAAAGCCCCTCGATCGGCGGTCTCATTCCGGTTTTCGCGCCCATCCCGCCGGGCCGGATCAAGGCCATCGGCGAGACCCTGTCGGGGATTGGCGAGATGGTCCGCTTCCTCGTTCCCAGCCACGACCCGCGCGACCCGCGCTTCGATCTGCGCCGCTACTGGCGCGGACCGGTCTGGCTAGTCTGCAACTATCTGATCGCCGACGGGCTGCGCCGTGCCGGCGAGGCGGACCTTGCCGCGCGCATCCGCCGGGACAGTCTCGCCCTCATCGAAACGGGCGGCTTTTCCGAATATTACGACCCCGCGACCGGGGCTGCACTCGGCGGCGACCGCTTCAGCTGGACGGCCGCCATGGTGCTTGAATTCACGGGTGACCAGCCGTGACGCACTTTGCCGACCATGTGTTGCGGACGGAAAAGCGGTCGATCACCACGTTCGGCGACAGCATCACCGCTGGCGCCTCCGTGCCGGAGGCGACGCGCTGGGCCAACCGGCTGGCCACAAGATTGCACCTCAGCCTCGTCAACAAGGGCATCAGCGGCACGGTGCTGCAGGGGTCGGCGGATGCAACCGGAAAGCCCCGGCAAGACAACGGCTTCCACCGCTTTCGCCGCGACCTGCTGGGAGAGGACCGCAGCGATTGCGTGGCCATTCTCTACGGCACCAACGACGCTCGCCACACCGGGGCACCGTCCACGTTGAACCAAGGGGGCTTCGTCCGCGACTACCGCGCCGTTCTGACCGCACTCATCGAGGCAGGCTTTGCACCGGCGGACATCGTGATCGGCAGCCCCGTCCATCTCTCCGATGCCGGCTTCGCCGTCGGCGATCCGGAATTCATCGGCCAGAGCCGCGACGGCTACGAGGCCTATATTGGCAGCGTGCGCTCGCTCGCGCGCGACTTCGGCACCTTCTATGCCCCCGTCCACGAACGCATGACGGCCGAGGGCGGCGATGCGCTGTTGCTGCCCGACTGCGTCCACCCCAATCCGGAAGGGCACGCGGTGATCGCCAGTGCCTTTGCCGCCGCCACCATTCTCGACTGACTGGAGAAAATCATGAGCCCCGCCCAGCCCTCTTCTCTCTTCGATCACGCTGTCGAGGTGCTCAAGGAAAACGACCGGGGCACCTATACCGTCCCCACCAAGGGCCTCTATCCCTTCCAGTGGAACTGGGATTCGTGCTTCACCGCGCTCGGCCAGGCCTATTTCGACGAGGACCGCGCCTGGACCGAGATGGAGACGCTGTTCGAACATCAATGGCCCGACGGCATGGTGCCGCACATCGTCTTCCACGTGAATGACGATGGCTACTTCCCGGGCCCCGATGTCTGGAATACCGGCCGCCCCACTCCGACCTCCGGCATCACACAGCCGCCGATCGCCGGCTTTGCCCTGCGCAAGCTCTTTGAGCGCAGCACCCATCGCGCCTTGGCCGATCGCCGCGCCCTCGCCCTGCTCCCCAAGATCGACAAATGGTTCGAGTGGTTCTATGCGGCGCGCGATCCGCAGGGCGAGGGCCTTGTTGCCCTCCTCCACCCATGGGAAGCCGGACGCGACAATTCCATCGATTGGGATGAGGCCTTCGAGCGCGTGCCCACCGAAGGGATCGCCCCCTATAGTCGGCGCGACACCCAGCACGCCGATCCTGCCCATCGGCCCACCAAGGCGCAGTACGACCGCTATCTCTGGCTGGTCGAACATTTCCGCAGCCTCGGCTGGGACAATTCGAAGCTCCACGACGCCTCCCCGTTCCAGCTCGTCGACGCGGGATTCAATGCCGTGCTGATCCGTGGTTGCAAGGACCTCGCCGCCGTCGCCGAGGCGCTGGGCGACACCGAAACCGCCGCCCGGAACCGGGCGCGAGCCGCAAAGGGCGCGGCGGCGCTGGAGCGACTGTGGAGTGCCGAGCATGGGCAGTATCTCTGCCTGGACCGCCGAACTGGCCAGTTGGTGGCCAGTGCGTCGATCGGCGGGCTGATCCCCGTCTTTGCGGCCATTCCAGCCGAGCGCGCCGCCGCCATCGCCCGGACGATCATGCGCCAGGCCGAGCGGCTGCGCTATGTGGTGGCCAGCCAAGATCCCGCCGACAGCCGGTTCGATGCCAAGCGCTACTGGCGCGGCCCGGTCTGGCTCGTCTGCAATTACCTGATCGTCGATGGGCTTCTGGCCGCGGGTGAGCGCGAGACTGCCGAGTTGATCATTCGCTCGAGCCTCGAGCTGATCGAGCAGTCGGGCTTTGCCGAATACTACGACCCGGTCACTGGCGAGCCTTGTGGCGGCGGAAGGTTCACCTGGACGGCGGCCATGGTACTGGAATTCCTGGCCATCAAGGCGCGGAACTGACGAAATGGACCGTGCGCTGATCCTGACGGCCATCCGCCAGCTCGAGGTCGAGGAGCTGCCGCACCGCGACATTGCGCCGGAGGAGGTGCGTATCCGCACGCTCTTTTCGGGCATCAGCGCCGGAACCGAGCTCAGCCAGTATCGCGGCACGTCGCCCTATATGAACGGGTTCTGGGACGCCGAGCGGCGGGTGTTCCGGGAGGGCCAGCCGAGCTGGAGCTTCCCGGTGCGCAACCTGGGTTATGAGGAAGTCGGCGAGATCGTCGAGATCGGCGCCGGCGTTTCGCAACTCAAGCCCGGCGACCGCGTATTCGGCACATGGGGTCATCGTACCGGCCATGTGATGAGCG
>NZ_DASWVV010000100.1:0-28179 GCF_036406155.1 Devosia sp. | reverse complement strand
CGAGATCGCCGAGCAACTCGCCGCGCTCACCGCGGCCCCCGACAGCTTCGCGCAGCGCCGGCAGGCGCTCGACGACGAGATCGGTGCCGCGCGGGCGGCGCACCAGGAGGCCACCGACGCGCTGGCGGCGGCGCAGACGCGCTATCGCGAGGCCGACAAGGCGCAGCGGCTGGCCGCCGAGGCGCTGGCCGGGGCGCGTGAACTGGTGGCGCGCATCGAGGAGCGCATGAAGGGACTGGCGGCGCAGCGCCAGCAGATCGAGCGCCAGGTGATGGAGACGCTCGACATCGAGGCGCACCGCACCGCCGAAATCGCGGGCATAGGCCCCGCAGAGGCGCTGCCGCAGGAAACCCAGATCGAGCAGAAACTGGAGCGGCTCAAGGCAGAGCGGGAGCGGCTCGGTGGCGTCAATCTCGGTGCCGAGCGGGAAGCCGCCGAGGTGCAGGAGAAGCTCGACGTCATGGTCAAGGACCGCGACGACCTGATCGCGGCGATCGCCAAGCTCAGGGCCGGCATCCAGAGCCTCAACCGCGAAGGCCGGGTGCGGCTGACCGAAGCCTTCGACAAGGTCAACGGCCACTTCCAGGAGCTGTTCACGTCGCTGTTCGGTGGCGGCACCGCCGAACTGCAGTTCGTCGAGAACGACGACCCGCTGGAAGCCGGGCTCGAGATCCTGGCCCGGCCGCCGGGCAAGAAGCCGGCGACGATGACGCTGCTGTCGGGCGGCGAACAGGCGCTGACCGCCATGAGCCTGATCTTCGCGGTGTTCCTCACCAATCCGGCGCCGATCTGCGTGCTCGACGAAGTCGACGCCCCGCTCGACGACGCCAATGTCGAGCGCTTCTGCACGCTGCTCGACACCATGTGCAAGCGCACCGAAACGCGCTTCCTGGTGATCACGCACAACCCCATCACCATGAGCCGGGTGGACCGGCTGTTCGGCGTGACCATGGCCGAACGCGGCGTGAGCCAGCTGGTGTCGGTGGACCTCAAGGAGGCCTACGCCATCGAAGAGGCCGTGGCCGCCACCGCCTGACCGGCTCCGGCCGGAGCGGCGCCCCCCGGAATCGGCAGGCGCCGCCGGGCGGCTGGAGCGGCCGCGGCGGCCGATCCGCCACCGGACTCGATGTCACACCTTAGTCGAAGCCCATAAACATTATATAGATCAATAGCTTACGACCGTATTCGCGCGCTTGACACCCTTTTTGCCTGCAACTATGGTGCGCGCGACTTTGAGGGCTCCCTCCGAGACTTGGCCCGAGGACGAAGCGGGGAAGCGCTATGCCACAAGCGCCTGAGACGAAGCGTCCGAAGCACGATGACAAACCCGGGTCGGCGACCCGGGACTTGGCAGCGCGCATCGCGCGTGCGCAGGGGGAACGCAAGGTCCGTGCCGAGCAAGCGCGTGACGGCGCGGCGAAGGACATGTCGGGCTTCAGCCGCGGCCTGCGGCTGGGTTCGGAGTTCATCGCCGCCGTCATCGTGGGCGGCGGCATCGGCTACCTGCTCGACCTCTGGCTCAAGACGAGCCCGTGGCTGCTGCTGGTGATGGTGCTGATCGGGTTTGCGGCCGGCGTTGTGAACGTGGCCCGCTCGGCCAGCCAGATGAACAAGGCGGCGCCGCCGCCACCCGGGTCGGACCTCGGTCCGGACGACGACGAAGACGACGACAGATAGCGACCGAAGGAAAAAGACTTGGCCGATCCGAACAAAGTCGATCCGATCCACCAGTTCGCGCTGACCGACATCGTTTCGTTCGGCGAAGGCGGCCTGTCCTTCACCAATTCGGCCCTGTTCATGGTGCTGACGGTGGGGGTGACCTGCATCTTCCTCCTGGCCTCGACCTCGCGGCGCAGCATCGTGCCGTCGCGCGCCCAGGCGCTGTCGGAGATGCTCTATGAGTTCGTCGCCAACATGGTGCGCGACTCGGCCGGCAAGGAAGGGATGAAGTTCTTTCCCTTCGTGTTCTCGCTGTTCATGTTCGTGCTGATCGCCAATCTGTTCGGCATGTTCCCCTTCTTCTTCTCGGTCACCAGCCACATCATCGTCACCTTCGCGCTCGCCATGCTGGTGATCCTCACCGTCATCATCTATGGCGTGTGGCGGAACGGCTTCCGGTTCCTCAAGCTGTTCGTGCCGGCGGGCGTGCCGGCCTACGTGCTGCCGATCGTCGTGCCCATCGAAGTGGTGTCGTTCCTGAGCCGGCCGGTGTCGCTCAGCGTGCGACTGTTCGCCAACATCCTGGCCGGCCACATCACCCTCAAGGTGTTCGCCGGCTTCGTCGTGACCATGGGCTCGCTGGGCCTGCTCGGCTGGCTCGGGGCGCTGTTGCCCCTGGTCATGACGGTGGCCATCACGGCGCTGGAATTCCTGGTGGCGGCCCTGCAGGCCTATGTGTTTGCGGTGCTGACCTGCCTTTACCTCAACGACGCGATCCATCCCTCGCATTGATCTCTGACCGGTTCACAGTGAGGCGGCGGTGAGCGTCGCCAATCGGTCGCTACAAGGAGCAGACTACAATGGAAGCTGAAGCAGCAAAGTTTATCGGCGCGGGTATCGCCGCAATCGGCATGGCGGGCGCCGCCATCGGCGTGGGCAACATCTTCGGCAGCTTCCTGTCGGGCGCCCTGCGCAACCCGTCGGCGGCCCAGAGCCAGTTCGGCAACCTGATCTTCGGCTTCGCCGTGACGGAAGCCCTCGGCATTTTCTCGTTCCTCATCGCGCTCCTGCTGCTGTTCGCAGTCTGATCGCGGCCGCCAGTCGCATCGATGAACCCTGGACGCACCGTCCGGGGTTCGGCTGCCGAAAGAGGTAGATAAATGGCGGGTAACTCCACCAACATCATCGTCGTGGCACAGGCCGAGGGCGAAGCCGCCCCGGCCGGGGATAGCGGCCAGGACGCCGTCGTCGTGGTCGAGGGCGCCGACGGCGCCGCGGCCGCGGGCGAGGTCCACGCCACTACCGAAGCCCATGCCACCGGGGAGCACGCCGGGGTCTTCCCGCCGTTCGACTCGTCCGGCTTCGGCGGCCAGCTGCTGTGGCTGGCCATCACCTTCGTCGCCCTCTATCTGGTGATGAGCCGGATGGCCCTGCCCCGCATCGGCGGCATCCTCGAGACGCGCCGCACGCGCATCGAGGGCGACCTCAAGGAAGCCGACCGGCTGCGGCTCGAGACCGACCGGGCCATCGCCTCCTACGAAGCGGCGCTGGCCGAGGCCCGGCAGAACGCCCACGCCATCGCCGAGGAGACGCGCTCGAGCATCAAGGCCGATATCGAGAACAAGCGCAAATCGGTGGAAACCGACCTCGCCGGTCGTGTCGCCGCGGCCGAGGCGAACATCCAGAAGAGCAAGCAGGCCGCGCTCGGCAATGTCGACGCCATCGCGGCAGAGACGGCGCAGGAACTGGTCGGCCGCCTGGCCGGCAAGGTGAGCGCGGCGCAGGCCAAGAGCGCCGTGGCGCAGGTGGTCAAGGAGAGCGTGCAATGAATTTCGGGTTGGACGCCACCACCGCCGCCAGCATCTGGGCCACCATCGCGCTGGTGATCTTTCTCGGCATCATCGTCTATTTCGGCGTGCCGAAGCTGATCACCAAGATGCTGGACGACCGCATCAAGGACATCGAGGCCGAACTGGCCGAGGCCGAGCGCCTGCGCGCCGACGCCAAGGCGCTGCTGGCCGAATACGAGGCCAAGCGCGAGAACGCCGAGAAGGAGGCCGAAGACATCGTCGCCTCCGCCCGCGAGGAGGCCTTCCGGCTGACGGCCGAGGCCAAGACCTCGCTCGAGACGCTGGTCGCCCGCCGCACCCGTGCGGTCGAGGACAAGATCGCGCAGGCCGAGGCCCAGGCCGTCGCCGAAGTGCGCTCGCGCTCGGCCGACATCGCCGTCGAGGCGGCGCGCGTGCTGCTGCAGCAGCAGATGGCGGAAAAGGGCGATGCCCTGGTCGAGCAGTCGATCAAGGACGTCGCGGCCCGCCTGAACTGAACGCCCCGGAGACGCCGGATAGCTGCAAGGGCGGGCCCATGGCCCGCCTTTTGCTTTCAGGTCAGCCCCACTCCACCCAGCGGCCGTGATAATCGGCGCGGCCGAGGGCCTCAGGCTCGCCGCCCGGCCAGAGGGTGAGCACCATGCCGCCGCCCGGGGCGCCGCCGTCGATCTCGAAGCCGAAGCGGGCCAGCGGGGTGGCGGGCGTCGCTGCGGCACCCGCCGCTGCGAGGGCGGCCTCGATGCGCGTCTTCACCGCATCGGGAAGGTATTGCCAGACGATGGTGTGGAAGAAGAACCGGCACACGCCGGGCGTGGCCGGGGCCGCCAGCTGCCGCTCCACCCAGGCGGCGGCGTCGGCCTGCTCGACCCGCCTCCCCGCGGCCGCGGCCAGCCGCAGGGCCGCCTCGAGGCGCTGCAGGCGCGCGGACTGGTCGGGCCAGACATAGGACAACAGGCGGGCGGCATCTTCCTGCGACGCCGGGTCGAGCGGCTTGCGATCGCAGCCGGCACGGCTGACGATGCGCAGCGGGGACGCGAGGGCTGGCAGCACGCCGCGCCATTCGCTCTCGATCGTGA
Organism: Devosia sp.; assembly: GCF_036406155.1. Lineage (GTDB taxonomy): Bacteria > Pseudomonadota > Alphaproteobacteria > Rhizobiales > Devosiaceae > Devosia_A. The sequence continues at coordinate 23,615 of NZ_DASWVV010000100.1, read as the reverse complement.
GCGGTGCCCCGGCGTCACCCCAGGCCCGCCCGCCGCCCAGTTCGTAGCGGTACTGGTCGAAGGCGAGGTTGAGGCCGGCGCTGGCGCCGATCTCGAACACGGCAAGCGGCAGGCCGGTGCGCTGCGCCACCGTCAGCGCCGCTCCGAGCACGAAGGACGAGCGCGCCACCTCGTTGGTCTGCGGCGGGCTGTCGAGCCAGCCGGAAAGGAAGGCGTCGTGCCGCGCCATGGCACCGGCGATGGCGGCCCACACGCCCTCGCGCGCAAACGGCGCCGGCGGATAGACGCTGGCCAGATCCGGCTCCCGGCCCGAACGTGCGAGGGCGTGGAGCGCGCCGCAGGCACGCAGCGCCAGGGCATCGGCCGCCGGATCGCCCGGCCAGTCGAGAATGCGCCGGCCGAACGCCGTCGAGCGATCGAGCCGCTCCACGAGCAGGCGGCACAGGGCCGCCGTGAACGGCGACCCCAGCTCCTCGCAGGCCTGCGCCTGCCGCTCGAAATGCTTCGCGACCGGCCCCGGCACCCTATTCCGCCGCCTGCGGCAGCGCCTCCGGCGGGTCCCATTTCAGCCGCGGCGAGCGGGCGGCGCGGGTCTCGTCGAGGCGCCGGCGCGGGGCCTTCATGGGCGCGGCGGTGAAGCGGGCCGCGTTGCCGGCCTTGGCGTCGGCGGCGAGCTCCAGCATGACGTCGCAGAAATGGTCGAGCGTCTGGCGGGATTCGCTCTCGGTCGGCTCGATCAGCATGGCTCCGTGCACCACCAGCGGGAAGTACATGGTCATCGGGTGGAAGCCTTCGTCGATCATGGCCTTGGCGAAATCGAGCGTCGATACGCCGGTGCCCTCGAGGAAGCTGTCGTCGAACAACGCCTCGTGCATGCAGGGCTGGCCGTTGAACGGCGCCGAGAACACGTGCTGCAGCCGCGCCTTGACGTAGTTGGCATTGAGCACGGCATCCCTGGCGGCCTGCGCCAGGCCGTCGCCGCCGTGGCTCAGCATGTAGGTGAGCGCCCGCACATACATGCCCATCTGGCCGTTGAAGGCGGTGATCCGGCCGAGGCTGTCGCCTTCGGGATGCTCGACCAGTTCGAGCCGGTCGGCCGACCGGCGGACGAAGGGCACCGGCGCGAACGGGGCCAGCGCCGCCGACAGCACCACCGGCCCTGCGCCCGGCCCGCCGCCGCCATGCGGGGTCGAGAAGGTCTTGTGCAGGTTGATGTGCATGGCGTCGATACCGAGATCGCCCGGCCGTACGACGCCCATGATGGCGTTGAAATTGGCGCCGTCGCAGTAGAAGAAGGCGCCCGCCTCGTGCACCGCCTCAGCGATCTCGATGACCTGCGGCTCGAACAGGCCGCAGGTATTGGGGTTGGTCAGCATGATGGCGGCGACCTCGGGGCTCAGCGCCTCCTTCACCGCCGCGATGTCGACGGTGCCGTCATCGCGGGCCGGCACCGGCTTTACGGTGTAGCCGAGGAAGGCGGCCGTCGCCGGATTGGTGCCATGGGCGCTCTCGGGCACGAGCACGACACTGCGATGCCCCTCGCCGCGGGCCTGCTGCGCCGCCTTGATGGCCATCATCCCGCACAGTTCGCCATGGGCGCCGGCCTTGGGGGTCAGCGCCACGGCGGCGGTGTTGGTCAGCGTCATCAGCCAGTCGGCGAGTTCCTGCATCAGCGCCAGTGCCCCCTGCACGGTGGAGACCGGCTGCAGCGGATGGATGTCGGCGAAACCCGGCAGGCGCGCCATCTTCTCGTTGAGGCGCGGATTGTGCTTCATGGTGCACGAACCGAGCGGATACATGCCCGAATCGATCGAGTAGTTGAGCCGGCTGAGGCGGACGTAGTGGCGCAGCGCCTCGGGCTCGGTCAGGCCGGGCAGATCGAGCGGGGTCCGGCGGGCGAAGCCGCCGAGACGCGCATCATCGATCTCGGCCTCGGGCAGGTCGACGCCCGAGTGACCGGTATCGCCGATTTCGAACAGCAGCGGCTCGTTGGGAAGCAGCGAGGACCCGGAGGCCGAGGCGAAGCCGGACGTTCCCGTGCCGGTGGGACGGCCCTGTGTGTTCATGCCCATCAGAGCACCTCCTCGAGCGCCGCGGCCAGTGCGGCGATATCGGCATCGGTCGTGAGTTCGGTCGCGGCGACGACCAGCAGGTTGTCGACGTCGGGGTGGCCCGGATCGAGCCGGCTGACCGGCACGCCGGCCAAGATGTTTTTCTCCGCCGCCAGCCTTTCCACCACCGGCGCGGCGGCGGTCGGCAGGCGCACCGTCATCTCGTTGAAGAACGTCTTGTTCAGCACGGCGACGCCAGGCACCGCCTCGAGCGCCGTGGCCAGGGCAACCGCGCGCGCGTGGTTGAGCCGCGCCAGCTTGCGCAATCCGGTCTCGCCGAGCAGCGACAGGTGGATCGAGAAGGCCAGCGCGCACAGCCCCGAATTGGTGCAGATGTTGGAGGTCGCCTTCTCCCGGCGGATGTGCTGCTCGCGCGTCGACAGGGTGAGCACGAAACCGCGGTTGCCGTCGGCATCGACGGTTTCCCCGCACAGCCGCCCGGGCAGCTGGCGGATGAACTCCTTGCGGGTGGCCATCAGCCCGACATAGGGGCCGCCGAAGGTGAGGGCGTTGCCGATCGATTGGCCTTCGGCCACGACGATGTCGGCGCCGAGCGCCCCCGGTGCCTCGAGCAGGCCGAGCGAGACCACCTCGGTGACGACGACGATGAGCAGGGCGCCGGCGTCGTGGGCGAGGGCGGCATATTCGGCGACATTGCGCAGCGAGCCGTAGAAATCGGGAGTCTGGACGACGATGGCGGCGGTCTGGTCGTCGATCTGCAGCGGCATCGAGCCGGCCTCAGCATGCGGAATGATGACGAGGTCGTCGCCGTCCCCGACATAGGTGCGCACGACGTCACGGTAGTGCGGGTGCAGGCCGCTCGACAGCACGATGCGATTGCGCCGGGTCAGGCGCCGCGCCATCAGCACCGCCTCGGCCGTCGCCGTCGAGCCGTCGTACATGGAGGCGTTGGCCACCTCCATGCCGAGCAGGTTGGCGACCTGGGTCTGGAACTCGAACAGCACCTGCAGCGTGCCCTGTGACACCTCGGGCTGGTACGGGGTGTAGGCCGTCAGCCACTCGGAGCGCTGGATGAGATGGTCGACCGAGGCCGGGACGTGGTGGCGGTAGGCCCCTGCCCCGATGAAGAACGGCCCGTCGCCGGCCGCGCGGTTCCTGCCCGCCAGCGCCCTCAGATGCGCTTCGACGAGGAATTCTGGCTGGTGGGCGGGCAAATCGAGCGGGGCCGTGTTGAAGGCCCGCTCCGGCACGGCGCTGAACAGCGCATCGGCCGAGGCGGCACCGATGACGGCGAGCATCTCGGCCCGCTCGGCCTCGGAATGGGGAAGATAGCGCATCGCTGCTCCTCAGGCGGTAAGCTTGGCGTAGGCCGTTTCGTCCATGAGCGCCTCGAGCTCGGCCGGGGTGTCGATCGCAATGGTGAACATCCAGCCCGTGCCGGCTGGGTCCTGGTTGATCAGACCCGGGTCGTCGGTGAGCGCCTCGTTGACCGACAGCACGGTGCCCGAGACGGGCGCATAGATTTCGGAGGCGGCCTTCACCGACTCGACGACGGCGACCTCGTCGCCCTTCTTGACCTTCTTGCCGACGGCAGGAAGCTCGACGAAGACGATGTCGCCCAGTTGCTCCTGGGCATGCGCGGTGATGCCCACGGTGCCGACCGCGCCCTCGACGCGGATGTACTCGTGGTCGCTGGTAAACTTGGTAGTCATGGCCTGGCCTCTGGTTTGCGGAAGTAGCGATGGGGAACGAAGGGGAGCTTCACGACAGTGCCCTGGGTAGGCTTGTCGCGGACGATGGCGGTGACGCGCGCCCCTTCCTGGGCGTGCTCGGGCCGCACGAAACCGAGCGCGATGGGCGCCGCCAGCGACGGCGAGAAGCCGCCCGACGTCACGCGGCCAATCTCGCTGCCAGCGCCGTCGACGAGCGGGGCACCCTCACGTACGGGCAGGCGTCCCTCGAACTGGATGCCGACGCGCACGCGCTGAAGCTCGCCGGCATATTCGCGCACGATGCGGGCCGCGCCCGGGAAGTCGGCGGCCTCGCGGCGGCGCTTGGAGACGGCGAAGCCGAGCCCGGCCTCGGTTGGCGACACGGTCTCGTCGAGGTCGTGGCCGTAGAGCGGTAGCCCGGCCTCGAGGCGCAGCGAATCGCGGGCGCCGAGCCCGACCGGCCGCACCCGCTCGTCGGCGAGCAGCCGGTCCCACAGGGCGACGGCGCGCCCGGGCTCGACCAGGATCTCGAAACCGTCCTCACCGGTATAGCCGGAGCGGGCGACGACGAGGGTGCCGAACGCGCTCTTGAACGCGCCGTAGGTCATGAAGCCGAGTGCGGCCGCCTCGGGGACGATGGCGGCGATCACCGCGGCCGCCTCGGGGCCCTGCAGGGCGAGCAGGCCATGATCGTCCGCCCGCTCCAGCGTCGCCTTCTCACCTGCCGCCGCGGCGATGCGGGCGAAGTCCGCTTCCTTGGTGCCGGCATTGACGACGATGTACAGGCTGCCGGCCGCGGCCGGATCGGCCGGCCGGGCGATCATCAGGTCGTCCAGCACGCCACCGGCGTCGTTGAGCAGCAGGGTGTAGCGGATCTGGCCGGGCTTCAGGCCCTTGATGTCGCCGCACACCAGCGGCTCGACCACGGCGGCCACCGCCTGGTGGTCGGCGTCGACATCGCCCGAAGTCCGGTTCAGCCGCAGGAAGGACGGCCCCATGTGGGAGACGTCGAACAGGCCGGCGTGCTCGCGCGTCCATTTGTGTTCGGCAATGATGCCGGAAGGGTACTGGACGGGCATGGAATAGCCGCCGAACGGCACCATGCGGCCGCCCAAGGCGGTGTGCCGCCCGGTGAGCGGCGTGGTCTTGAGGTCGTCTGCCGGCACGTCGGCCATGGAGCACCAGAGGTTAGAGACATGTTCTCGCGCAGCTTGCGCCGCACGCCCATGCCCCCTCTGTCCACTAACCTGAGAGATTTCCCGGGCGGCCTATGGCCCGGTTGCTCCTTCGGTGAGGTGCCGACGGGTGTCGCCTGCCGGCTGCACCCGCACCTGCTTTCCAGAGTGCCTTTCGACGCGGTCCCTTTTGCCTGAGAGTTTCCGGGGCGGTTGCTCCTTCGGCGCCGGAATCGCCAGCAGCGATCCCGGTCTCTCCCGCAGTCGCGCTCACCTTGCTTATGTCACGCGCAAAAAGTCAATGCGCCACGCGCAGCGACGAGCACTCAGGCCCTGGGATCGAAGCCGACCCAGATGGTGATCTGCTCGCCGCCCACATAGGGGATCTCGACGTTCTCGACCACCTTGACGAATTCCTCCGACTGGTTCGGCGGCACGACCGTGACCGGGATGTCGTATTTTTCCGAGAACAGGGCAACGCCGTCGCGCTCGACGGCAAAGCGCAGCGGCACGTTCACGCTGGACACGGCGCCGGCGGGCCCGAGCAGCAGGCGACCGACGACGCCCATGCGGACGGTGATCTTGCCGTTAGACACCACGCAATTGCGCGACTGCTTCTCGATCACCGCCTGGAAATTGAGGTTCTTGGGAATGCTGGAGCTGCCCGTGTACTTGGCATAGGCCTCGCCGCCCTCGCGCACCTTGATGGGCGGGCATTCGGTCGCGATCGCCGGCAGCGCGCTGGTCGAGGCCTGGGCAATCTCGGCCTGGCTGGCGCTGGCGTTCTGCAGCTGCGCGCTGGGCGAGCCGCCGCCGAACAGGCTCCCCATCGAGCAGGCGGAGAGCGCCAGCGCAACGGCGCCCACCCCGGCAAGGCGCCCCACGCGCGCCATGTTGGTCGTCAAACGCATCAATGGTTCCCCCTAGGCGTTGATCGTAGCCCTTGACGCTTCCAACGCCAAGAGAACGGCCGGCGCACCGGTGACGGTGACCCCGGCCACATCCTGAATGAAGACGTCCTGCACGACGCCATTTGTGATGATCATGGCGCAGCGCACGAAGCGCTTGCCCAGATCGGCCGAGTGCCTGGTGAGCCCCAGCGCCTCGGCGAACAAGGCATGCACATCGGCGATGAAGTCAACCCTGCCCAGGGCCTGCGCATGCTCGGCCCAGGCCTTGACGACGTGGTGATCGTTGACGGTACCGCAGACGATGCGCGCGACCCCCGCGGCCTTGAGCTTGGCGGCATTGGCCACGAATCCTGGCAGGTGGCTGGTATCGCAGGTCGGGGTGAAGGCCCCCGGCACGCCGAAGAACACCACCGTGCCGTGGCCGAGGACGGCATCCGTGGTCGCATCCGCCACGCCGTCGGCGGTGACGAGCTTCACCGCAACCGAGGGCACTTTGTCGCCGGGCCTGATCATCCACTCCGCCTCTTGCTGCCAGTTCGCTGCCGTCCGGGCGGACGGCGCACGGACACTAGACTAGAGTCCGCCCGGCGTCGACGGCGCGACGCGCCGTGTCAGCTCGAATGGCCCCGCCGGGGTCATGAATGTCAGCTGGATGTCTCGACCCACTACGCCCTCCGCCCCGCCGCCCCCAAGCAACGGGAGCAGGGCTAGCCGCCCATCCGGACTTTTTTGCGGCGCCCCGAACAGCAGGTCGCCGCCCTCGACCTGGGCGATGATCGAGAGGGGATCGATATCGGCGCCGGCGACAGGCACGACGAGGGCGTTCCGGCCGGGGTCGAAGGCGACGTCGCCGATCGGGGCTTCTGCTCCCTGCCAGGCCAGGGGCGCGAGGGCCAGCGCCTGGTTGATGCGCAGGGCCTGGCCGCGGTCGGGGCTGGCAAAATCGAGCGGCAGGCGGAATGCCGCCTGGGCCGGCACGCAAATCTCGGAGCACACGCCCATCAGCACGGAGGCTTCGAGCACCGCCTGCTCGCCGTCCACCTTCAGTTCAATGGGGAGCACCGTGGGCCCGTAATAGACGAAATCCGTGTAGCCGCCCCGGGTGTCGAGCACCGGATAGGGCCAGACGATGTCGTCGTCGCTCACCCCGACCGACCCGGCCAGGTCGAGTTCGGTGGGGATGCCGGTTTCGCCCGGGACGCGCCAATAGGTCTTGGTCGAGGCCGGCATGTCGATCTCGATCGCGGCCAGCGTCGTGCGGTCGGCCCGGAGTTGCTCGCTGGCGATCAGGCGCACCCTGACGTCGGGGGCGATGGTCTGCCATTCGGTCTCGGCCGCAAGCGCGGGAGCGGCGGCAAGGCAGATCACGGCGAGGGCAGCCAGTTTTCGCATGCCCTCGCATAGCGCACCGGCGGCAAAGAGAACAGCCTCGGCCTCTTCATGCCTTCGTGAGGGATGGCTTTGCACCGGCCGCCGGGAAGACTACATTTGGGTCGTGAAGGCCAGCGCCCGCGCCGCGCGGCGCCGGATGCCAGAAGGCAAGGAGAGACGGGATGCATTCGCTCAAGGGACAGTTCCTGGTCGCCATGCCGGAAATGGGCGACGACCGCTTTCGCGACACCGTGATCTACCTCGTCGGCCACGGCGAGGAGGGCGCCATGGGGCTGGTGGTCAACCAGAGCCTCGAGGACATGCGCTTTGCCGACATCCTCGAGGAACTGCATATCGGCGAGAAGGAAGACATCATCCGCCTGCCCCGCGACATCCGCGAGCGCGAGGTGCTGCGCGGCGGCCCGGTGCAGCGCAGCCGCGGCTTCGTGCTGCATTCGCCCGACTATTTCCGCGAGGGCAACTCCTATTCGGTCACCGACGAGATCTGCCTTACGGCCACGCTCGACGTGCTCAAGGCCATCGCCTTCAATCGCTCGCCCAGCGACGCGCTGTTCGCGCTCGGCTATTGCGGTTGGAGTCCGGGCCAGCTCGAGGGCGAGATCCGGGGCAATGGCTGGCTGACGGTGCCGTTCTCGCGCGACCTGCTGTTCACCACCCCGATCGCCAAGCGCTACGACGCGGCGCTGGCGCGGCTCGGCATCACGCGGGCGAGCCTCAGTGCGGCCTCGGGGCACGCCTGACGTCAGCGGCCGAACTGGGCCTGCAGGCGCTTGCTGAACTCGGGGCCGGTCATGGCCGCGCCGAAAGCATAGCCCTGGGCGTAGTGGCAGCCGAGATTCTGCAGCCGCTCGATCTCTTCAAGCGATTCGACGCCTTCGGCGATGACCGCGAGGTCGAGGTCAGTCGCCAGCGCCACGACGGCCCGGATGATCGGCACCTGAGTGTGCGCCATGCCGCTGTTGTCGCTCATCTGCACGAAGGCCGCCGGGATTTTGATGGTGTCGAACGGGAAGCGGTGCAGGTAGCTGAGCGAGGAGTGGCCGGTGCCGAAATCGTCGAGGGCCAGCCCGAGGCCGAGCTCGCGCAGCGCCGCGAGCATGTAGGCGGAATGCTCGGGATTGGTCATCACCTGCGACTCGGTGATCTCGAGCTTGAGGTGCCTCGCAACGGAGCGGTGCTCGCTCACCAGCGTGCGCATGTCGTTGAGCAGCGTCTCGGTGGCCAGCTGGCTGGGCGAGAGGTTGACGGAAACGAAGAAATCCTCCGGCAGCTGGAACTGCTTGGCCCATTCGCGCGCCTGGCCTGCCGCCTGCTCGAAGGCCAGCCGCCCGAGGCGCTCGATCAGCCCGGTGCGCTCGGCCAGCGGCACGAACTCCTCCGGCGGCACCACGCCGCGCTGCGGATGGTTCCAGCGCATCAGCGCCTCGCAGCCGGTGATGAAGCCGGCATGGATGTCCATGATCGGCTGGAACTGCACCTGCAGCTCGCCGTGCCTCAGGCCGCGGTCGAGGTCCTCCTCGGAGGCCTTGGAATAGGCGGCAATCGAGCGGGCCGAGGCGCGATAGGCCTCGATGCGGTCGCCGCCGAGGCGCTTGGCGTAGTACATGGCCAGTTCCGCGTCGCGCAGCACGTCGGCAGCGCCCACCGGGTTGCCGTCGTAGATGGTGACGCCGATCGAGGCGGTGAGCGACAGGTCGCGCTCGCCAAAATTGAACGGCGACTTGAGGGCCTTGCGGATCTGCTCGGCGGTTTCGGCGATCTTGCCCGCCGCCTGCTCGGACGAAATGATGACGCCGAACTGGTCGCCGCCCAGCCGGGCCACGGTGTCGAGCGGCCGCATGATGCGGGCAATGCGGCGTGAGATCGCGAGGACGACCGAATCGGCGGCCGCGTGGCCGACGCGTTCCTCGAGCTCCATGAAGCGGTCGATGTCGATGAGGAACACCGCGGGCTTGATGCCGTTCGGCAGGCGGGCACGTAGCAGCGAGCGGTCCAGCCGGTCGAGGAACAGCTGCTTGTTGGGCAGGCCGGTGAGGCTGTCGTGCACGGCGTCGTGCAGCAGGCGGTCGCGCGAGGCGCGGTCGTCGTTGACGTCCTGCAGCGTGCCGACGATGCGGTTGACCTGGCCGTCCCCGCCCAGCACCGGCTTCACGCGCATGCGGAAGGTGCGGAAACTGCCGTCATGGGCCGCCAGCCTGACATCGGCGGACACCTTGCCGCGCTTGAGCTCGACCAGCGTATCGAAGGCGGTGCGGAAGCGGTCGCGGTCGTCGGGATGGACGCGGTCGAGCCAGCGCTTGATCGAGCCGCGCAGGGCGCCGCGCCGTTCGCCCAGGCGGGTGCCCAGTTCCTCGGAGACGGAGACGCGGTCGCGCTCGATGTTCCAGTCGAACACGAAGTCCCCGCTGCCGGTCAGCGCCAGGGCGCGGCGCTCGACCTCGCTGAGCGTGCCGATCGATACCTGCCCCTCGGAGAAGGCATGCTGCACCGAGGTGAAGCCGAGCAGCATGACGGTGAGCACGAGTCCGCCGGCGACGGCCGGCTGCGCCACGTCGTTGGAGACCTGGCCCGACACCACGAGCCAGCCGTAGAACAGCCAGGCGATGTAGATGATCCAGGTGGGCACCAGCAGCACGGCGCGGTCGTAGCCGCGCAGCGCCAGCAGCAGGATCAGGAAGAAACCGGTCACCCCGAGCAGGGCCAGCACCAACCGCGCCACGGTGGCGGCGATCTCGGGCTGGAAGAAGGCGAAGCCGAACAGGGCGAGGAACACCACCACCAGCGCCAAAGCGAGGTGGATGAAGCGCAGGTGCCAGCGGTGCAGGTTGAGATAGATGAACAGGAACCCGAACAGGGTCGTGGCGATGCCCGCCTCGGCGGCGGCGCGGAAAGGCTGCATGGCGCCATTGGAGATGCCGAGCAATGGGCCGAGCACGCCGAAATCGATGAGCAGGTAGATGAGCACCGCCCAGGAGAAGGCGGCGGTCGCCGGGAAGATGCCGCGCCCCTTGACCACGAACATGATGGTCAGGAACACTGCCGCCAGGGAGGAGACGCCGAGCACGGTGCCACGGAACAGCGTGAAGGAGTTCACGTAGTCGCGGTAGGCGTCCGGCTTCCACATGTAGAGCTCGGGCAGATGGCCGTTGGCGAGCTCGGCAACGAAGGTGACGGTGGCGCCCGGATCGAGCGTGATCTCGAAGACGTCGGCCTCGCGATCGGCGAGGCGTTCGGGCCTCAGGCCGGCGCTCGGGGTGAGCACCTTGATGCGCTCGTTGCCCAGGTCGGGGCGGAAGATGCCAGATCCCGGCAGGCGGAAGAACGGCGCCACCAGCAGCCGCTCGAGCTGCACGTCGGAGTCGTTGCGCAGCGCGAACAACGCCCAGCTCGGGTTGGTGCCGCCGACGCTGGCCAGGACCTCGATGCGGCGGATGATGCCATCCTCGCCCGGCGCCGTCGACAGCTGCACCCGGCCATCGGTCCCGGGCAGGACGTCGATGGCCGAGGTCAGGTTGACCGCATTGACGTTCTCGGGAACGGTGATCACCTCGAAGGCCGAGGCGGGCAGGATGCCGACCAGCGCGAACAGCAACAGGGTCGCGAGGGTGTGAAGCAGACGCATCAGACGCAAGTGTTTTCCGCCGCAGCCACAGATGGGGAACCTAGGTATCGGGGTTTCCCCGCGGCCACAAGCATTCAGCGCTCGCCTTCGCTGGCAGCCGCCTCGTAGCGCTCGCGCGTGAGCCCGAAAAGTACGTGGTCGCTCCACTTGCCGTCGATCTGCAGGTAGTTCTCGGCGTAGCCCTCCTCGCGGAAGCCATTCTTCTCGAGGACGCGGCGGCTGGCCTGGTTCGAGGGCAGGAATGCGGCATGGATGCGGTGCAGGCCGAGCGTGTCGAAGACGAACGGAATGACGGTGCCCACCGCTTCGGTCATCAGGCCGCGCCCGGCATAGGGGCGCCCCATCCAGTAGCCGAGCGTCACGTACTGGGCGGCGCGCCGCCGGATATTGGACAGGGTGAGGCCGCCGACCAGGATCTCGCCCTGGCCTTCCCTCAAGAAGATGAAGAAGGTGAAGTCGGTGCCCGCCCTCGCCTCCTCGCGGCCGCGCCGCAGGCGCGCGAGGAACACCGCCTGGCCCAAATCGGCCTCGGTCCAGCGTGGCTCGAACGGCTTGAGGAAGTCGCGGCTCTCCCGGCGCAGCGCCCGCCAGGCGCGATAATCGGCCTGGCGCGGCGCCCGCAGCGTCACGCGCGGCCCCAGCAGCACCGGCGTGTCGTCACGGGCGAACCAGGTGAGCATCATTTGCGCGGGCCATGACGATCAGTTCTTCAGTTGCGCGGCGATGGTCTGGTAGTCGGGGAGGCGGGCGACCGGACCGATGCCGGCCAGCGACACCTTGTCGGTGTCGAACAACTGCCGGGCGACCAGCTTGACCCGGTCGGCGGTGACCCGGTTGATGCGGTCCACGGTCTCCTGCAGCGGGATCGGGCGGCCCCACAGGATCTGCTGGCGGGCCAACTGGCCGGCACGCGAGGAGGGGCTTTCCAGCGACATCAGCAGCCCGGCCCGGATCTGGTTGCGGACGCGGACGACCTCCTCCTCGGAAATCTCCTCCGTGGCGCGGCGCAGTTCGTCGACGACGACCGGCACCAGTTCGGTGACCTGCTCCTCTCCGGTCGAGGCGGCGACGCCGAAGATGCCGCTGTCGGCGAAAGCCCAGTGAAAGGCGTAGACGGAATAGCACAGCCCACGTTTCTCGCGCACTTCCTGGAACAGGCGCGAACTCATGCCGCCGCCGAGGATGGAGGCGAGAATCTGGGCGGCATAGAAGCCGTCGGAATTGTAGGCGCGGCCCTCGAAGCCCAGCACGATATGGGCCTGCTCGTGGTCGGAAAGCAGCCGTTCCTCGCCGCCGGTATAGTTGGCCCGGATCGGCTCGGGGGCACCGCTGGGGCGCAGGTCGTGGAAGCGCTCGCCGGCGACGTCGACCAGGGCGTCGTGGTCGACATTGCCGGCGGCGCAGATGACCATGTGGTCGCCGACATAGTTGCGATCCATGTAGGCGCGGATGGAATCGGGGCCGAAGCTCTTGACCGATTCGACGGTGCCGAGGATGGAGCGCCCGATCGGCTGGTTGGTGTAGGCCGCCGACTGGAACAGGTCGAACACATAGTCGTCGGGGTTGTCGCGCGCCGCCCCGATCTCCTGCACGATCACCTGCTGCTCGCGGTCCAGTTCCTCGCGCTCGAACAACGAGTTCTGCAGGATGTCGGAAAGGATGTCGCCGGCGAGGGCCACGTCTTCCTTGAGCACGCGGGCGAAGTAGCCGGTGTGTTCGACCGAGGTCGCGGCATTGAGGTCGCCGCCGACATTCTCGATGGCCTCGGCGATCTCGAGAGCGTTGCGGGTGGTGGTGCCCTTGAACGCCATGTGCTCGAGCATATGGGAAATGCCGTGCTCGGCTACCGTTTCGCTGCGCGAGCCGGACTTGACCCAGATGCCCAACGAAGCGCTCTCCAGATGCGGCATGTCGTCGGTCAGGACGGTCATGCCGTTGGGCAGCGTCGTGCTTCTAACGCTCAAAGGCGTTCCTCCATGGCGCGGGTTCGGGCCCGGACGAAGGCTTCCACCTCGCCCTGGTCGTTGGCCAGAACGCTCAGGCGCTCGGGTCGTTGATAAAGGTCAGCCAACCACAGCGGCAGGGCTGGTTCAATGCCCGCGGCAGCCTTGACCGCTGCCGGGAACTTGGCCGGATGGGCGGTGGCCAGCGTGATCACGGGGGTCTCGCCGCCGACCAGCGGCCGCGCCACCGCCGCCGCCACCGCGGTATGCGGGTCGAGCAGGTAGCCGGAGCGCTGCCAGGTTTCGGCGATGGCGATCGAGGTCTCGTCCTCGCCGGTGCGCCCGACTCCGAAGACGGCGCGCATGGCGGCGAGCGCCACCGGGGGAATGGCGAAGTCGCCGGTCTGGGCGAGATTGTCCATGAGCCGCTGCAGGCGCTCGGCATCGCGGTCCAGCGCTTCGAACAGTAGGCGCTCGAAATTGGAGGAAACCTGGATGTCCATCGACGGGCTGATGGTGGGCGTCACCGCCCCCAGTTCGTAAAGCCCGGTCTGCAGCGCCCGATACAGGATGTCGTTGGTATTGGTGGCGATCACCAGGGTGCGGATCGGCAGGCCCATGCGGCGCGCGCAGTAGCCGGCGAAGATATCGCCGAAATTACCAGTGGGCACGACGAAGGTGACCTCGCGGTGCGGGCTGCCGAGCGACACCGCCGCGGTGAAATAGTAGACGATCTGCGCGACGATCCGCCCCCAGTTGATGGAATTGACGCCCGACAGGCGCACGCCGTCGCGGAAGCGGTGGTTGTTGAACAGGCCTTTGACGATGTTCTGGCAGTCGTCGAAGGTGCCCTCGATGGCGAGGTTGTAGACGTTGTCGTCGAGCACCGTGGTCATCTGCCGGCGCTGCACCTCGGAGGTGCGGCCCTTCGGGTGCAGGATGAAGATGTCGACCGACGGGCGGCCGCGGAAGGCCTCGATGGCGGCCGACCCGGTGTCGCCCGAGGTCGCGCCGACGATGGTCGCCCGCTGCCCGCGCGCCGACAGGATGTGGTCCATGGTGCGGGCCAGGAACTGCATGGCCACGTCCTTGAAGGCCAGTGTCGGCCCGTGGAACAGCTCGAGCACGAAATGGCCCGGCTCGAGCTCCACCAGCGGTGCCACCGAGGGGTGGCGGAAACCGGCATAGGCGCCCTCGACGATGGCCCGCAGCGCCGCATCGGGAATCTCGCCGTCGACGAAACGGGCGATGATGTCGAAGGCCACCTCGGCGTAGGGACGGTTGGCGAAGCCGGCGATCTGCTCGGGCGAGAGGCGGGGCCACACCTTTGGAACATAGAGGCCGCCGTCGCCGGCAAGCCCGGCAAGCACCGCATCGGAGAAATTGAGCGCCGGAGCCCGCCCGCGCGTCGATACGAACAGCATTGAAGGGAATCGCCCCGGGTTCTGTCTGGGAGGCACGCCTGGCGCGCATGCCTTGGGATTGCGGCGCACCCTAGTAAAAGAGCCCGCCAACCGCAAGTTTCATCGATCCGGCGCGGGCCGGCCGCGGCGCAGCAGCCAGAAGCCCAGCATGATCGGCGTCAGCAGGGCGAAACCGAACCAGGTCATGGCATAGCCCAGGTGGTTGTTGGGAAACTCCACCACCGTCTCCCCGCCCTGCGGCAGGGCGCCCGCATCGCCGGCCGGCAGGTCGAGATAGACGGGGGCGAAGGGAGCGGGTGCGGGAGCGGCGAAGCGGGCCAGCCGCTCGGGATCGCGGACCCACTCGATGCGCTTTTCGATATCGGCGCCGGGGGTGAAGGCACTGGCCGGCTCCGGCATGCGCCCGATGCCCGTCACCGTGACCTCGCCCTCCGGCAGCGGGCCGCCGCCGGCAAAGGCGGCGGCAGCCGCTTCGGGCACGAAGCCGCGGTTGACGAACAGCGTTCCGCCCTCGGCAAGTGCCAGCGGCGTCATCACCCAGTAGCCGGGGCCGGAATAGCGGCCGCGACCGCCGGCAATGCTGGTGAAAACCAGCACCGTCCCCTCCGGCACGTAGCGCCCGCTCGCCGTCAGCGGCCGGTAGTCGAGATAGGCGGGGGCCAATGCGGGCCACTCCCGCGCCGCCGGCAGGGCAATGGCGGGCTGGTGGATGCGCTCCTCGACCGCCGCGATCAGGGCCTGCTTTTCGGCGAGCCGCTGCCACTGCCACGCCCCCAGCGCCGCGAACACGCCGGTCAAGGCGAGCATGAGCACGACGAAGGCGGCGGTCCGGAGGCTGAAGCGCCGGGCTGGCGGGGACGGCAGGC
Source organism: Devosia sp. (assembly GCF_036406155.1). Taxonomy (GTDB): domain Bacteria; phylum Pseudomonadota; class Alphaproteobacteria; order Rhizobiales; family Devosiaceae; genus Devosia_A. The sequence continues at coordinate 8,498 of NZ_DASWVV010000100.1, read as the reverse complement.
GGTCGGAATCGGGCATTAGCGTCCTTCAAAAGCAATGGGGCGCAGCCGCGGCCGCGCCCCCAGCAAAGATGTGCCCGCCGTCAGTGGGCGAGCGGCACGCCCCAGCTGCCCCACACATAGATCGAGGCGAACAGGAACAGCCACACCACGTCGACGAAGTGCCAGTACCAGGCAGCGAATTCGAAGCCCAAATGGTGCTGCGGGGTGAAATCGCCGCCCATGGCGCGGACCAGGTTGACGATCAGGAAGATGGTGCCGACGATCACGTGGAAGCCGTGGAAGCCGGTGGCCATGAAGAAGGTGGCGCCGTACAGGTTGCCCGAGAACTGGAAGCCGGCCTGCGAGTATTCCAGCGCCTGCACCGCCGTGAAGGTGAGGCCGAGCAGGATGGTGAGGGCCAGGCCCCATTTCAGCCCCTGGCGGTCGTTGTGCAGCAGGGCGTGGTGCGCCCAGGTCACGGTGGTGCCGGAGGTCAGCAGCAGCAGCGTGTTGAACAGCGGCAGGTGGAAGGGGTCGAAGAGTTCGACCCCGGTCGGCGGCCACACGCCGCCGGTGGCGGCGAGGCGGGCCAGCTGCTCGGGGGCGTCGACGTTGAAGAAGCCGTCGAAATAGGCCCAGAACCAGGCGGCGAAGAACATCACCTCGGAGACGATGAACAGCAGCATGCCGTAGCGGTGATGCAGCATCACCACCGGCGTATGGTCGCCGGCATGGCCCTCGCGGATGACGTCGCTCCACCACGCATACATGGTGTAGAGCACGCCGGCGAGACCGATGAAGAACGGCCAAGGCGGCAGGATATCGTGCATCCAGGTGATGGCGCCGACCGCCATGATGAAGGCCGAGACGGAGCCGACGAAGGGCCAGGGGCTCGGGTTCACCAGATGGTAATCGTGGTTCGGCTTGGCGTGAGCGGCCATGGCTTAGGTTCCCTCAGAAGAAGCGTAGAAGGTATAGGACAGGGTGATCTGCCGGACGGTGTCGAGGTCCCGGTTCTCCGCCAGATCGGGATCGACGAAGAAGGTGACGGGCATTTCCACCGTCTCGCCCGCTGCCAGCGTCTGCTCGGTGAAACAGAAGCACTCGATCTTGTTGAAGTAGATGCCGGCGGTTTCGGGGACGACGTTGAAGATGGCCGATCCGGTAATCGGATGATCGGACAGGTTGGTCGCGGTGTAGACCACCGTCGTCACCGCCCCAATGCTGTCGGTGACCGGCCGCGACGGCTGCACACGCCAAGCCAAGGCGCTGTCCACGTTGGAATCGAAGGCCACCGTCATCTGCCGCGCGATGGTCCCCTTGGGGTTGCTATCGGCGACCTGCGTCGTGCCGTTGTACCCGGTCACCCGGCAGAACAGGTCGTAGAGCGGCACGGCGGCAAAGGCCATGCCGACCATGAATACGGCGACGGCGGCCAGGATGGCGGCGATGCGGACATTGCCGCGGCGGCTGGTGGGGGGAAGGGTAGCGTCGGTCATGGTGTCACAAGGGTCGCTGCAGTACGCCGGGGCCCATCTTGGCGATGGTGAGGGCGTAAACGATCACAACGAAGGCCGCGAGCACGAGGGCCAGCACCAGCGAGCGCCGGCGCCGGCGTGCCGCCTGTTCGGCTTCCCTGTCCACCGGTTGCCCCATCACAGCCATCCCGCCAGCCCCGCCACGCGATCGACGAGCAGCGCGAGGAAGATGAGGAACAGGTAGCTCAGCGAATAGCCGAAGAGCCCGCGCGCGGCCTTCTTCATGGCCACGTTCTCGCGCGTACGGAACAGCCGCCCGGCGGAGAGCAGGAACAGCGCGCCGGTGACGGCGGCGGCAACGGTGTAGAGAAGGCCGCTGAAGCCCAGCAGCGGCGGCAGCAGCGACACCGCCACCAGCACCACCGAATAGAGCAGGATCTGCACCTTGGTCGCGCCCTCGCCCGCCACGTTGGGCAGCATGGGCACGCCGGCGGCGCCGTAGTCGCTCTGCTTGTAGAGCGCCAGCGCCCAGAAGTGCGGCGGCGTCCACAGGAAGATGATGAGGAACAGCACGCAGGCCTCGAGGCTGACGCTGCCGGTGACGGCGGCCCAGCCGATCATGGGCGGGAACGACCCGGCGGCGCCCCCGATCACGATGTTCTGCGGCGTCGCGCGCTTGAGCCACATCGTATAGATGACGGCGTAGAAGAAGATGGTGAAGGCGAGCAGGCCGGCGGCCAGCCAGTTGGTGGCGAGGCCGAGCAGCACCACCGAAAAGGCGGACAGCACCAGGCCCATGGCGAGGGCATGGTCCCGGTCGATGCGGCCGGCGGGGATCGGGCGGTTGGCGGTGCGGCTCATGCGGGCGTCGATATCGGCGTCGTACCACATGTTGAGCGCGCCCGAGGCCCCTGCCCCGACGGCGATCGACAGCACGGCGACGAACCCGACCACCGGGTTGATGCCGCCGGGCGCGAGCAGCAGCCCGACGAGCGCCGTGAAGACCACGAGCGACATCACCCGCGGCTTGAGAAGCGCGAAATAGTCCTCGGCGCGCGCCTCCCCCGCGACGGCTGCTATCTGCCCGTGATCGTCAACGTAAGCCATCAGTTCGCTGTCTTTCCGGCCGCAGCCATCAATGCCCGGCCGTGCCGCTGCCGATCCGCGGCAGCGTCTCGAACTGGTGGAACGGCGGCGGCGAGGACAGGGTCCACTCCAGCGTCGTTGCCCCCTCGCCCCACGGATTGGCCGGGGCGATGCGCCGCTTCCGCACTGCCTCGAACAGCGAGTACAGGAACAGCAGCAGGCCGGCGAAGGTGATGTAGTAGCCGATCGACGACACCAAGTTCCACAGCGCATAGGCGTCCGGATAGTCGATGTAGCGCCGCGGCATGCCGGCGAGGCCAAGGAAGTGCTGCGGGAAGAACACGAGGTTGACGCCGATGAAGGTCAGCCAGAAGTGCGCCAGCGCCATGCCTTCATTGTACATGAGGCCGAACATCTTCGGGTACCAGTAGTACCAACCGGCGAAGATCGCGAACACCGCACCCAGCGATAGCACGTAGTGGAAGTGGGCGACGACGTAGTAGGTGTCGTGCAGGGCCCGGTCGGCGCCGGCATTGGCCAGGACCACGCCGGTGACGCCGCCGACGGTGAACACGAAGATGAAGCCGATCGCCCACACCATCGGGGCGCGGAAGGTGATGGAGCCGCCCCACATGGTGGCGATCCAGGAGAACACCTTCACGCCCGTGGGCACGGCGATGACCATCGTCGCGGCCACGAAATAGCGCTGCAGGTCAAGCGACATGCCGACGGTGAACATGTGGTGCGCCCACACCACCGAGCCGACGAAGCCGATGGCGACCATGGCGTAGACCATGGCGAGATAGCCGAACACCGGCTTGCGCGAGAAGGTCGAGACGATGTGGCTGACGATGCCGAAGCCCGGCAGGATCAGGATGTATACTTCCGGGTGCCCGAAGAACCAGAACAGGTGCTGGTACAGGATCGGGTCGCCGCCGCCTTCGGGCGCGAAGAAGGTGGTGCCGAAATTGCGGTCGGTCAGCAGCATGGTGATGGCGCCGGCGAGCACCGGCAGCGTCAGCAGCAGCAGGAAGGCGGTGACCAGCACCGACCACGGGAACAACGGCATCTTGTGCATCGTCATGCCCGGGGCGCGCATGTTGAAGATGGTGGTGATGAAGTTGATGGCGCCCAGGATCGAGGAGGCGCCGGCGATGTGCAGCGCCAGGATGCCGAAGTCCATGGCCGGCCCGGGCTGGCCGCTGGTGGAAAGCGGCGGATAGATGGTCCAGCCGCCGCCGACGCCGTAGGCGCCCGGCGGGCCCTCGAAGAACATCGACAGCACCAGCAGCGTGAGCGCGAAGGGCAGCAGCCAGAAGGAGATGTTGTTCATGCGCGGGAACGCCATGTCCGGCGCGCCGATCATCAGCGGCACGAACCAGTTGCCGAAGCCGCCGATCATCGCCGGCATGACCATGAAGAAGATCATGATCAGCGCGTGCATGGTCGTGAACATGTTGTACATGTGCTTGCCGGCGTCGATGGCGGCATCGCCGCCCGAGCCGTAGACCATCGCGGCCAGGCCGTGGAACAGCTGGATGCCCGGCTCCTGCAGCTCGACGCGCATGGCGCCCGACAACAACGACCCGACCACCCCCGCCACGATGGCGAAGATCAGGTACATCGTGCCGATGTCCTTGTGGTTGGTCGAATAGACGTAGCGCCGCCAGCCCGTGGGATGGCTTTCAGCATGCGCCGCGGCAGGAGCCTGGGCCCCGTGGGCTTCCAGATGGTGGGTGTCAGCCATTGCAGCTTTCCTCACAAATTCCGTTGGTCAGCGGAGGCCGGCAAGCGGCCGCCGGCGTTGTCACAGCGTCGGCAGAGTGGCGTTGGCGTCGTCGACGAAGCCCTCCGCCAGCGTCTTGATCCACAGCGCGTACTCGTCCTGGGTGACGACACGTACGGCAATCGGCATGAAGGCGTGGTCCTGGCCGCACAGTTCCGAGCACTGGCCGTAGTAGAGGCCGGTCTTGCGGGCATTGAACCAGGTTTCGTTGAGCTTGCCGGGCACGGCGTCGATCTTGATGCCGAAGGAAGGCACGGCGAAGGCATGGATGACGCCGCCGGGGCTGGCGGTGATCTGCATGCGCACCGTGGTATCGACCGGCACCACCAGTTCGTTGTTCACGGCCAGCAGGCGCGGCTCACCGGGCTTGGTCGCCGCACGCTCCTCCTCGTTGAGCATGTTGGAGTCGAAGGAGAGGCCCTGGTCGACATATTCGTAGTTCCAGTACCACTGCTCGCCCGTCGCCTTGACAGTCAGGGCGGGCGCCGGCACGTCCACCTCGCCGAACGAGAAGATGTTGTTGCCGAGATATTTGCGCTGCCCGTCCGGCATGGTCAGCTGATCGGTGAGAACGCCGAACGAGGGAATGGCAATGATCACCAGGATGAGAATGGGGATCACCGTCCAGACGACTTCGATCAGGGTATTGTGCGTCGTCTTCGACGGCGTCGGATTGGCCTTGGCGTTGAAGCGCACCATGACGATGAGCAGCAGCACCATCACCAGCAGCGTGATCAGCGTGATGGTCCACATCAGCACGCCGTCGTGGAACGTGCGGATGGAGTCCATCAGCGTCGTGACCGATTGCTGCAGGCCCAGCTGCCCCGGCTCCGGCCTGCCGATTTCCTGGGCGAACGCGGCGGCGGGCGCCAACGCGAGGGTGGCGCCGATCGCGGCCCGAATTGAGCGGAAAAACTGTCCGGTCACCTATAACCCCCTTGAGTCCCGTTGTTCCGGCTTGCCTGGCTGGCCTGCGGCAAAATACCGCCCGAACGGGCGCCGCGACTCAGCCTCCGAGCGCCTGTCGATGCGCTCATTGGTTGTCTAAATCACATCGGCAGTTGCAACGCAATTCCACCACGCGAGGCGCGCATGCGTCAAAGTGCGCAATTGGGGACAAGTTTGATCTGCATCAACGACGCCCTCATTGCGCCGGCTTCCTGCGCTGGATAGGGAAGCAGCCGGCGGGGCGGCCCGAGCCGGTGGTAAGCGGCAGCGCGGTGATTGACAAGGCGCGCCTGCCGTCGGACACAGAACCGAGCGTCGCCGACGCGCGCGCATGCCTGGTGGAGTTAACATCCCGTGACGCTGAGATTGACGCCGCTTGCGGCCCTGCTGCTGACCCTGGCCGCCTTGGTCGCCGCCCCCGCCCTGGCGCAGGGTGTGGTCAAGGCCCAGTATGGCGACTGGCAGATGAGCTGCGACACGCCTCCCGGCGCGAGTTTCGAGCAGTGCGCAATCATCCAGAACGTGTCTGCCGAGGACCAGCCCAATGTCGGCCTGTCGGTGATCGTGCTGAAGACGGCCGACCGGCAGGCGCGGCTGCTGCGCGTCCTCGCCCCGCTCGGCGTGCTGCTGCCGAACGGGCTCGGGCTCAACATCGACGGCAAGGACATCGGCCGGGTCGCCTTCGTGCGCTGCCTGCCCAATGGCTGCGTCGCCGAGGTGGTGCTCGACGACGACCTGCTCAAGCAATTGTCCGAGGGCACGAACGCGATCTTCGTCGTCTTCAAGACGCCCGAAGAAGGAATCGGCATCCCGGTGTCGCTCAACGGCTTCGGCGACGGCTTCGCCGCCCTGCCCTGACGGGGCCCGGCGGGCGGGCGGGGCCGGCCCCCGGCCGATCAGCGGCTCAGCAGCTGGCCGTTCACATCCGGGCGCGGGACGCGCGTGCCGGACGGCTGCAGGCGCGGCTTGGGCTGGCAACTGCCGGCGTCGCACCAGTAGGTCTTGCCGCCCTTGGTACACTCCCAGAAGCCGACGCTGACGAGCTGGCAGGTATAGCCGTCCTTCTCGAGGTCGGCCTTGGTAATGGTGGTGCCCATCGGGGCGTTGTCGCGGGCGAGCGCCGGCGCGGCGGCCAGCCCGGCGAGCAGCGCGGCGGCGGTGAGCAGGGCCTTGTGGCGATTGGTCATTTTCATTCCTCCTGGCGTGTTTGTGCCAGCGAGGCTGTCCCGGCGGCGTTGAACGCCTCCTGAACGGCCGCTTCATCAAGCGCGGGCGGAAGAAAGAAGGCCGGACGCGAGGTCCGGCCAGTCGTCAGGAAACCGGGCCGGCAAATCGGGCCGACCCCAGGGGCTGGCGCGATCAGCGATCGGGCCAAGGGCGGGCGTCGTTGCGGGCGCGGCAGGCGGCCAGCGCCTCTCCGGCATCGCGCGGCGGATGGCGCATGGCCGCGAACACATCCTCGCGGCTGATGCCGAGGTCGGCGAGCAGCGCGGCATCGAGTTCGAGCAGGTCCTGCAGTGCGAGGCGGCGGGCGCGCCGGGTGCGCACCGCGGCCAGCCAGCGGAAGAAGCCCGCGAGGGGATGCGCAGGGACAGGGGCACGGGCGGGCCGCTCGCCCGCAAGCAAGTACGCCATGGGTCTTCTCCGATTTCACGTGGTCCCGGGGGGGGAAGCCGAGAGCGGTGCCAAAGCTGATCGGGCACCGTTGCAAGGACGATAGGCGCTTGCCTTCCATTCCTCCAACAAATAGATTTCATCCACCTCATCAATCTGCGTGATGGTGCGCACCCATGTCGACACCCCTCGATCTCGACCAGTTGCAGAGCTTCTGCGCCATCGCCGATTGCGGCAGCTTCACCGCTGCGGCGCGGCGCGTGAACAAGACCCAGTCCGCCGTGTCGATGCAGATCAAGCGGCTCGAGGAGCGCCTCGGCCAGGTGTTGCTGACCCGCGACGGCCGCAGCGTTTCGCTCACCAATTACGGCGAGGAGGTCTATGCCCTGGCCCGGCGCATGCTGCGCCTCAACGCCGAAATCATGGACCTGTTCTCGGACGGCGACCTGTCAGGCAGCATCCGCTTCGGCGTCCCCGACGACTATGCCGTGCGCCTGCTGCCGGTCATCCTGTCGAATTTCCAGCGCACCCACCCGAGGATCGTCGTGGACGTGCGCTGCCAGCCGTCGGAGGAGCTGATCGAGGGCATGCGCACTGGCAAGTACGACCTCATCGTCTTCACCCAGGGGACCAGCCACGAATACGGCGAACTGTTCCGCACCGAGCGCATGTTCTGGGTGGCCTCGCATGGCGGCGAGGCGCTGCTGCAGGACCCCCTGCCCCTCGCCACCGGCGGACCGAACTGCTGCTGGCGCGACACCGCGGTCGAGGCGCTCAACCGCATCGGGCGTGACTACCGGATCGCCTATACCTCGTCGAACGCCATGGCCATCACCAGTGCCGTGCTCACCGATCTCGCCGTCGGTTTCCTGCCCGAAAGCGCGCTGCAGCCGGGCATGCGGGTGATCTCAGAGGACAAGGGGTTGCCCCGGCTGCGCGACGCGCAGATCGCGCTGATGCGGGCGAGCCATGCCTATGGCGGCATCTACGACGCGCTCGCCAACCACATCGTGGCGTCCATGGGCAACCTCGAGGACAGGGACAAGCTGCCGGCGGCCGCCGAATAGACCTCAGATCTCGGCCTCGTCGAAGATGCGGCCGAGATCGCCTGCCCACGCGCCGTGGTACTTGTCGAGCCAGCGCTCGGCCGGAGTCTTGCCAAGCGCGAGCGTCGCCTCGAGCGGGGCAAGGTAGCGGGTCTCGTCCACGCCGTCCGCGACCTGGGCGCGGCGGGAGAGGCCGGCCCGCGCCAGGTCCACCACCTGCCGGGCGACATCGAGGACGGTGCCGTCGCGGAAAGGGGTGGCAAGGCCGGCGCGCGGCACCTCCTCGCGCAGGCGCTGGCGCTCCGCGGCGGTCCAGTCCCCGACCAGGTCCCAGGCGGCGGCCCGCGCCGTCGCGTCGTAGAGCAGCCCGACCCACAGCGCCGGCAGGGCGTTGACGGCAGCGGCATCGCCCATGTCGGCGCCGCGCATCTCGAGGAACTGCTTGAGCCGCACTTCCGGGAACAGGGTGGACAGGTGATCCTCCCAGTCCTTGCTGGTGGGCTTCTCGCCGGGCAGTTGCGGCAGCCGGCCCTCGAGGAAGGCCCTAAAACTCTCCCCGGC
>NZ_DASWVV010000099.1:0-3580 GCF_036406155.1 Devosia sp. | reverse complement strand
GTGAACTGCCGTGACTGGTAGGGGCGGAGATGAACCGGGATACCGTGCGAACCCTCGACGCAGCGCTCCGCGTCCTCGAAGACCGGCCCGTGTCCTTCGAAGATCGACCACGGCACCAGCCGCTCGGTTGCGCGGTCGCCTGTATTGAACACATTGACGAGCAATGACCCATCGGCCTGCCGTGTACTCTGGATCAGTACCGGGTCGGCATGGCTGACGGCCATCGGCTCGCCGTTGGGATAGCTCGAGAGCGTATAGTGCAGTGCCGATCGGCCGAGCTCGGGGAAGCTGCAGGAAATAGCCCGTGGCTTGGCCAGCAGATCGGCGAAGAGCTGCCGACGCTCGGGCGACACCTCGTCGAGCTGGTCGCTGGTCATGACGACGCCACCGGCGAGACCGGCGAACATGGCAAGCGAACGCACCTGATCGTCGGTCAGTTCGTGGAAGCGGTCGCGGAGCAGGATGCAGTCGGGATCGCTCTGCCACAGGATGCCATTGGCGAAATTGCGGGCGGTCTGGTCGCGCAGCAGCGACTGGGCGGAATAGTGCCCGCGCCAGGACACCCCGACATCGCGGCCGATGCGCATGACGTCGGCGTAGCCCACCGCCGCCCAGATGGGCGAGCCGCAGCAGAGCAGGGTCGCCTCGCCGATCTCCTCGCGCATCAGCCGGGCCATGCGCATCCAGATTTCGATGCGGCTGAGGCCGTCCTCGTGCCACAACGCCTGGTCCGGGCCATAGGTGGAGCCGAGGTGGAGGAAATCGGCCTTGAAGTAGCCGCAGTTCCACTCGCGCGCCCAGGTGCGGAATACGCGCCTGATATAGGCTTCCGCATCGGGATGGGTGACGTCGAGGACGTAGTATTCCTCGCTGCGCTTGTGCCAGCGGAACTCGCCGTAAAAAGTCATGGGGGCGAGCGGCTCGCCGGTGGCGCGACTGCGCACGATCCAGTCGGGATGTTCGGCAAAGAGCCGCGAGCGGTTGCCCACCATGAAGGGGGCGATCCAGAGGCCGGGGGTAAATCCCTTGTCGCGCGCTGCCTCGAGGATGGGCCGAATGCCCTGCGGGAATTGCGGCTTGAAGTCGAGCCAGTCGCCCATTTCGGGCGTGAAGCCATCGTCGATCTGGAAAATGTCGAAGGGCACCTTGCTTTCCTCGCGGAAGCGGGCCGCGGCGTCGAGATGTTCGAGCAGTACCTTGGGCTCAAGCGAGGCGTAAAGATTGTACCAGGAGCACCAGCCGGTGACGCGGCGCGGCGGAAGACGGGGCGGCACTGGACTGGCCTCGGCCACGGCGCGGGCCCAGCGGGCGAGGGCCTGTTCGGTATCGTCGCCGGCAAACAGGATCAGCGGCTCGGCGCGAACCTCGCCGGTGAAAGACTTGCGGTCGATCAGCGTCTCGACGTCGATCGCGAGCGGTCCGTTCTCGAAGTTGAAGCGAAAGCGCGATTGGTACCTGTCGTGGCGAAGGAAGCCGAGTATGACGGCGCCGTCGCGCCCGCGGGGCAAGAGGGCTGTGGCGGCGTAGCCTTCGAGCAGGTTCGGGTCGGCAGCGGCGGCTTCCATTGCCGTGTCGGGTTCGACCAAATGGGAGCCGTCCCAGCTCATGTAGCCGTTGCGCAGGTACTGGCGCACGTTGGCGGCGCGGCCGATGCGCAGACCGAGCGAAGAAAGGCGCCGGGTGCCGATGAAACCGGAGAGTCGCAGGTCGAGGCGCTCGCCCTCAATCTGCAACTCTACCATCGTTCCGTCGCTCAGTCGCCAGGCAAGGCCGCGATCATCAGCCCGCTCCAGCCGGTGTTCGGGCACCGTTCCGTCGACCAGTGGCGCCAGATCGCCAAGCAGCACGCCGCCAAGGTCAAAGGAGGTGCCGGTGGGGTCAAAGGTCACAGAAACACCTCGTGCTTCCGGTCCGCGGAGTCACGAGCCGCCAGGACGATGCGCAGCGTGTCGGCACCATCGGAAAGCGGCACGCGGGGTGCGCGGCCGCTGCCGATGGCGTCGACCACGTCTTCAAGCTGGGCGACGAACGGGTCGACCGAGGTTTCGATGCGTTGGCTCATGCCGCCGGGCCGGGTGTCGGTGATCTCGGCGACGTTCCAGTCAGTGAAATCAGCGACCATGGTCTCGCCGATCACTTGCCACTGCTTGGCCCAACGGCCGGGCACCGCCAGATTAGAGGCGTGGAGGACGCCGATGGCGCCGCTCTCATAGGTCAGAATGAGCGCGCTGACGTCCTCGACCGTGTAGCCGGGGACGTCGGCATGGCCGAAGCGGGTGGCTGAGGCGAAGACCGAGCGCGGCATGCCCAGGTTCACACGCGCAAGATCAACGATATGGACAAGTTGCTCCACCATCTGGCCACCGGCTTTTTCACGGTCGCGCCACCAGGGGGCGTGGAGGGCATTGCAGTGGAACGAACCGGAGAAATGAGCAATGCGGCCGGCCGCGCCTGCCGTCACCAGCTCCTGCCAGCGCCGCACGGCGCCGCCGAAGCGATACATGAAGCCACAGGCGGCAACGACGCCCCGCGTTGCCTCGACCATCCTTGCCGCATGCTCGTTGGTGAGGGTGATCGGCTTTTCGACCAGCAGGTTCACGCCGGCACGCGCCGCTGCCTCGACCTGTCCGTGATGGGCGAAGGGCGGCAAGGCGACGATGACCAGGTCGAGCCGCTCCGCAGCCAGCATTCGGTCGAAATCGGTGTAAGCCGCGATTCCCCGTGAGGCTGCGAAGGCGCGGGTCTTGTCGAGGTCGCGGCCGCAGCAGGCGACGAACTCGGCGCCCTCTATCTTGGCCAGGGCGTCTGCGTGGCGGGTGCCGATGCCGCCAGGGCCGAGTAGGGCGGCGCGCAGGGTCATGTGAGGGTTCCAAAGTTGAGCACGGACTGCAGAATGGAGGGATCGCCGCCCTGGTCGAGCCGCGCGAACAGGGCGGGGGCCTCGGCAAAGGGCACCATTTCGGTGATCAGCGGCAGCAGGTCGAGCCGTCCTTCGCACTGCAGCCGCACGGCAGCCTCCCAGAGCCGCGGCTTGCTCCAGCGGTGGCTAGCCTCAGGTGCGACGCCCGAGATCTGACTGGAGATGAGTTCGATGCGGTTGTGATGGAATTCGTCGCCGAGCCTCAACCCACGCGTCTCACCTTGGAAGAAGCCCATGGCGACCACGCGGCCGGCATAGGTCACCGTGCGCATGGCCTCGGCGAGCGCCGGTGGCGAACCCGAGACTTCAATGCAGATGTCGGCGCCGCGCCCGCCATTGCTGTCCTTTATGGCATCGGCAACGGAGCCGGCTGTGGGATCGCACGTCCGCGCCGCGCCCATGCGCTCTGCCATCTGACGCCGGAACGGCACCGGATCGACCCCGATCACGGTGGCTCCCGAGGCATGCGCGGCCTGCACCACGATCTGTCCGGGGACACCGAGACCGAAGACGACCACCAGGTCGCCGAGCCGGATGCGTGCATCATGGATGCCGTTCAGCGCCACCGCCCCGATATGGGAGAAGATGCCGATGCGCGGATCGGCGCCCGCGGGCAGGACGCGACCGCCGATATCGGCTTCGCTCATCACATGGCCGGTA
>NZ_DASWVV010000098.1:0-9255 GCF_036406155.1 Devosia sp. | reverse complement strand
CCAAAGCCCTGCGCGGCGAACTGCGTCACTGCCGCGAGGCCCTGGCACCGCTGGCGACGCGTCTCGCCCCGGCCTGGACACGGCTGCTTGGCCAGCGCCGGGACCGGCTCGGCGCGCTCGGGCGCCTGCTCGAATCCTATGGCTACCGGAACGTGCTGCAGCGGGGTTATGCGCTCGTTACGGACGAAGCGGGCGGCATCGTGCGCTCGCCTGCGCAGTTGCGGCCCGGCGAGGGGTTGACCATCGAGGTCGCCGACGGGCGGATCGGGGCGACGGTCTCGGGCGCGCCCGGCCTTCGCCGCAAGCCCCGCCCCGACGGCGGCGGCGACGACCAGGAAAGCCTGTTCTGACGGGGACGGCAGCGCGGCATTTGCATGGCCGCCGGGTTCTCCTATATCTGTCGTCAGCAAAGGCATGGCCATGAACATTTTCGACAAGGGATTCACGCCCTCCGAGGCGCAATTGCGCTACCTCGACGGCGACTACGTCGTCCTCAAGCCCGGCAGCTTCGTGCGCTGCGCCGTCACGGGCAAGCCGATCCCGCTCGACGAACTGAGCTACTGGAACGTCGACCGCCAGGAAGCCTATGCCGACGCCCAGGCGGCACACGAGGCCTATGCCCGCCACGGGCTCGGTCGGGCCTAATTGGCGAAGAGCCGCCGGCTCCTGTTCATTTCCAACGGCCACGGCGAGGACTCGATCGGCGCCGAGATCGTGCGCCGGCTGCCCCCCGGCTTCGTGGTGGAGGCCTACCCCACGCTCGGGGGCGGCCACGCCTATGACGGGGTGTGCCCGGTCGTGGGGCCGCGCGCCCGGCTGGCGAGCGAGGGCTCGCGCGTCGCCGCCGGCACGCTGGCGCGCGACGTCCTGACGGGCGGCCTCGCCACCGTCCCCCCGGGCCTCGCCTTCCTGCGCCGCGCCCGTGCGGCCTATGACCACCACGTCGTCGTCGGCGATTTCGTCGGCGTCGCCGGCTGTTTCCTGGCCGGCATCCGCGGCATTACCTATCTCGACGTCTACAAGACCGGCTACGGCCGCCCTTATGCCTCGCTCGAGCGCTGGGTCATCGGGCGCACCTGCCGCACCGTCTTCAGCCGCAATGCGGGGCTGGCCGCGACGCTGGCCGAAGCCGGCATCGACGCACGCGCCGCCGGCAACGTCATGATGGACACCATTCCGGCCGCCGAGTACGACGCAGCCGGCCGCCGCTCCCGCCCGCAGGCGGTCACGCTGCTGCCCGGCAGCCGCCAGGACACGGCGGCGAATTTTGCGCTGCAGGTCGACGCGCTGGCGGCGCTGCCCGCAACGCTGCGGCCCGATCTGTTCCTTGCCCTCGCCGACGGCATTGACCCGGCGGTGCTGGCGGCCGCGTCGGGCCTCGCGCTCGAGGCCCCCGCCACGGGGGAGGCGGCCGACCTCGGCCGGCTCGTCGGCAGGGGGCTCGCCGTGCACGCGTCCCGCGGCGCGCTCGCCAACCTGCTTGCTGTGTCCGACCTCGTCCTGTCGCAGGCAGGAACCGCCACCATCCAGGCGCTCGGTTCGGGCCGGCCGGTGGTCACCTTCACGAAGCCGGCCGACCGCGGCAAGCGCTTCCGCGAGGAAGGCCGGCTGTTCGGCGAGGCCCGCCTGCTGGCGCCGGCCGACGCGGCGGCGCTGTCGCACCTGCTGGCGTCGCTGCTGGCGGCACCGCAGGACATCGCCCGGCTCGGCGCCATCGGGCGCGAGCGCATTGGCGGCCCCGGCGCCATCGACGCCATCATTGCCAGCCTTGGTTCCTGAACGTGTCGGCTATCGCCTGCCGGCGTCGGCGATGGCGAAGGCCCGCTCCAGGGCGCGGTCGAGCAGCACCTTGAGCTCGGCCGCGTAGGCCTCGTCGCTGACCGCCGGGTCGGTCATGGCGACGGGGCCCTCGGCCACGAACGCGATGGTCGAGAACGGGTAATTGACCTGCATGCGGTCCCAGACGTGCTCGAGCACGCGCCGTCGCGAGCTGGCCGTGGCGATGGCCCAGACCGGCCGACCGGAGCGCCGGGCCAGCGCGATCATGCCCGGGCTGACATGGCGGCCGGGCACGGGAGGGATGTCGGCGGTCGCGAACAGCGTCGTGCCGCTGCGCAGCGCGCGGAGCATGTTGCGGAAGGCGGTGAGCCCGCCAGTGCCATGGCCCTGCCGCTCGCTGGCGCCGGAGCCGTCGATGGTCTGGTAGCCGAAGGAGCGCGCCATGGCCGCCGCCATGCGCCCATCCGGATGGTTGGAAACGAGCAGCGCCAGGTTGCGCGTGTCGGGGATGCAGGCATAGGCGAGGTTGGACTGGCCGTGCCAGGAGACCGCGATCACCGGCCAGTCGGCCCTGACCCGCTGCCAGTAGTCGGGCGGCTCGGACACCACCTTTGAGGTGGCCTTGATCAGCCGGAGATAGCCCCCGATCAGCACCGCGCCGATGAACCAGCGCACCAGCCTGTGGTCCTTGAGGCCCGGCCCGGTGCCCGGCGCCCGGCGCCTGCTCACTCGTCCATGCCGGGGGACAGCAGCCGGTGCAGATGCACGATGAAGTAGCGCATCTCGGCGTTGTCGACGGTCATCTGCGCCTTGGCCTTCCACACCGCGTAGGCCGCGGCGTAGTTGGGGTAGACGCCGACGATGTCGACCTTGCTCAGGTCCTTGAAGGTGATGGCATCCATGTCTTCCAGCTCGCCGCCGATGACGAGGTGCAGGAGCTGCTTATCCGGGGTCTTGCTCGGGGGTGTCATGTCTTCTTGCGTTCCAGGTCGGCCTGTTGGAGCTGCGGGCAGCCATAGACTTTGATGAGCGCCGCGTGCAGGGCGGGTTTTAGCGACACCTCGCCGACTGCTGCAAGCGCGCCGTGGCGGATTTCTTCGCCGTTGAAGCGCAGCTCCCCGTCGCAGACGTCCTCGAAGGAGATGCCGGCCTCCTTAAGGATAATGGTGGCTCCGGCGAGGTCCCAGTCCTGCGAGCCGCGCCGCGCCACGGCGGCGTCGAGTTCGCCCGAAGCGACCTGCACCAGCCGGTAGGCGAGCGAGGAATAGGCCGGGCCGCGCGTGTAGTCGAGCCCGGCCGCCTGCAACTCCTGGTGCACCGCGCCCGGCGCCGGGATCAGCGGGGCCTTCCGGCCCGGCACGGTCTCGCGCCGCAGCGGCGCGCCGTTGAGCCGCGCCCCACCGCCACGGCAGGCATCATACATCTCGTCTCGCGCCGGCGCGTATACCACCCCGGCAATGGCGATGCCGTCCTCGACCACCGCCAGCGACACCGTCCAGCTGTCCTCGCCGCGGATGAACCCCCGCGTCCCGTCGATCGGATCGACGACGAAGACGCGCTTGCGCCGCAAGCGTCCGGGGTCGTCGGCGGATTCCTCGCTGAGCCAACCGTAGTCGGGGCGCGCCGTGGTCAGCGCCGCGTGCAGGAAGCGGTCGAGCACGATGTCGGCCTCGCTCACCGGCGAGTTGAACTCCTTGGTCCAACTCTTGAGTTCCTTGCGGAAATAGCCGGCGGCGATGATCCCGGCAGTCACCGCGCTGGCGCGCAGCAACTCGAGGTCTTCGGCCGCTGTGGTCGGTGTGGCTTGGGGCATGCCGGTTCCGGGAAATTCTGGCGCCCTTCTAGGCCCATGCCCGGCACGAGGCAAGCTGGCGGGCGGTCGCGCGGGGCCGGCTTGCGCCGTCGGAGGCCGGCGGCGGATCCGCATGGGCGGCGCGCGGCAAATCGGCTAGCATCGCCGTGACGCCGCGGGCGGAACGCCCGGGTGGGGATTGCCACAACAGCCATTTCACAGACGCTTCCATGCCATTCACCTCGTCATCGTCGGCAGGCAGCCCCGGGCAGGGGCACGCGAATGGCTGATGTGATCGTCCTCGGCGCCGGCATGGTCGGCCTCTCTGTGGCCATTCATCTGCAGCGCCGCGGCCGCGCCGTGCTGCTGCTCGACCGGCGGGAGCCGGGGTACGAGACGTCCTACGGCAATGCCGGCATCATCCAGACGGAGGCCGTGCGGCCCTACCGCTTTCCGCGCGACCTGCCGACGCTCCTCGGCGTCGCCGGCAACCGCCGCGTCGACGCCCGCTATCACTGGCGCGCTCTGCCTGGCCTCGCCCCGGCGCTGGCCCGCTACTGGTGGCATTCCGCTCCGGCCCGCTACCGGGGGCTTGCCGCCCAATACGCGACGCTGATCCGCCGCGCACAGGCCGAACACGCCGAACTCATCGCCGCGTCCGGCGCCGGCGACCTCGTGCAGCGGCGGGGCTACTACAAGCTCTACCGCGATCCCGCCGCGCTGGCGGCGGCGCTGGCCGACGCCGAGCAGGTGCGGGCCGAATACGGCATCCCCCATGGCGCCCTCGATGCCGCCCAGGTCGCCCGGCTCGAACCGGATCTGCGCGTCGCCGTGGCAGGCGCGCTGCACTGGCCGGAACCGTGGACGGTGCGAGACCCCGCGGCGCTGGCCGCTGCCTATGCGCGCTACTTCGTCTCGCTCGGCGGCAGCCTCGTGCGCGGCGACGCTGCCAGCCTCCGCCGACAGGGTTCGGGCTGGCGGGTCGAGACCCGCGACGGCCCGGCCGAGGCGGCATCGGCCGTCATTGCGCTGGGGCCATGGGCAGGCGAGGCGACGCGGCGTCTGGGCTACCGCCTGCCGCTGTTCGTCAAGCGCGGCTACCACATGCATTACCGGCCGGCCGGGTCGGCCGGGCTTGGCAACTGGCTCTATGACGCCGACAACTACTATCTGATCACGCCGATGGCGCAGGGCATCCGGCTCACCACGGGCGCCGAGTTCGCTGCCCTCGCCGCGCCGCCGACCCCGGGGCAACTGGTGGCCGCCGAGCGCATCGCACGCGCGCTGTTTCCGCTGGGGGAGCGGGTCGATGCCGCGCCGTGGCTGGGGGCGCGCCCCTGCACCCCGGACATGAAGCCGGTCATCGGCCCGGCGCCCTGCCATGACGGGCTGTGGTTTGCCTTCGGTCACGGCCATCACGGCTTCACCCTCGGGCCGATCAGCGGGCGCCTCCTGGCCGAGCGCATGGTGGGCGCGGCCGACCCGGCGGACCTCGCCCCGTTCGGGGCGGAGCGCTTCCTGCGCCAGCCACCGAACGGCGCTGTGGCGGGCCGTCGGAGGGCGCGCGGTTAATCCGCCCTTACACTAGGTGACGACCTGCTAACCCTCCGCAAAACAACCTAAACTTAACCCAGTTTCTTAAGCGGGCAGGTAATGGCCGGGCCTAGATTGGGGGCATCAAAAAAAGAGCGCCAGAACTAACCGGCTCTCGACGTTGACAGCGAGGTTTCAACATGGTTCGCGGGGTAGGGATCGAAGGGTCCTCGGTCGTTGTGTTGTTCGGGCAGAGGGGCGGCGTCGGCAACGCGGCACCGGCCCCCACGGCGAGGCGGTTCGGCCCGGCCAACGACAATGGCCCCAGGGAACCGGTCAAGACCGTCACCGTGCGCAAGACGCTCGAAAAGAGCGGCGTGGCGATCAAGGTGAAGGTGCCGATCGACGAATATGTCGGGGTGGCCGTGTCGACGGCGATCTCGGAGGAAGGCGTCCTGCACAGCGCCATCGAACTGGTGCACGGCGACCCCGATCTCAATTACCGGGTGTTCGAGGAGATCGGCAACAGCAACGTCGTCGCCGAATGGCAGAACTGGGGCCGCAAGCTCCGCCTGCCGCTGTTCATCAAGGCCGGCGACGGCAATCTGCTGCCGTACAGCCAGCAGGTCGACGGCGTCGCCCTCGGCTACTCCAGCGCCCGCCGCAAGCTGGCGGCCGATGCCAGCCGCCGGCCGCGTTTCCTCAATCGCCGCAAGCCCGGCGAAGCCAGCAACTGAATTCACGGCCGGCCTGCGGGAGGGCATGCAAGCTTCCCGCCGGCCGATGCACCTCCAGGCGGCCTGGGGGACCGGTGTCACCGCCGGTCCCCAATTTTTTATGCCCCCTCGCAACCATCTGCGGCAGGCCGCGTTGTCCTGTCGACCGGCGCGTCATTTCACGGCCGGTCAGCGTGATTTCCCCCCGATCACGCACCCTCAAGCGACCTCCAAGCGCTTCAGAGCAAGGCTGGCCGTCCCCTGCGGCCGGCCTTGCACCGTTCTTGCGCCCCGGGGCTTCAGTTGAGACGGCGGGACGCCCCCAGCAGCGAAAGCTCCTTCGGCCTCACCAGCAGCGCATGCGCCACCGTCACTGAGTGCAGCGGGCCCTCGATCTTTTCCTCCCAGAAGGCCAGGAAGCGGGAGAGGGTCGGGAAGTCGGGGAACAGGTCGTACTCCTGCCACACGAACTCCTGCAGCAGTTCGAGATGGTCGGGAACGCGGTAGAAGATCTGCGCCGTCGTCAGGCCGTAGCCTTCGACCTGGCGGACACGGGGCTTGTTGATCTGCATGGGACGAATTCTCCTTGGCACACGGATCGTCCCGATTAGACCAAGTTCGGGTCCGCGCAACAAGTGACGTCGTCAAATATTAAGCTGTAGATTCAAAGGTTTAGCAGCAAATGGCCCCGAGTGCTGCCAGTCGCGGGCGCCCTACAGCCAGGCCTCCGCGAGCAGGGCGAGGGTGAAGGCCAGCCCCACCCAGTGGTTGGCCTTGAACCGCAGCAGCGCATTGCCCGCAGCGTTGCCGTCGAGCGTGACGACCTGCCAGGTCAACCCCGCTATCGCCGCCGCCAGGCCGAGCACGAACACGATTCCGGCGCCGGCGAGGAACGCGGCGGCGGCCCACAGCGCAACCGCCCCGGCGTAGAACAGCGCCACCATCAGCCGCGTCCGCCGCCCGAACAGCCGCGCCGTCGAGCGCACGCCGATGAGCGCGTCATCCTCGATATCCTGCATGGCGTAGATCGTGTCGTAGCCGATGACCCACAGGATGGAGCCGGCATAGAGCAGCACGGGAGCGAGGCCGAGCGCCTCCATCTGCGCCGCCCAGCCGAGCAGCGCTCCCCAGGAGAAGGCGAGTCCGAGGAACAGTTGCGGCCACCAGGTGACCCGCTTCATGAACGGATAGATGGCGACCAGCGCGAGCGAGGCGACGCCCAGCGCGATGGCGAGCCCGTTGAACTGCAGGAGCACCGCGAGGCCCACCAGCGCCTGCGCGACCATGAACGCGATGGCTGCGGCAACGCCGACTCGCCCCGAGGGAATCGGGCGCGAGCGGGTGCGCTCGACCTTGTCGTCGATGTTTCGGTCGACGATGTCGTTGAAGGTGCAGCCGGCCCCGCGCATCGCCACGGCGCCGACAAGGCACAGCGCCAGCGCCCACCAGTTGAAGCCCCGGTCCGGGTCCGCGAGCGCCGCCAGTGCCAGCGCGAAGGCGCAGGGCCAGAACAGCAGCCAGAAGCCGATCGGCCGGTCCCACCGGGCGAGGCGCGCATACGGCTTCAGCCATTCTGGCGCATGCCGGTCGACCCAGTTGCCGCGCTGCGCGTCGGCGACCGCGCCTGCCGGCTGCTCGTGCATTTGCATGGATCGACCTCGATGCGATACTGCCGGGCGCACTTATCCTCTCGCCCGCGATCAGGTGCAAGCATGATCGGGGTCGCAACCGCCCGGAACGAACGCCCATGCCGCGCACCCACAAGACCCTGCCGCGCCTGTATGTCGAGCAGCCGCTCGGGGCAGGGGCGTCGTTGACGCTGGGGCACGAGCAGACCAGTTACTTGCTCACCGTGCTCCGGATGCAGGCTGGCGACGGCGTCGTCGTCTTCAACGGCCGCGACGGAGCCTGGCTCGCCCGCATCGCCGCGCCGCACCGCAAGGCGGCAACGCTGGCGCTGGCCGAGCCGGTCGCGCCCCAGACCCCTCCGGCGGAGCTGTGGTACGGCTTCGCCCCGCTCAGGACGGCGCGGCTCGACTATGTCGTCCAGAAGGCCACCGAAATGGGCGCCGGCGTCATCCAGCCGGTCCTCACCCGCCATACCCAGTTGCGCAACCGGCTGAAGCCGGAGAAGCTGCTGGCCAACGCCATCGAGGCGGCCGAGCAGTGCGAGGTCCTGTCGATCCCCGTGATTGCGCCCGAGATCGGGCTGCCGGCGCTGCTCGCCGGCTGGCGCGCACAGCACGGGCTGAGGCGGCTCATCGTCTGCGACGAGGCCGCCCCCTCGTCCTCGCCGCTCGATTCGCTGGCCGAGCTCGCCGGCCTGCCGGTCGGCGTGCTGGTCGGGCCCGAGGGCGGCTTCGCCGAGGACGAGCGCGCGCTGCTCCTGGCGCAAGCTTTCGTGATACCGATCAGCCTCGGGCCGCGCATCCTGCGCGCCGATACCGCCGCCGTTGCCGCCCTGGCCTTGGTCCAGGCAACCATCGGCGGTTGGCGATAGAGTGCTTGCTTTCCCGACGCGTGCGACTATTGTCCCGCCGCAGCCGGGCTCCCCGGCGATCAACGTTCGCCCCGGAGTTGCCATGGACGGCGCCGCCCCATCCCCGCTCATCGAATCGCGTGCCGACCTCATCGAGGCCATGGCGCGCGGCGCCAAACCGCAGTCCGAGTGGCGGGTGGGGACCGAACACGAGAAACACGTCTTCCGGCGCGCCCCGGTGCGTCCGGTGCCCTACGAGGGTGGCGACGGCATCCGGGCGCTGCTCGCCGGCATCGAGGCCCGCACCGGCTGGCATCCCTTCTATGACGGGGAATACCCGATCGGGCTGCGCAACGACGAAGTGGCCGGCGGCATCTCCCTCGAGCCGGGCGGCCAGTTCGAGCTGTCGGGCGCACCGCAGGCGACGCTGCACGGCGCCGCGGCCGAACTCGCCGCGCACCTGGACGATTGCCACGCCGTGGGCGAGGAACTCAACATCCACTTCCTCGGGCTTGGCACCACGCCGCTGTGGTCGGTCGACGAGATCCCGGCCATGCCCAAGTCGCGCTACGGCATCATGAAGCCCTATATGGGCAAGGTCGGCACGCTCGGCACCTCGATGATGTTCCGCTCCGCCACCATCCAGGCCAATCTCGATTTTTCCGATGAGGCCGACATGGTCACCAAGCTGCGCATCGGTCTGGCGCTGCAGCCGGTGGTTACGGCGCTGTTCGCCAACTCCCCCTTCATCGACGGCAAGCCGTCCGGCTATCTGAGCTTCCGTTCGCACATCTGGCTCAATACCGACGCCGCGCGCACGGGCATGCTGCATTTCGCCTTCGAGGACGGCATGGGCTTCGAGCGCTACGCCGACTACGCCCTCGACGTGCCGATGTATTTCGTCATCCGCGACAGGCGCTACATCGACGTTGCCGGGGAGAGTTTTAGGGCCTTCC